>CALKVW010000023.1 GCA_938004785.1 uncultured Polyangiaceae bacterium
GTCCTCCTCCCTGCGCTGAGCCTGCGCGCCATGATCCGCGTGACGCGCTCGGCCCTGGCGAACGCCGCCTCGGCCCTCGGTCGGCTCGCCTCGCGGCTCGGCAAGAGCGAGCTCGCTCTACCGGTCTGCGCGCGCTTCGCCGACGCTCGCAGCAGCGTGCGCGAGAGCGCCGTGGTGGCGGCCGCGCTCGCGGGGCTCTCGAACCCGGCCTGCAGCCGTGAGAAGGTCGTCGGTCTGCTCGCGCGAGACCGCGAAGGCGCCGTGCGCGCCGCCGCCGCGCGCTGGCTGCACGCGGTCGCACCCGAGGCGGAGCGCCGCGCGCCGCTCGCGCGCTGCGCCTCGGAGGATCCGACCTTCGAGGTCGCGCGGCTCTGTCGCAGCGCTCCGAGAGCCGCGGAGACGAGCCACGCGGTGACCGTCTACGTGGTGCCCGATGGCAGCGCGACGCCGACGGCGCGCGCCAGCTATGCGCTGCGACTTCCCGACGGGCGAACCCGCCACGGCGTGGCCGACCGCCGCGCGGTGGTCTTCGAGCGAGCGGCGCCCTCGGGCGAGCTCGAGCTGGGCGTGCCGGCGGCGCTCGTCGAGGCCGGCACGCGCTGAGCTCCGCGGAGCTGCAGCTCGGGCGCTCGGCGGCCGGGCCCACCGAGCGGCTCGGTGTCCCGCCGGCTCAGGCGCTCGGCGGCGCCGCCTCCGCGGGAGGCGCCTCGGCGCCGTCGTGTGACGGGGGCGCTTCGTCGTCGATGCCGTCGTCGGGCATCGTGGGGACCACGCGCTTGATGAGCGGGCCCACGGTGAGCCCCTGAACGACGATCGAGAAGACGACGATCACGTAGGTGACCGTGAGCAAGGCGTTGCGCCCGTCGAACTCGGGCAGCTTCATCGCGAGCGCCACGCTGATGCCGCCCTTCAGCCCTCCCCAGGTGAGCACGCGCACGGTGCCTGCGTCGATCGTCTGCCGCATGCGCAGCGCGACGACCGGCAGCGCCACGCCCACGAAGCGCGCGAAGAGCACGCCCGGTACGAGGCAGGCGGCGGCGTAGAGATAGCTCGTCTTCGAGTAGTCGATCGCGAGCACCTCGAGGCCGATGAGCAGGAACAGGAGCGCGTTCAAGGTCTCGTCGATGAAGGTCCACACGATGTCCAGATCGCGGATCGTGCGCGGGCTCATCGCCGTCGCCCGGCCTTGGTTGCCGATGAACAGGCCCGCCACCACGGCGGCGAGCGGCGCGGACACGTGCAGCTTCGAGGCGGTGAAGGCGAGGCCGAACACCGTCGCGACCGAGATGAGGATCTCGAGGCTCGCTTCGTCGAGCGTGCGCAGCGCGCGGTAGCAGATCCAACCGAAGGCGAGCCCGAGCGCCAGCCCACCGAGCACCTCCTGCGCGAGCAGGAGCGCGACGCGCGCGGCGTCCATGGCCTCGCCCGTCGCGTGGCTCGAGCCGGTGCCCATCGCCACGGCGATGCCCACGAGCACGGTGAAGACGACGACGGCGGTGCCGTCGTTGAAGAGGCTCTCCCCGATGACCTTGATCTCGAGGTGCTTGGGGGCGCCCGCCGCCTTCATGATGCCGAGCACCGCGATGGGATCGGTCGGCGAGATGAGCGCGCCGAACACGAAGCACCACACGAGCGGGAGCTCGACGCCGAAGGCCCCGAAGAGGGCATGGGCCAACAGGCCCGCGACGGTCGTGCTGATGAGCACGCCCACCGAGGCGAGGGAGAGGATCGTGCTGAGCCGCTTGCGCAAGAGCGAGAGATCGGTGTGCAAGGAGCCCGCGAAGAGCAAGAGGCTCAGCATGCCGCTCAGCACGGCCTCGGCGAAGTCGATCGACAGGACGGCGCCGCGCACCACCGCGGCGAGGTTCCAGCTCGGCACGAGCGAGTCGACGAGCAAGACGCCCATCGACGCGAAGAGCCCGCTCAGGAGCAGGCCGATCGTGAAGGGCAGCTTGAAGTAGTGGTGGTTGATGAAGCCGAAGAAGGCCGCGAGCACGAGCAGGATCGCGGCGGCGTCGAGCAGATCCATGGCGGGGGCTCTCCGGGCGGGGTGCGGTTCCTCGTGGGCCCCCGCCTCCCCACCCGCGTAGCGCAGAACGCTTGCGGAACCAAACGCTTCGGTGCGCCGGCGCCGCGGGCGCGCGCCCCGGCCGAGGCGGAGCCCGCTCAGCCCAGCGCCGCGAAGGCCTGCTCGACGACCACGATGCGGTGCGCGAGCCAGAGCCCCGCCGCGATGCTCACGGCGCCGGCGAGGTAGGGCAGCGCGCGCGTGAGCCTCGACAGTCGCGCTCCTGCCCAGCGCAGCGGTACGGCGACGAGCAGCGTGACGAGCGCCATGCCGAGCGTCGTGCCGAGGCCGAAGACCAGAAGGTAGACCAGCCCGAGCCAGGTCTCGTGGATCTCGCCCAGCACCGCGAGCGCCACCGCGGCGCTGCCGGCGAGTCCGTGCACCAACCCCACGCCGAGCGGCCGCAGCCCGCTCAGCCCGCGGGCCAGGCTGCGCTGCGAGCCGCGGGTGTCCACACTCGCCGCCGAGTGGCCGTCATGCCGCGCGCCACCGTCATGCCGCGCGCCTCCGCCGAGCGAGCGCTCGTGTTGCGCGATGGCGAGCGCGCCGAGCCCGACCAGCATGAGCGCCACGAGCAGCTCGAGCCCGGCGGCCACGGGCTCAGGCATGGTGGCGCGCGTCAGCACGAGCGCGCCACCGACGAGCAGGATGGTCAGCGTGTGCCCGAGGCCCCAGAGCGAGCCCGCCCTCGCGGCGTGGCGCAGCGGCTGCCGGTCGCTCACGAGCGTCGACATGGCGGCCACGTGATCGGCGTCGGCCGCGTGGGTCATGCCGAGCACGAAGCCGAGCGAGAGGGCAGGGAGGAAGCTCATCGCGCTGAGGGGACGGACCGTAGCACGATCGGCGACCAGCGTGCTACACGGTCTCTGCCAGCCCGAAATCCCATGCTTCTCGCTCCCCACCCCCGTCACGTTGTCGCGCTCGCGAGCTGCCTCGCTGCGGTGGCGCTCGTGCTCGAGGTGAGGGCCGAGGGTGACGAGGGGCCCAAGCCCGTCGCCGAAGGCGAGGGGGCCGCCGAGGGCGAGCGAGCCCGCGAGGTGCGCGTCGAGGGCCCGGAGCGCGTCCGCGCTGCGAGCGAGGCGGTCGTCGAGCGCGATGTGCTCGAGGCGGCCTTCCACCGCACGGCGAGCGATCTCGTCTCGACCGTGCCGGGCGCCTTCGTCACGCAGCACTCGGGGCAAGGCAAGGCGCACCAGATCTTCTTGCGTGGCTTCGACGCACAGCACGGCCAAGACGTCGAGATCTGGGTCGGCGGCGTGCCGGTCAACGAGCCCAGCCACGTGCACGGGCAGGGCTACGCCGATCTGCACTTCGTCATGCCCGAGGTCGTCGAGCGCGTGCGCGCGCTCGCCGGGCCCTACGACGTGCGCCAGGGCGACTTCGCCGTCGCGGGCTCGCTCTACTTCGACCTCGGCTACGACGAGCCGGGCCTCACGGTCTCGGGCACGCTCGGCTCTTTCGCCGAGCGCAGACTCTTTCTCGCCTACCACCCCGAGGGCGCGAGCCACGCGAGCTTCGCCGCGGTCGAGCTCGGCGCGACCGACGGCTTCGGCCCCTCGCGCGCGGCCGAGCGCGCCTCGGCGCTGGGGCAGCTCGAGCTCGAGCTCGCAGGCGGTGCGCGCCTCCGGCTGCTCAGCACCGCCTACGCGGCGCGCTACGCCTCCGCGGGCGTCGTGCCGCTCGACGAGGTCGAGCGCGGAGGCGTCGACCCCTACGCCACGCTGAGCCCCGGGCAGGGAGGCGACTCGCTCCGGCTCTCGACGGCCCTCGAGCTTCGCTCTTCACCCGAGAGCGCCTCGCCCACGAGCTACAGCTTGAGCCCCTACGTCGTCGTGCGTCGCTCTCGGCTCGAGCAAGACTTCACCGGCTTCCTCGTCGACCCTCGCGACGGCGATCGCACCGAGCAAGCGCACCGCGCCTTCACCCTCGGCGCGACCTCGCGCCTGGCGCGCCGCCTCTCGATCCTCTCTGATCGCGACGAGCTCAGCGCGGGCCTCCAGGTCCGGGGCGATCTCGCCGAGCAATCGCAGCTGCGGCTCGCGCGCCGCGACGGCAGCGTGACCGCGCGTCTCGTCGACGCCGAGCTGTCGGTGGTCGACGTCGCCGGCTTCGTCGACGCCGAGACCGAGCTCGCCCGGCGCTTGCGCCTGCGCGCGGGTCTGCGCGTCGACGGTGTGCACGTCGGCGCGAACGATCTCGCCCGGGGCGAGGCCTCCGCGGCGCGCAGCGCGATGGGGCTGCGCGCAGGCGCGAAGGCCACCGCGGATCTGCGCCTCGTGGGCGGGCTGCACCTCCTCGCGAGCTACGGCGACGGCTTCCGCTCGCCGCAGGCGCGCAGCGTGGCCGACGGCGAGCCGGTGCCCTTCACGGAGGTGCGCAGCTTCGAGGGCGGCGCGCGCTGGTCGATGGGCGAGGGCGTCGTCGCGAAAGGCGCGGTCTTCCACACGCGCCTCACGGACGACCTCGTCTTCGATCCGCTGCTCGCGCGCAACGAGCCCACGCCGGCGAGCGCTCGCACGGGGCTCGTCGCCGAGCTCGTCGCGCGCCCGGTGCACTGGCTCGTCTCGTCGACCAGCCTCACGCACGTGAGCGCCGTCTTCACGGAGAGCGGCGCGGGCTACGAGGAGGGCTCGCTGCTGCCCTACGTGCCGAGGTGGCTGGTGCGCAGCGATCTCGGGGCCGAGCCGAGGCTCGGCAGCGTGTGGAACCGGCCGCTCTCGCTGCGCCTCGGCTCCGCGCTGAGCTACCTCGGGCAGCGCCCCTTGCCCTTCGGTGAGCTCGGCCGCGACGTCTTCGTCATCGACGCGCGCGCGGGCCTGCGCCTCGGGGAGGTGGAGCTCCGCTTCGACACGACCAACCTCGCAGACGCCCGCTACTACGACGGCCAGTTCGTGCAGACGGCGAGCTTCTCACGCGGCCAGGCGGCGAGCCTCGTGCCCCAGACGCTCGTGACGCTCGGCCAGCCCCGCGCCTTCTACGCCACGCTCTCGCTCTACCTCTGAGCCCCACGACCGGAGCACCCATGAAACGCCGCACGCTGCTTCGACTCACTGGCGCCTCGATCGGCGCCGCCTTCCCCAGCCTGATCGGCGCGAGCGTCTCCGGCTGCCTCGACGGCGCCTCCGGTGGAACCACGGGGCAGCGCATCCGCCTCGCCGCGCGGGCCGAGCTCGCGAGCCCGCTCGCCTTCGAGACCTCGCTAGGCCTGGCGGTCACGCTCGAGCGTGTGCTCGTCTCCATCGGCTCGCTCACTTACTTCGCGGGCGCGCCGCTCGAGCTCGCGGCGCGCGGCCCCACGATGCAGAGGCGTCTGCTCGGGCTCGTGCTCCCTCGCTCGGCGCACGCGCACCCTGGGCACTACGTGCCGGGCGAGGCGCGCGGCGAGCTGCTCGCGCCCTCGAGCTTCGATCTCGCCACAGGTCCCGTCGAGCTCGGTGAAGGCGAGGGCACCACGGGCCTCGTTCGCTCGGCGCGCCTCGTCCTGGGCGATCCACCCGTGGGGGCGCTCGCCTCCGAGCTCGGCTCCGCGGTGCTCGCCGTGGTCGCGACCCTCAGCCAGGGCGAGCGCAGCGTGCGCCTCCGCCTCGAGGCGAAAGCCTCGGCGCTCGTCGGCGACGACGCCGTGCCCGAGATCGACGGCTGCCGCTTCGAAGAGACCACGCTCGACGGCGACGGCGCCGTCGTGCTCGCGATCGATCCGCGCATCTGGCTCGAGCAGGTCGAGCTCGACGACACCCTCGTCGCCGACGGCGAGGAGCCGCTGCTCGCCCCTGCGGAGTCGCTCGCGTCGCGCGCCTTCGTGCGAGGCGTGCAGAAGACCGCCGGCTACCACTTCCGCTTCGAGGCTTGAGCCGCGCGCTCCCTCCTCGAGCTCGACCCGCCGCATTCGCCTTCCAGGAGCCTCCGACCATGTCCCGTCTCGGAAAGACCGCCGCCTCCCTCCTGCTCTCGTCGCTCGCCGCGCTCTCTTCGGCCTCTTGCGGTGACGACGGCTCCGCCTCGGGCCGAGGCTCGGTGGGCTTCTCGACCTGGGGCGAGGAGTACATCGAGCTCGGGCTCCCCCAGAGCGAGTTCGCCGACGGCTACGAGGTCGTCTTCGACCGCTTCCTCGTCCTGATCGGCAACATCGAGCTCGCTGACGCCGAGGGCCAGGTCGCCGCGCGTCACGAGGGCTTCTTCCTCGTCGACCACGTCGAGCCGGGCGTGAAGGATCTCGTGCGCTTCGACGGCCTCGAGGCCGGCGCCTACGAGCGGGTGAGCTTCGAGACGAGCCCTGCTGCGCGTGGCGCGATCACGCTCGTCGGCGGCACGACCGATGCCGACGCGGAGCTCATGGCGAGCGGCGGCTACCACGTCTACGCCGAGGGCACGCTCAGCGGAGGTGGCAGCTCGAAGCGCTTCGCCTGGGGCTTCGGTGTGCCGACGAAGCTCGACGAGTGCGAGGCGGAGCTCGACGGCAAGCTGCAGCGCGGCGCGCTCGTGCCCGCCGGTGGCAGCGACTCCATCGAGCTCACGATCCACGGCGACCACTTCTTCTACGACGATCTCCAGGCTTCGGACGCGGTGCTGCGCGGCGCGGCGCTCGCTCAGGCCGACGCCGACGACGACGGCACGATCACGCTCGAGGAGCTCGCGGCCGTGCGACTCGTCGACCTGCCGGCCGATCAATACGGCGTCGGTGGGGTCTCCGGCGTCGACGAGCTCGAGGGCTTCGTGCGCTTCCTTTCCCGCACGCTGGGGCACTTCCGCGGTGAGGGAGAGTGCATCGTGCGGGCCCCGAATGGTTGATGGCGCAACGGGGGCTCGGGCCTCTCGCGCCGAGCTCGACGTACGATTCTCGAATGAGCGCTTGCCAGTGCAAGGGCGAGGGAGTACCAATCCCCCACTCACTCACGTCTCCGCTACGACGACGACGACGACGCTCTCGCTTCCTGGGATCGCTGGACTCGCTGCAAACGGCAACGACGAGAGGGAACGGAAGATGGCTTCCGTGAACCCTCCTTCCGATCTCACGGCTGATTGGATGGCAGGCTACTGGACCGCGCCGCAAAGCGAGTACGCATCATGGGAAATCGTCTCTACGTCGGAAACCTCTCCTTTCACTCCAACCAGGACTCCGTCCGCGCTGCCTTCGCCGAGTTCGGCGAGGTGAGCGACGTGCACGTCGTCTCGGATCGTGAGACCGGCCAGTCGCGCGGCTTCGGCTTCGTGACCATGGGCACCAACGAGGCCGCCCAGAACGCGATCCGCACGATGAACGGCGCCCTGCTCGACGGCCGCGCGCTCAAGGTCAACGAGGCCGAGGAGCGTCAGAGCCGTGGCGGCGGCGGCGGCGGCGGTGGTGGCTTCGGCGGCGGTGGCGGCGGCGGTGGCCGTGGCGGCCGCAGCGGCGGCGGCAACCGCTGGTGATCACGATCGGTGTCGCTCGAGCTGCTCACTGAGCGCTCGAGCCCACCCTACCCGAAGAGGCCCGGCTCCGAGAGGAGCTGGGTTTTTTCGCGTGCAGCCTTCGGTGTCGTCGCGGCGTGCGTCGTGGCCCGAAGGCGCTATCGTGCGCGCCGTGAGCGCGCCCGAACCCACCGCTTCAGCCACCGCGCGCCGCGGCCTGCCATGGTCGGTGCTGCTCGCGACCGCGGCCGTGCTCGCGCTCTTCGTGTGGCTCTACCAGAACCTGCCCGATCCCAAGCCCAAGCCGGTCGAGGCGCCCAAGCGTTCGGCGCCGATCCTCGGCCTCGACGACGAAGCCACGCTGCGCGAGCGCGAGGCCGAGCGCGCGAGGCCGCGCAGCGAGTGGGAGGCCATGCGCGCCGCGAGCGCCGCGGCGAGCGCGAGCGCCGCGCCCGGGGCGAGCGCGGCGCCGAGCGCGAGCGCGGCGCCCGGGGCGAGCGCGGCGCCGAGCGCGAGCGCGGCGCCCTGAGGCACGCGAGCCCGGCCACCCTCTCGGGTGCCGGGCTCGTACATCGCTCTCACGCAGGCCGCGCCTTCGCGCAGGCCGCGCGCCGATCAGTCCTTGCGGTACATCGTCACGACGGCGGCGCCGCCGAGGCCGATGTTGTGCTGCAGGCCGATCTTCGCGCCCTGGACCTGGCGCTTGTCGGCCTGGCCGCGCAGCTGCCACACGAGCTCGGCGCACTGCGCGAGACCCGTGGCGCCGAGCGGGTGGCCCTTCGAGAGCAGGCCGCCCGAGGGGTTGGTCACGACGTCGCCGCCGTAGGTGTTGCGCTTCTCGACGATGAACTTCTCCGCCTCGCCCTCGCCGCAGAGGCCGAGCGCCTCGTAGGTGAGCAGCTCGTTGGCGGTGAAACAGTCGTGCAGCTCGACGACGTCGACGTCCTTCGGGCCGATGCCGCTCTTCTCGTAGACGAGCTGCGCCGCGCGCTGGGCCATGTCGTAGCCGACCATCTTGATCATGCTGTCCTCCATGAAGGAGGAGCTCATGTCGGTCGCCATGGCCTGCGCCGCGATGTAGACCGCGTTCGTGATGCCGTGCTTCTTG
Organism: uncultured Polyangiaceae bacterium; assembly: GCA_938004785.1. GTDB lineage: Bacteria > Myxococcota_A > Polyangia > Polyangiales > Polyangiaceae > CALKVW01. Next base: position 8,565 of record CALKVW010000023.1, read on the forward strand.
GCGAATTCGTCGCTGCAGAGCACCGCCGCTGCCGCGCCGCAGGTGGGCGGGCAGCACTGGTAGCGCGTGAGCGGGTCGAAGACCTCGTCGCTCGCGAGGATCTCGTCGACCGTGAGGCGCTGGCCGAAGAGCGCGAGCGGGTTGTTCGAGGCGTGCGCGCGGGCCTTCTCGCTGATCTTCGCGAAGGTCTCGCGCTTGGTGCCGTAGCGCCACTGGTACTCGCGCCCGGCGCCGCCGAACATCTGCGCGGCGGGCGGGGCGCTCGTGAAGCCCTGCGCCTTGTTCATCACGTTGACGTGGTGCTCGAGCGGGTTCGTCCGGTCGTTGAACTTCGACCCGAGCGCGCCCTTCTCCATCTTCTCGAAGCCGACCACGAAGACGCACTCCGCGATGCCGCCCTCGATGGCCTGCTTGCCGAGCATGAGCGCGGTCGAGCCGGTCGAGCAGTTGTTGTTCACGTTGAAGACCGGGATGCCCGTGAGCCCCAGGTCGTAGACGGCGCGCTGGCCGCAGGTCGAGTCGCCGTAGACGTAGCCGGCGTAGGCCTGCTCCACCTCGGCGTACTCGATGCCCGCGTCCTTCAGCGCCGCGTGCCCGGCCTGAGCCGCCATCTCGTGGTAGTCGTCGCTCTGGCCGGGCTTCTGGAACTTCGTCATGCCCACGCCGATCACGTTCACTCGTCGAGCCATGGTGCTGTCTCCTCTGCGCGCGGCGCTCAGGCCACGAGTCCCTTCATGATGCCCAGCCGGTGAGCGAGCAAGTACTCGCCATCGACGCGTAGCTTGCCCCGCTGGAACAGCTCGCGCGGCGAGCCGGTCTTGCAGAGCTCCACCAGATCGGCGTCGGAGATCGTGAAGATCGCCTTCGCCTCGTTCGCCGTGCCCTCGTGCACCTTCGCGGGCGCCTGGTCGGCTTCGACGAGCCACTCCTTGCCGTCGACGATGAACGCGACCTTCGCGCCGATCTCTCCGGCGAGGGCGGGCTCCTTCGCGAGGCGCTCGCCGAGCGCGGCGAAGATGCCCGGCGCCTTCATCGCCTTCGGCGCCGCGGGGGCCGCGGCCTTCGCCGCCCCGCCTCCGGCCGAGCGCGCCGCCGCGATGGCGGCCTCTGCCGCCTTCGGGTCGACCTTCTTCAGGAACATGAGCTTCTGCGAGGCCATCACGTTGCCGCCGATCTTCAGCTTGCCCGCGAAGTAGAGCTTCTGCGGGTCGGCCTTGCCGGTGGTCATGTCGAGAAAATCCGAGTCGCTCAAGGTGAGCGTGCAGTCGGCAGCGTCGAGCTTGCCCGCGGCGACCTTGCCCGGATCGCTCTTCAGATCGACGAAGTAACTCGAGTCCGGCCCGGTGAGCTCGAACTGGAAGCTCGTCTTCACCTGCGAGGCGAGGTCCTTGTTCTTGGCGACGTAGTCGCCGATCGCCACGAAGATGTCGGCGCTCGTGAGCGCGCCGCTCGCCGCAGGCGCGGCAGCCGCGGCCGGCGCAGCAGGGGCGGCTGCAGGCAGCCTGCCCTCGGCCGCCATCTGCGCCATGAGCTTCTCGCCGTCGAGCTTCTTCATGAACTCGAGCTTCTGCGAGGCCATGACGTTGCCGCCGATCTTGAGCTGCCCACCGAAGTAGAGCTTCTGCGGGTTGAGCTTGCCCGTCGCCATGCCGATGAAGTCGGCGTCGCTGAGCTCGAGCGTCACGTCGGGCGAGGCGAGCTCACCCGTCGCGGCCTTGCCCTTGCCGTCCTTCAGATCGATGTAGAAGGCGCTGTCGGGGCTCGAGAGCTTGAACTGGAAGCTCGTCTTCACCTGGCCTGCGAGCTCGGGGTTCTTCTCGATGTAGAAGCCGATGACGTCGACGAGCAGCGCGCTCGTGACGGCGCCGGCGGCTGCGGGTGCGGATGCCGCCGCAGCCGCGGCGGCAGGCTTCGCCGCGGGGGCCGGCTTCTCCGCGGGCACGCTGTCGTAGAGCTCGATCGCCGTGTTCGAGAGCACGACCTTGTCGCGCTCCTTCACCTTGGCGCGCAGGAGGATCTTGCCGCCCTCCTTCCAGAGCTCGGTCACGATCGTCTCGCCGGGGAAGACGGTGTCGGCGAAGCGCGCGCGCACGCTCTTGAACAGACGCGCGTCGCCGCCCGCCATGGCGAGGATCGCGTGGCGCACCGAGTAGCCGAAGGTGCAGAGGCCGTGGAGGATCGGTTTGTCGAAGCCGAAGGCCTTCGCGAAGTTCGGGTCGGCGTGCAGGGGGTTGTTGTCGCCGTTGAGGCGGAAGAGCAGGGCCTGGTTCGGGTCGGTCTTCTGCTCGATGACCTGATCCGGCGCGCGCTCGGGCGCGGCGTTCTGATCGCTCGCCGGTCCGCGCTCGCCGCCCCAGCCGCCCGCGCCGCGCACGAACATGCTGATCTCGTTGTCGAAGAGCGGCGTGCCCTGATCGTCGGTCGTCTTCATCTCGATGACGACGACGGCGTTCTTCCCCTTGTCCCAGATCTCCTTGATCTTGCCCTTGTGCACGAGCTTCGCGCTCGGCGGCAGCGGGCGGTGCAGCACCGTGTACTGCTCGCCGTGCAGGATGCGCTCGAAGCCGTAGTTGAGGCCGGGCGCCTGCTGGCCGGCGACCGCCGCGTCGATGATCGCCTTCACGGCGGGCGTCGCGGCGTAGCTCGGCAGGCCTTGGAAGCCGCTCGAGCTCATCTCGTAGACGAAGGGCAGCTCCTTGGGATCGAGCGGGTTCTCCGCGGCGCCGACGCTGAGCGCGTAGAGCATGAGATCGCGCTGGTCGTAGCTCGAGTACAGCGTCGGGAACTGCCAGCCGAGGGCCTGGTCGCAGTCGATGAGCTCGTTGCCGCCGAGCGACTTCTTCTGCGCGTTGTCGAGCACCGGCTGCATGCTCTCGGCGATGTTCGCCGGGTGGCTGGTCTTCTCGAAGCCCGAGATCTCGCCCCAGGCCTTCTGCACCTGCTCGATCGAGATCGGCCGGCCGTTGGCGAAGGTCTTTCCCTGTGAGCGCTCCCAGCGGATCTTCGCCATGAAGCCGCCGCCGACCTCGTAGGTGCCGCCGGTGTCGGAGCAGCTCTCGTGGCTCAGGTAGGCGACGAGCGGCGAGACGACCTCGGGCTTGAGCACCTCGAGGATGTCGGGAGGCAGCACCGTCTCGGTGAGGCGCGAGGCGGCGATCGGGGCGATCGTATTGACCACCACGTTGTTCTTCTTGCCCTCGAGCGCGAGCGTCTGCGCGAAGCCGATGAGGCCCATCTTCGCCATGGCGTAGTTGGCCTGGCCGAAGTTGCCGTAGATGCCCGCGGCAGAGGCCGTCATCACGATGCGGCCGAACTTCGCGTCGCGCATGTGCGGCCATGCGGCCTTCGTCACGCGCATCGCGCCGAGCACGTGCACGCGGTAGACGAGGTCCCAGTCCTCCTCGCTCATCTTCTGGAAGCTGACGTCGCGCAGGATGCCGGCGTTGTTGACGATGATGTCGACGCGGCCCCAGGTATCCATCGCCGTCTGGACGATCTTGTCGCCGGCCTCGACCGAGTCGGCGTTCACGACGGCGTCGCCGCCCATCGCCTTGATCTCCGCGACGACCTTCTGCGCGGGCGTGGCGTCGCCGCCTCCACCGCCGTGCATCGAGCCACCCAGGTCGTTGACGACCACCTTGCAGCCTCGGCTGCCGAGCAAGAGCGCATGGCTGCGGCCGAGGCCGTTGCCTGCGCCGGTGACGATGGCGACGCGGCCGTCGAATCGGAGCTCGCTGGACATGGTGCAGATCCTCCGTGGCAGGGCGCGCGCTCGACTCCCTCGGGGAGGGAGCGCGCCTTGGTCGGCCCGAATCGGTCGGGCACTGATATTTAGCGTGCGAAGCATTGTGCCGCACGCGGCCCGGCGTCAACGGGGGCCGCGCTTGCCGCTGGGGAGGGCGGGGTCTACCTGGGCTCGATGAGCCCTGCCGTCGCGCGCTTTGCCCAGCTGGCCATGCTCTCGTGCCTCGCAGCCTGCGACGGGCCCGTGAGCGACTGCCCCCCCAGCTCGAGCGCGCCCCCGGGGGTGGCGGTGCTCTCCCCGGTGAGCGCCGCCGCTTCGGCGCGCCCTGCGCCGAGCGCCGCGCGCCCGAGCGAGGCGGCGTCGATCGAGCTGGTCTTCGCCGGCGGGGGCAGCGAGCGCAAGCTCAGCCTCGCGGCGCTCGAGCAGCGCATCCCGGCCGAGACGATCACCCAGTACGACCCCTACTACGCACGCGAGAAGACCTACCGCGCCTGGCCGCTCGCGAAGGTGCTCGAGCTCGGCTTCGAGGGGACGAAGGATCTACGCACGCGCGAGCTCGTGCTGCGCGCGAAGGACGGCTACACGGTGCCGATGCTGGGCGCGAAGGCCTTCGAGGCTGGCGCCTATCTCGCCTTCGCCGACGTCGACCACCCGGCCTGGGAGCCCATCGGCCCGCAGCGCTCGAACCCCGCGCCGCTCTACCTCGTGTGGGCGAAGCAGGAGCAGACGAGCCTCGAGACGCACCCGAGGCCCTACCAGCTCGCGCGCATCGAGCTCGCGCGCTTCGAGGACGTCTTCCCCCACACCGCACCGAAGGGGCTCGCCGAGAACGACCCTGGCTGGCGGGGCTACGGGATCTACAAGGCGCAGTGCGTGCACTGCCATGCGATGAACCGGCAAGGTGGGCGCGTAGGCCCCGAGCTCAACGTGCCGAGGAGCATCGTCGAGTACCGACCGGTCGATCAGATCAAGGCCTACATCCGCGATCCGCTCGCCTTCCGCTACTCCCAGATGCCTGCGCACCCCGGCCTCGGCGAGGCCGAGCTCGACGCTTTGATCGCCTACTTCTCCGCGATGAAGGAGCGCAAGCACGACGACGAGAGGGCGCCGAGCGCCGCGGTGGGCGAGAAGAAGGAGCTCGCGCCGAGCCTCGACCGCGACCCGCTCGGCCACCGCAGGTGATGCGGGTGCGCACTTCGATAAGTGAATGAGTACGAGCACATCGAAGTGAAGTACCTGCTCGCCGGAAACTGGACGGGTTAGCAGTGCTGATCGTAAAGGGTGGTGCATGAGCTCCACGCACCACCTGCTCCTCGCCTCGCTCCTCGTGCTCGCTCGCCGCGACGAGCACGCCACCGTGCTTCGCCTCGCGCAGGCCACCGGCCTCGAGCGCGCCGCCGTCGAGGCCGCGCTCGCCGAGCTCGACCGCGCCGGTTACGTCGACGCCGAGCGCGTACGCCTCAGCATGGGTGGCCTCGCCGCCGCGATGCTGCTCGGCCCGGCCAAGTCCGCACGCCGGCCGCGCCGCGCGCCGCTCGCGGCCTGAACGGCCCGCCCGGCGAGGCGAGGACGCGGGGCCGGGCGGCTGGGCCTCGAGCGAGCATCTCGACAGCCCGCTCGGCGTCGAGCGACACTGGGTCGGTCGACATGCTGCACGCTCGGCCCGCCCTCCACATTCTCGCGACCTTGGCGCTGCTCGGGTGCGGGAGGCGCCAGGCTCCGGTCTACGCCGAGCCCGCGCCTTGCCCCTACGACGGCGCCGATCCCGAGCCGTACCAGCCGGCCTCACCGCCGAGCTCGCCCGGCAGCCAGCCCGTGCGCGTCTCGCCTGCGTCCTTCGAGGCGCCCCGAGCGCCGCCCGTCCCGCCGAGCTGCGAGGCGCACGAGGCCTGTCAGGGGGAGTCGTGCTGCACGCGCCTCGAGCTGCCAGCGGGTGTGTTGCTCGAGGCGAACGGTCAGCGCGTCGACGTCGAGGGCTACGCGCTCGACAAGTACGAGCTCACCGTGGGGCGCGTGCGCGCTTGGGCCGAGCGCGGGGCCGCGCTGCCCAGGCCTGGCACCGTCGTGGGCCGTCGCTCCGACGGCTCGCCCGTGCTGTGGCAGGCCGAGTGGCGCGCGGCGGCGGCCGAGGGGCTCGCGAGCTGGGATCGCTACGACACCTATCGAACCGGGCAAGCCACGCTGCCGAAGAACTTCCTCGATGCCTACACCGCGATGGCCGTCTGCGCCTTCGACGGCGGCCGGCTGCCGAGCGACGCCGAGTGGCGCTACGCCGCGCGCGGCGGTGAGGAGGGGCGCCGTTACCCCTGGGGCAGCGAGCCGATCTCGCCCGAGCTCGCGGTCTACAACTGCGGTGGCGACGGCGATCCGAGCTGCTCGCTGGCGGATCTGCTGCCGGTGGGCTCGAAGGCGCGCGGCGCGGGTCGTTGGGGCCACATGGATCTCGCGGGCAGCGTCTTCGAGTGGACCGCCGACGCAGTGAGCGGCGCGGAGGCGATCTCGCGAGGCGGCGGCTTCTGCTACATCGGCGGGGTCGACCGGCGCGCGCGCTCGGCGGGCACCGCCGAGAACCACCGGCGCGACGCGCCGCACACGACGAGCCACATGGTCGGAGCGCGCTGCGCCTACGATCTGCCCGGCGAGGCGCGCGTCGTCACCGCGAGTCGCTGAGGGCGGGCCGTCCGCGAAGGGCGAGCGCACCCGGCGCGGGCGCCGTCAGCGCGCGCTCGTCGCCGAGGCCGCGCAGCGGAAGCCGATCGTCTCGGCGCGCCGCGCGGGCGTCTCGAAGCCGCCGAGCGCGGCGCCGAAGTAGCCGTCGTCGATCGCGTACCAGCTGGCGCCGTAGGCCCAGCGGCCCTTCGTATCCTTGGCTCTCGCGGGCGGCTCCACCCACTCGCTCGCGTTGCCTCCCAGGTCGACGACGCCCTCGGGCGTGCGATCTCCCGGGTGCGCGCCCACGGGGCAGGGCCCGGGCCTCGGCCTCGGCTTGCTCCAGCAGGCCTCGCCTCCCTGCGCGAGCGAGGCGCCCCAGGGCGTGCGCCGCCCCGCGCCGCGCGCCGCCCACTCCCACTCGTCTCCGCTCGGCAGGCGCGCGCCCCGCGCTCGACAGTAGCCCCGCGCCTCCTCGAGCGAGACGCACACGACGGGCTGCTCGCCCGCGCCCTCGCGCGCGCCACTGCACCACCTGCTCGAGCGCGCGTCTTCGCCAGGATCGCCCCAGTCGGTGCGCGAGGGCAGGGGCGAGCAGCCCGCCTCGCCGGCGCAGTCGCGCAGCTTGGGCTCTGCCTCCGCAGCGGCACGGAAGCTCGAGGCCTTCACCTCGTGTCGATCGAGACAGTAGCTCGACACCTCGACGTCCGCGCCTCGCTCGAGCAGCACGAGCCTGCCGCCCTTCACGAGCACCATGTCCACGGGGCAGGCGGCCGGCGCAGTCGGTGACGCTCGCCCGGGGGCGGCGCGCTCCAGCGGCTCCATTGCGCTCGCCCTCGCGGTCGACGCGCCGCTCGGGCTCGCGTCGCCGCCCGAGAAGGTGGTGCCCTCGAGCTTCGTGTCGAGGTCAGAGCGCTGCTCGAGCCCCGCGGACCCGGGAGCCGACTCGCAGCCCGCGCCGGCGAGCAGCGCGAACCTGACCGCCAGAACGGCGAGAGGCCGCCCCGCAGGGCGACCTCCCGTGTGGGCGCTGCACACCGTGGAGCGCACGGCCGACGGAGCTCGCGTCGCGCGTCTCAGGGGTTGACGTTGAAGCAGGCCGCGGTGCCGTTGCAGGAGTTGTCGCGGCAGTCGGCGAAGCCGTTGCCGTTGTTGTCGAGCCCGTCGCTGCACTCGGCCGGCGTGAGCTCGTGCGCACACACCGCCGCCGACACGAAGGGGTTGTTGCGACAGTTGTTGTCGTTGCAGTCGATGAAGTTGTTGCTGTTGTTGTCGACGCCGTCCATGCACTGCGCGTCGGTGTGCTCGCAGACGAGGCTCGTCGTGTCCGGCGAGAAGACGCAGGAGAAGTCGGCACAGTCGGTGAAGTTGTTGTTGTTGTCGTCGATGCCGTTGCTGCAGCGGGCGGCCGTGAGGGTGCCGTACTGGGCGGGGTCGACGACGACGGGCGTGGCGCCGTTGCAGACCACGATGCCCTCGCCGCGGCAGTCGGTGTCGGCGCAGTCGATGCGACCGTCGAAGTCGTTGTCGAGGCCGTCGGCGCAGCGCTCGTTCGTGGCCTCGCGCACCGCGTTGTAGCAGTGCGCGACCTCGGGGTTGCCGCGGCAGCTGTTGTCCCCGCAGTCGATGAAGCCGGCGCCCATGCCGTTGCCGTCGTCGTTCAGGCCGTTGGAGCAGCGAGCGTTTGCGAGCGTCGCGAACTGCGCGGCCGGCACGTTCACCGGCGTCGTGCCGTTGCAGACGACGATGCTCTCGCCCTGACAGTCGGGGTCGGCGCAGTCGATCATGCCGTCGCCGTCGTTGTCGGCGTTGTCGGAGCAGTCCTTGTTGGTCGTCTCGCGCTGGCACACGTACACGCCGCGCTGGTTCGCGGGGTTGTAACAGTCGGTGTCCTCGCAGTCGATCTTGCCGTCCTCGTCGTTGTCGAGGCCGTCGAAGCAGCGGATGTTGGAGTTCTCCGCCGGCTTGATGCAGGGCGCCGTGTTCGAGCAGTCGAAGTCGTTGCAGTCGACGAAGTCGTCGCAGTCGTTGTCGAGGCCGTCGTCGCAGGCCTCGGCGGTGTCCTCGTCGCCCGTGGGCGTGCAGGTGGTCCCCGTCGAGGTCGTGGTCGTGGAGCTCGTCGTCGCGCCGCCCTCGCCGCCGCCGCTCGTGGTCGTCGTGCCGCTCGTCGTCGAGCCGCCGCCCGAGCTCGAGCTGGAGCTCGGGCCGGCCGTCTCACCGTCGCTCGAGCTGTCGCCGCAGGCGACGAAGGCCGAGGTGATCGTGGCGAGGGCGAGCAGGGCGATCGGTGCGGTCTTCATGGGCGAGCTCCTTGGGTGCAGCGGCAGGTGGACGGAGGCGCCGGCCGGGCCGGGCCAGAGTACGAGCGCCCGCTTACACCAGGCCCGACCCGGCATGGACGGAGATTCCGTGACCCTTTCGTGCCGACTGGCCCGCTCCCGCGCAGGCTTCAGCCCGCGAGGCCTCGGTGCTAGCTGCTTCATCGATGAACGCGCCCGTCCTCCGCCTCCGCCGAGCCCTGGGGCTCGGCCTCGCCGCCTCGGCCACGCTGCTCGCCGCTGCCTTGCTCGCCGCCTGCGGGTCGGCCAAGCTCGACGCCGACCTCGGCGGGGTCTCCGGGAGCGCGAGCCTCGCCGCGCCCCCGCCCCCGCCTCCCGCGAGCGCGCCGCCTCCCGCCACGGCACAGGTCGCGGAGAACCCGAACGCCGACGCCGTGCTCGAGGGCGATCGCATCCGCATCGCCCGCACGATCCACTACGAGGTCGACAAGGACGAGATCCGCGCCGAGAGTCTTCCGATCCTCGACGCGGTCGCGACGATCCTGATGTCGCACCCCGAGATCGTGGAGGTCATCGTCGAGGGGCACACCGACGATCAGGGCTCCTTCGATCACAACCGCAGGCTGAGCGAGCGGCGCGCCAACGCCGTCGTGCGCTACCTCGCGCTGAAGGGCGTGCGCCAGCCCATGCAGGCGCCGGGCTACGGCGCGACCGCGCCGATCTGTCGCACCAGCGACGAGGGCTGCCGCGCCACGAACCGGCGGGTCGAGTTCAAGGTGAAGCGCCGCTCCTGAGCGCCGCGGCGGGCCGGGCGCCGCCGCGCTCACTTCACGACCGTGACGCAGCCGAGCACGATCACGATCTCGTTGCCCTTGCTCGCCTTGTAGGCCTCGCAGGCCGGCCCGTAGAGCTCGATCTTGGACTGCGAGCCGTCGGTGTAGTCCCAACCGTCTTGGTGCGCCGGGTCACGGAAGACCTCGAGCTCGCCGCTCTCGGTCTCGACCTTCACGTTCACCTTGCCAGGGTCGACGTCTTCGCCGCTCGGCAGCGCGAAGACGCACTCGGAGATGGCGCCCGCGATCTCGTCGAGCACCGCCTGCAGATCGGCCTGGAAGTTCGCCGAGCCGATGCGGAAGTGACACTGGCCGCTCGAGGCGGTGCAGCCCGTGGGCGCCGTGAGGCCGTTGACCGCGAGTTGGGAGAGCGAGCTCGCGGCGCCCTCGCTGCCGGGCGAGCCGATGACGAAGGTCTTCACGACGGGCGAGCCGCTCGAGGCCGCGAGGGTCTCGGCCTCGATCTCGGTGAGCGTCTTGCACTCGATGTTCATCTCCGGGAAGGAGATCGGCCCGATCGACTGCGCGGGCGTGTACTGGTTCGGTTCGCCGTCGGTGATGAGCAGCACGTAGCGCTCCCCCTGCGCGTCGACGCCGCGCATGTGTTCGTAGGCGGCTTTGAGCGCCCAGAGCGTGGGCGTGCCGCCGTTCGGGCCGTTGCCGTCGAGCCAGGCGCTGATCGGCGCCGCGCTCGAGCTCAGCGGCGCGACCGCGACCACGGGCGTCGTGTGCACGTCCTGGCAGCCGCCGTCGGCGTACTGCGCGGCGCAGGTCGGGCTGCTCGGGTTCTGCGCGCAGGTGAGCTGCGAGCCGAAGTCCCAGTTGAAGTCACCCTTCGGGAAGGGGGAGAGGCCGAAGCGCAGCTCTTGGTCGGCGCTCTGCATCATCTGCTTCAGGGCGTTCTTCGTCGGCGCCCACTTGTCCGGCTGTCCGTCGCCGCCGCTCATGCTGCCCGAGCGATCGAGCACGACGAGCACGCTCGCCGGCACCGCGTTGGCGAAGGTGTTCGACGCACACTCTTCGCCGTCGAAGCCGCTCGAGCCGGTGCTGCCGCCACCGAAGCCCGAGCCGGTGGTCGCACCCGGGCCGCCTGGGCCGCTCGAGCCGCTCGGCGTGGTGCCGTCGTCGTTGCCGGCCGAGCAGGCGAGGGCGATGAGTGGGAGCAGGGCGAGCGGGGCGTGACGCGCGAGCATGCAGAGGAGCCTACTGCGAGGCTCGCCGAGGTAGAAGCGCCGCCGGTCCGTCGTGGAGCTGCTCCTCGAGCCTGGGCGCGCGCCCCCTGCTCGCTCGGTCTCGACTCGGCACGCTCAGTTGCAGCTCGGCTCGCTCGCCCCGCCGAACACGTTCGTCCAATAGCTGCCGTACTGCCCGCCGCCGGTCGCGCGCCCGATCCCGATGTGGGTGAAGTTCGCGCCGAGCATGTTGGCGTTGTGCCCCGGCGAGTTCCTCCACTGGCTGAAGGTGCCGGCGGCGCCCGAGTTGCCCGCGGCGATGTTCTCCGCCATCGCGGTGCTCGGGCCGCAGGCGAGCTCGTAGCATGCGTTGCAGGAGCGCGTCCAAGGCGAGGAGCCGTTCAAGCCGGTGTGCGAGAAGTAGTTCTGGTCGCGCATGTCCTCGCTGTGGCCCTGGGCGCTGCGGTTGAGCGAGGTGCAGGGCGTGAGCGGACCGCGGCCGTTCTCGGCGCGGTAGTCGTTGATCAACACCAGGAAGGCCTGCTCCTCGGCGTCGAGCCCGGTCGTCGCGTCGCCTGAGCCCGCGCAGGTCTCGCAGGCGCCGCAGTCGCTCGCGCAGGTGTCGCAGGCCTCGCTCGGATCGCAGGTGCCGTCGCCGCAGCTCGGGCCGCAGTCGCCGCAGTCGGCGGCGCAGCTCTCGCAGCTCTCGCCGGCGTCGCAGCTGCCGTTGCCACAGGTGGGCGAGCAGCTGCCGCAGTCGGCGGCGCAGCTCTCGCAGCTCTCGCCGCCCACGCAGCTTCCGTCGCCGCAGCTCGGCCCGCCGCTCGCGCCGCTCGTCGTCTCGCCCCCGGAGCTCGTGGCCTCGCCGCCTCCGCCCGAGCCGGATTCGCCGATCTCCAGATCGCTCGCACCCGTGAAGAGGTTGCAGCCCGCGACCCAGGCGAGGGCGGCGAGCGCCGCGCCTCGCAGCACGAGTACGCCCCGAGAGTGTCGTCGCGACGCCGTGGGCCCAGCTTGCATGACCTTCATCGTACAGGTGGCGAAGGCGCGGCGCAGCGCTCCGCCCGCCCGAGCGCGCGCATTCCGTCCTGGACGAAAGCCTGCAGCCGAGGGCGAAGCCGAGCGCGCTTGCCTAGCCAGGGGCCAGGCGCTCATAGTGCGCGCTCGATGCAAGCGACCGAGCGGTTCGACGTCCTCGTGATCGGTGGTGGGCCCGCGGGCTCGACCGTGAGCACCCTGCTCGCGCGGCAGGGCAAGCGTGTGCTGCTCCTCGAGAAGGACCACCACCCGCGCTTCCACATCGGCGAGTCGCTGCTGCCCTGCAACATGCCGATCCTCGAGGAGCTCGGCGTGCTCGACGAGGTGCGCGCGATCGGCGTCGAGAAGCTCGGCGCGGACTTCTCCACCGCCGACGACGAGGCCCACACGACCTACCACTTCGCGCGCGCCTTCAACCGCACGCCCGGCTACGCCTTCGAGGTGAAGCGCAGCGAGTTCGACGAGCTGCTCTTCCGCAACGCCCAGAAGCACGGCGTCGACGCGCGCGAAGGCCTGCGTGTCGTCGAGCTCGAGGAGCTCGAAGCGGAGCGGGGCCAGCCGAGGGCCACGCGCGCCGTCGCGGTCGACGAGGCAGGAGCGCGCCACACGATCGAGGCGCGCTACCTCGTCGACGCCTCGGGTCGCGACACCTTCTTGTCGAAGAAGCTCGGCATCAAACGCAAGAACAAGGACCACGCGAGCGCCGCGATCTTCGGGCACTTCGAGGGCGTCACGCGGCGCGAGGGCAAGGACGCCGGGAACATCAGCATCTACTGGTTCGACCACGGCTGGATGTGGTTCATCCCGCTGCGTGACGGCGTGATGAGCGTCGGCGCCGTGTGCTGGCCGGAGTACCTCAAGAGCCGCGAGGGCTCCCTCGAGGACTTCCTCCTCTCGACGATCCGTCGCTCGCCCCGCGCGAGCGAACGCATGAAGGGCGCCAAGGCCGTGTCGGAGATCCGCGCGACCGGCAACTACTCCTACGTCTCGGATCGCATGGCCGGCCCCGGCTGGATCATGGTGGGCGACGCCTTCGCGTTCATCGATCCGGTCTTCTCGAGCGGCGTCTTCCTCGCGATGAACGGCGCGCGCAGGGCGGCCGAGATCGTGGGCGAGGTGCTCGCCGAGCCCGGGCGCGAGGCCGCGCTGCAGCGTGAGTACGACGCCTTCATCCGCAAGGGCATCGTCACCTTCTCGTGGTTCATCCAGCGCTTCACCTCGCCGGGGCTGCGCTGGATCTTCAAGAACCCGCGCAACATCTACCGCATCGAGGAGGCCGTCATCGCGATGCTCGCGGGGGACGTCTTCCGCGAGACCCCCGTGCGCTCCCGCTTCCGCGCGCTGCGCGGCATCTACGCCGTGCGCACGCTCGTCGAGCTGCCCGAGGCGATCCGCAACTACGCGCTCAGGCGACGCAACGCGAAGCAGGTGGCGACGGGCATCACGACGGCCGAAGGCCAGCCGGACACGGTGGGGTTCTCTTGAGCGCGGCGGGGGAGAGGGCACCGAGCGAGGCGCCGCCCGAGCTCGGGGCCGAGGTCGACGAGCCCTCGAGGGAGCCCGCCGCTCGGGAAGGCTCACTGCTCGACGCCATCGAGGCGCCCAGGGGGGCGCCCGCGCGCCTCGCGCCAGGCCTGAGGACGGCGAGGCTCGTCGATTTGGCGCGGGGCGAGGCGCGCATCCTGCTCGGCGGTGGCGTCGAGCTCCGGGCCGAGCTCGCCCCCGACGTGGACCTCGAGATCGTCGAGCGCGCGCTCGAGAACGGCGATCGTGTGCTCGTGGAGGTCGACGAGCTCGGCGCGCCCGAGATCGTCGGTGTGGTGGCGACGCGCGTTCCACGCACGCTGCACCTCGAGGCCGAGCGCGTGATCGTCGACGCGAGCGAGGAGCTCACGCTGCGCTCCGGCAAGGCGGGCCTGCGCCTGCGCGAAGATGGCGACGTGGAGCTGGTCGGCAGTCGCATCGTGACGATGAGCCGAGGCCTGTTCCGGCTGGTCGGCAAGATGTTGCGGCTCAACTGACGGCGGCCTCGGGCGGAGCTCGGCTCAGGCGCCGGCCGCGCCGCGCGCAGCCGCCCCTGCGCCGCCACGCCGAGCGCCACCGGGCCGAGCGCCGGCCGCCGAGCCCGCGAGCAGGGCGCCGGCCGTGAGGGCGAGCGCGGCGCTCAGGCCGAAGGCGAGGCGTGGGTCGACGAGGTAGAGCGCGCCGAAGAGCAGGTTGGCCGGCAACAGAGCGCCGCCGCCGAGCGCGTGCAGCCAGCCGAGCGCGCGCCCGCGGGCCTCGGTCGGGGCGAGCTCGACGAGCAGCGCCTTCTCGGAGCCCTCGCCGAGACCGTAGTGGAGTGCGTAGAGGGCGAAGAGCGCCCAGGTGAGGGCCGCGCTCGGGCTCCACGCGAAGCCGACGTAGCTGAGGGCGTAGACGAGCCAGCTCGCGAGCAGCGTGCGGCGCGCGCCGAAGCGATCGACGAGCCAGCCTCCAGGCAGGTTGAGCAGCGACTTTCCGAGCTGCAGCGAGAGCCACGCGATCGGCAGGAGGGGCAGCGGTAGGCCTTGGGCCGTGAGGTGGGCGAGCAGGAAGGAGTCGGCCGAGGCGCCGAGCGAGAAGAGCGTGACGGCGGCGAGCAGTCGACGCACCGGCTTGCCGAGCGGCGTGGAGGCCACGGGCGCGCTCGCAGCGGGCTGCTCGGCGGTGGGCGCTCGCGGGGTCGAGGCGGCGTCGAGGCTGGACTCGACCTTCACGGCGTAGGTGGCGGTGAGCGTCGACAGGATGCCCGGCACGAGACTCAGGGCGATCACCGTGCGCGCCTCGAGCTCGGCGACGCCGAGCAGGAGCGTTGCCGCGAGGCTGCCTACGACGGCGCCGAGGTTGTCCATCGCGCGGTGCACACCGAAGGCGCGCCCTCGGTGGCTCGGCTCGACGGCGGCGGCGAGCAACGCGTCGCGAGGCGCCTGTCGGATCCCCTTGCCCATGCGGTCGACGCTGCGCAGCGCGATGACCTGCCAAGGTGCGGCGACGAAGGCGAGCAGCGGACGCGCGAGCGCGGCCACGCCGTAGCCGAGCACCACGAGGCCGCCTCGGCCCGCGCCGCGGTCGACGGCCCTACCGCTCAGCACCTTGAGCGCAGCGCTCGCGGCCTCCGCCACGCCTTCCATGAGCCCGAGCAGCAGGGCCCCGCCGCCGACGCTCGCGAGCAAGGCGGGCAGCAGTGGGTAGACGAGGTCGGAGGCCGAGTCGGTGAGCAGCGACACCACGCCGAGCGCCCACACCAGAGGCGGCAGGCCGAAGAGCGCGCGGGGTCTCTCGGAGCGAGGCACGGCCTCGTGAGACGAGCACGCCCAGCCTCGTGGACAAAGGCCCTATGCTCCGAGCCGTGGACGAGCTCCTGCGAGAGGCCGCGCGTCGACTCGCCTCGGCCGACGCGCTCCTGATCACCGCCGGGGCGGGCATGGGCGTCGACTCGGGGCTGCCGGACTTCCGCGGAGACGAGGGCTTCTGGCGCGCCTACCCCGCCTACGCGAGGCTCGGGCTCTCCTTCGCCGAGCTCGCGAACCCGCGCTGGTTCGCGAGCGATCCGGAGCTCGCCTGGGGCTTCTACGGCCATCGCCTCGCGCTCTACAGGCGCACCGTGCCCCACGCGGGCTTCGCGGTGCTGCGCCGCTTCGCCGAGCGCGTGGCGCGCGGCACGCGGGTCTACACGAGCAACGTCGACGGTCAGTTCCAGCGCGCGGGCTTCGACGAGGCCGAGGTCGTCGAGTGCCACGGCGCGATCGACTTCGTGCAGTGCTCGCGCGGCTGCGGCGTCGGGGTGCTTCGTTACCGGGGCGAGGCGCCCGAGGTCGATCCGCAGAGCTTCCGCGCGCGCGGGCCGCTGCCTCGCTGTGCGCGCTGCGGCGCGCTGCTCCGGCCCAACGTGCTCATGTTCGGCGACTTCGAGTGGGAGGGCGCGCGCACCGAGGCCCAAGAGAAGCGCCTCGCCGCCTGGCTCGGCGAGCTGCACCGCGCAGGCGCGCGGCTCGTCGTGCTCGAGTGCGGCGCGGGCTCGGCCATCCCCACGGTGCGCCTCAGGGGAGAGCGCCTGCTGCGCTCCGTCGGCGCGAGCCTCGTGCGCATCAACCCTCGTGAGCCCGAGGTCCCTCCCGGGCAGATCGGCCTCGCGCTCGGGGCGCGCGAGGCGCTCGAGCGGCTCGAGGCGCTCTGGCCTGCTGGCTCAGCCGCGCCCTGAGGGCGGCGCCGCGTCGCTCTTCGACGCTGGGGCCCTCGCGGGCGCTGCGTCGGCCCGTGGCATGAGCAGGTCGAAGACCCGCTCGAGGCGGAGGAAGAAGCGCAGCCTGTCGAGCAGAGGGTTGAGCCAGCCCGTCGTGATGCAGTAGTGCGTGCGGTGGGGCGCGACGTGGTGCTTTGCGTGGTGCTCTCGCGTGAGCAAGAGGCCCATGCGCTGCAGGCGCGCCACGAGTCGAGGGGGCTCCGCCATGTGCGCCCAGCCGTGGGCCATGCTCGTGAGCAGCACGCTCATCGCGAGCAAGAGCACCCAGAGGCCGGCGAGCGCGGCCCAGGCGTGCTCGCGCATGGGGAACCACAGATACGCGGGCACGAGCACGAGCAGCGAGATGCAGCAGTTGTCGCCGTTGGCCTCGATGAAGTCGTGGCGCGTGATGGCGAGCGGGTCGTCGTGGTGCTCGCGGAACGGCGCGACGAACTTCGGTCCGACGAAGGGTGTGTCCGCGTGGCAGTAGGTGTCGGCGAGCCAATGCACGAAGCCGGACACGAAGTCCGAGGCGACGAAGGCGGCGAGCGCGACCGGGGGCACCCAGAGCGCGAAGGCGGGGCGCGTGGACAGCCCCGCGATGGCCTCGTCGGCGAGCAGCCAGGCGAAGCTCGCGAAGGCGACCACGCTGAGGACCTCGACGATTCGGTAGCGGCTCGGGTAGCGCCTCCCCCCACCGAAGAGCCACTCGCCGAGGCTCGGTCGCAGCCCGACCTCTGCGGTCGCCGTCACGCCCTTCGGATCGAGGATCTTGCCCAAGCCAATCGCTCCGTCGCTCGCCTCGGACCGCGCCACGCGGCCCACGAGGAATAGGAGAGCTGCGCAGGCTCCGTCAACCTCGCCTCCGCGGTGAACGCCGTCGAGGGGATGCTCAATGTCTGTCCGGAAGAGCCGAACCCAGAGGTTCGGCTCTTCCGACTTGTTGTTCGTCAGGAATCGAGAAGATGCGGAGAAATCGGGGAAGAATTCTCTGTCTTCGGCTGCCGCGCGCCGCGCTCGGGGCCCCGGCCCCAAGCGCTGTTTGGCTTTTCTGGTCACGTCTTCAGCGCGAGCGAGCTGCGAGCCCTCTTCGCAGTGCTCTCCAGTCGAAGCGAGGCTCGAGCTCTTCGACGCTGCCATAGCCGTGCTCCGAGACCCATCGATCGAGCGCGCCGAGCACGCTCGACCCGCTCGCTCGGTGGGCGTGCAGCCAGGTCACGTTGCGCGTGAAGAAGGTGACGATCGCGAGGCGCGCGTCGCGATCGAGCGCGAGCTCGAGGCTGCGTCGCTCGAAGCGATCGAGCGCAGGCAGGAGCTCGGCCGTCTCGGACCACAGCGCGCGAGCGAGCGGCGCGAAGGCCTTGTGGGCCTTGCGGAAGCGCGCGGCGTCGACGTCGTCGTTCGGGTCCGCGTGCGCGTCGCCCGAGCCTCCGGCCTCGCCGTGCACGCGCCACAGCTCGTGCAGCACGAGCACCATCGTCTCCGGGTCGAGCTTCGCCGCGCGCCGCTCGGCCGCGAGGCGCGTCGACGGATGCAGCAGCATCGCCGTCGAGAGCTGCACCTGGGCGACCGTGTCGTCCACGAGTCGCTCGACCACGCGGTCTCCTCCTTCGACGTGCAGGAGCAGCCAGCTCGGACCCGCGAGCTCCG
This sequence comes from uncultured Polyangiaceae bacterium, assembly GCA_938004785.1. Lineage (GTDB taxonomy): Bacteria > Myxococcota_A > Polyangia > Polyangiales > Polyangiaceae > CALKVW01. The sequence continues at coordinate 26,174 of CALKVW010000023.1, forward strand.
TCGTCAGCCGAGCGCGATCCTCGCTCGTCGCGCCGAGGTCGAGCTCCGAGAAGCTCTCGCGCGCGGCCTCGCTCGCGGCGCGAGCCTCGCGCGCGGCCCGCGCCGCGACCGTGGGCTCCTTCGCCAGCGCGAAGGCGAGCGCGGCGTGATCGTAGAGCGCCGCGAGACACGAAAGCCCCACGGCTCGACGCGCGCGATCGCCCGCGAACGACGGGCGGAGCCGCTCGACCTCGATGAGGTTCCGCGACAGCCGCTCGAGCGTGGTGTCGCTCGGTACCCGGTAGAGCTCCACCGGAGCCACGTCGTCGCCGAGCTCGGCGGCGACCCTCGCCGGATCGAGGCTGCCGAGCGGCACCGCGAAGGCGCAGACCTGTGCGAGCTCGGCGGAGGGGTCGCTCGACGTGGCGTCGCCGCGTGCGGCGGCTGCCTTCGAGGGCGCCTCGTCGCGCGCGCGGATGGCCCGGTCGGACCAGAGCGGCAGCCCTCCTTCGAAGCGGTCGTCGTTCGCCGGGTAGCCGGCCGTCATCGACCGCAGCACCGTCTCGCTGCGTGGTGCGGGCTCGCTCGCGCCGACCCGAGCGTCGGCGCGAGGCACCCGTGGCGCGAGCCCGTGCGTGCGCGCGTAGGCCTCGACGAGCTCCTCGGCAGGGAAGCTCACGCCGCCGGGCGTCGGCGGCTCCTGGGTCACGAGATCGAGCTCGGCCGAGGCGTCGGACCAGACCGGCGTGAGGTGCGTCGCGTCGCCGACCGGAGCTCCCCAGTAGCGCAGCGCGAGTCTCGCCCCGTGGCCGAGGTCGTGCAGCGCGGCGGCGAGCAGGTGGCTCAGGGGCTCGCAGCTGCCCGAGCGGCTCTCGAGCAGATCCGCCATGCGCCCGCCCGGGAGCCCGACGTAGTGCAGGTCGCCGAAGACCTCGGCCATGGCGCCCGGCACACCGAGGCGCGCGATCGCCGGCTCGAGGCTCGCGAGGCGCGCGGCGTAGCGCTCGATGCTCGTCTCCACGTCGAGCGGAGAACCTGCCTCGAAGGCGTCGAGCGCGTTGGCCACGAGGAGGAACCTCCCGAGTCGCAGCTTGCCTTCGTCGCGCGCGAGGCGCGCCTTCGCCACGTGCTCGGCGCGCAGCTCCATGGCGGCGCTCCGACGTGCCTGCGCCGCTTGCTCAGCGAGCTCGGCGCGGCGCAGGCTCGGGCCCGCTTCGGCGAGGCTCGGCGTCGACGCCGGATCGCCGGGCGACCAGCGCGTGAGCGCGAAGTGCAGCGCCACCGAAGCGAGCACGCAGGCGAGGTAGCGCCGTGCCATGGGTTGCATCGTAGCGAGCTTCGACCGACGAAGTGCGCGCGGTCTTGGGTGGGCGGCAGAGGCCCGTCGTGCGCCGGGCCCTGGTCGAGGCGCCCTGCCGGCTGGCGGCTTGTCGCGCGGGGGGCGCCCGACTACCCGGCTCGGCATGGTCGACTACGAGCCGAAGCGTTGGTGGGCGCTCGTCTTCTCGCTGCGCGGCACGGTGCTGCGAGGCGTGCTTTTCCGGGTCGTGGTCTCCGCGGCGATCGGCGCGCTCGCCGTGTACCTGCGCTCGCACGAGGGCATCGCGGTGCCGCCGCTCGCCCACACGCTCATCGGCGCGGCGCTCGCGCTGCTGCTCGTCTTCCGAACCAACGCCTCCTACGACCGCTACTGGGAGGGCAGGCGAATGATCGGGGTCGTCACCAACCGTACGCGGGACCTGTGCCGGCAGCTCGCGACCTTGTGCGAGCTCGACGAACCCACGCGCACCCGCCTCGGGCGCTGGCTGGTTGCGTTCTACCGGCTCGGCGCGCAGTGGCTACGCGACGAGCGAGAGCTCTCGGCGCTCGCGCCGCTGCTCGAGCCGGCGGAGCGAGCGAGGCTCGAGCCGCTCGTCGCGCGCCCCTTCGCGGTCCTCGCTTGGGTGACGAGAGAGATCGGTGATCGCGTCCGTCGGGGCGAGCTCGACGTGGTGTTGGTGCTGCCGTTCGAGCGCAACCTCGGGGAGATGACCGAGGCGCTCGAGAGCTGCGACCGCATCCGTCGCACGCCGGTGCCCTTCGCCTACGCGCACCACATCAAGGTCTTCGTCGCGCTGTTCTGCTTCACCGTGCCCTTCGCGATGGTCGACGCGATGGGCGTCTACGTACCGGTGGCGAGCGCGATCCTGGCCTTCGCGCTCTTCGGCATCGACGAGATCGGCGTCGAGATCGAGGACCCCTTCGGCTACGACCCGAACGATCTGCCGCTCGACGCCATCGGGCTCACGATCGAGCGCACCGTGCAGGAGCTGCTCGACGTACGCTTCGAGCGAACAGGGGAGGGCGCATGAGCGACGGCACGCAGACCGAGGAGCGCGTGGGCAGGGCGGCGGGCACCGCGGGCAAGGCGCCGCCGCCGGATCCACGCGGCTGGTACGCGCTCGCCTTCTCGAAGGAGCTCGCCCGCGGGGCCGTGCTCGTGCGCCGCCTCGCCGAGCGCGAGGTCGTGCTCTTCCGCTCGGAGAGCGGCGAGGTGGGCGCGCTCGACCCGGTGTGTCCGCACCTCGGCGCGCACCTCGGCCACGGCGGCCGCGTCGAGGGCGAGAGCCTGCGCTGCCCCTTCCACGCCTTCCGCTTCGCGACCGACGGCCGCTGCGTCGCGACCGGCTACGGCACCAAACCACCGAAGGCCTCCGCGACGGCCTACGTCGTCGCCGAGAAGCACGGGCTGGTGCTCGTGCACTTCGACCCTCTGGGGCGCGCACCGGCCTTCGTGATCCCCGAGCTCGACGAGCGTGGCTACACCGAGCTGCGCACCGCGTGCTTCGAGCTGCGCGGCCACCCCCAGGAGACGACCGAGAACAGCGTCGACATCGGCCACCTCGGCGTGGTCCACGGCTACCAGGACGTTCGCATCGTCGAGGATCTGCACACCGACGGCGCCTACCTCGGCGCCACCTACGCGATGCGCAGGCCCGAGGGTTTGTTCGGCCGCCTGCTCGCCGGTCGCGCCGGAGGGGGCCGCCTCGGCGCGCTGCTCGGCGGCATCGAGGCTCGCTTCCGCGCGCACGTGCATGGCCTGGGCTACTCGCACGTCGAGGTCGACATCCCGGCCCTGGGGCTCGTCACGCGGAACTTCGTGCTCGCGACGCCCGTGGGCGGCGGCAAGATCGAGCTGCGCCTCGCGCTCGCGATGAAGCGCCTCACGGAGCACCCCGCCTTGCCCGCGGGCCTGCGTGGCCTGCCGCTCGGCGCCTTCGACCGGATGCTGCTCGATCGAGCCTTCTCGGCATACCTGAACGACGTCCAGCAGGACTTCCTCGTCTGGCAGCACAAGCAGTGGGTCGACAGGCCCGCGCTCGCCCAAGGCGACGGACCCATCGCGCGCTACCGCAAGTGGGCCGCGCAGTTCTACGACGCGAGCTGAGCTCGACGGCAGCCCCGCGCACCGACGCTCCTCCGCGGCGCGGCGACGCGCGATGGGCTCAGCGCCGCACACGCAGGCGGCGCTGCTCGGCGTGGACGCGCTTCGCCCAGCGCCCAGCGGGGTGTGCACGCATCGCGCGCACGGTGGCGGCGAAGCCCTCCGGGAGCGACTCGAGCACCGCGTCGCCCCGCTCGAGCAGGAGCACCGGGCCCGCGAGCGAGACGAAGGCGACGTCGGCCACGCTGAGCCTGTCGCCGACCAGCCGAGGCCGATCGCCGAGCTTCGCGGCGACCTCGTCGAAGATCGCCGTGCACGCCTCGCGCGTGCGCTCCGCCGCACGTGGAGAGACCTTGAAGGCCTTGCGCAGCGCAGCGCGCAGCACGGGTGAGAAGACCGGCAGCGCGCGCGCCTCGAGCCCACGAAGCCCGGGCCGGAAGATCTCGGCGAAGACCTCCGGCGCGTCGACCAGGTGGCAGTAGGCGTGCCGTCGCGTGGCGGGGCCGAGCTCGGCGTCGAAGTGAGCCTCGAGCGCGAGCGCCTCGTCGCGCGCCGACGGCTCGGCGGGCAAGAGACGATCGCGCTCGGGCAGCTCCCGATCGGCGTAGCGCACGATGTCGGCCGACTCGGTGAGACGGAGGCCGTCGCCGAGCAGCACCGGCACGGTGCGTGTCTTGGTCTTCGGATAGACGTGCGCCCAGTGCACGATCGGCAGGTGCGCCTCTTCGACGTAGTCGATGCCCGCGCGGTCGAGCGCCCAGCGCGCCTTCTCGCAGTAGTGGCTCGGGCCGATCGTGATGAACCTGAGAGGCTTCATGCTTCCTCCGCTCGCTCCTCGAGGCTCGGCGTGGTGAGCGGCGTGCGCGCCTCGCTCGTGACTTCGCTCGCCCGCTGTCCATCGACCGCGCTGCCGACCGCGTCCGAGAGGCGCGCGTAGCCCTCGCGCGCCAGGCGCTGCGCGAGGCCACGATGGATGCGGTAGGCCACGAGCGGTCCGCCGTAGACGAAGCCCGAGTACAGCTCGAGCAGGCTGGCGCCGTGCGTGATGCGCTCCCACGCGTCGTCGGCCGTCTCGATGCCGCCCACGCCCACGAGCACGAGGCGGGACCCCACCTTGCGCCGCAGCCTGGCGAGCACCTCGAGCGAGCGAGCGCGCAGCGGCGCGCCGCTGAGGCCCCCGGCCCCGACGCGTTCGACGTCGATCGCCGAGCTGCGTAGCCCGGCGCGGCCGATCGTCGTGTTCGTCGCGACGATGCCGTCGAGCCCCAGCTCGAGCGCGAGCTCCGCGACCCGGTCGACGTCTTCGTCGGCCAGATCGGGTGCGATCTTCACGAGCAGCGGTACGCGTCGCGAGGGCTCCGCTTCGTCGAGCGCGGCGCGCACGGCCTCGAGGATCGGCCGGAGCGCCTCGACGCGCTGCAGATCGCGCAGCCCCGGCGTGTTCGGTGAGCTCACGTTCACGACGCAGAAGGCCGCGTCTCTCGCGAGCGCGCGCGCGGTGAGCGCGTAGTCGAGCGCGGCGCCGCTCTCCGGCACGACCTTCGACTTGCCGATGTTGACCGCGAGGATCGTGCGCTTCGCCCGGCGCCGTCGCCGCTCGAGGCGCGCGGCGACGCGCTCGACGCCGAGGTTGTTGAACCCCATACGGTTGACGAGCGCGCGATCGCCGGTGAGCCGGAAGAGGCGCGGCTTCGGGTTGCCCTCCTGAGGCTTCGACGTGACGGTGCCGATCTCCACGAAGGCGAAGCCCAGCGCGCCGAGCGCGTCGGGCCCGGCGGCGTCCTTGTCGAAGCCCGCCCCGAGCCCGAGCGGGCCGGGAAAGCGCGTGCCGAGCACGTCGATCTCGAGCGCCGCGTCGTCTGGGCCGAGCACACGCCGCGAGAGCGCGCCCACGCCGGGCAGGCTCATGGCCGCGCGCAGCGCACCGAAGGCCGCGTGGTGCATGAGCTCCGCCGGCATGTGGCGGAGCACCGTGTCGAAGAGCAGCCGGTACACGGGGGCTGCTCTAGCACCTCGTCGCGCGCGCCACAGCCGGAGGCGCGTCAGGGGCGCGCTCAGCCCCTCCGACGACGGGCAGCGAGCCCGAGCGCGGCGAGCGCGCTCGCCATCAGGCCGACGCCGAGCGGCCGCGCCTCGAGCGAGCTTGCCCCGACCCGGCCCAGCGCGCAGCCGGAGTCGAGCGGCTCGGGCTCCCACACGGGCGCGCCGCCTTCCCCTTGGTTGCCCGAGCCGGTGCTCGTCGTCGCGCCGCCGCCCGCGCCCGCCGCGCCACCCACGCCGCCTCCACCCGCGCCGCCTCCGGGCGGCACGATGTTGATGGACGCGCAGGTGTAGTACTCGTCGCCCGAGTCGCTCATGTTCTGCACGAGCTGCAGCGTGCACGAGCCCTCGCACTCGATGTTCGGCACCGTGATCGTGTGCGTGATGGTCGCGCCGGAGGTCTCGTTGGTGTCGTCGATCTCGGCGATCGGCGGGGCCACCGCCAAGAGGCCCGCCGTCCCCTCTTCCACCGACGACGGTACGATCTTGATCGTGAAGCTGCCCGGGTGGTTGACGGTCTCCACCCAGCTCACGACGAGCGGCTCTCCGGCCGTCACGGTCATCGTGTTGTAGGTCGCAGGGCAAGCGGGCGTGCCGCCGAAGACGCAGCCGCAGGGAGGCTCCTTCGCGCCGTCGTCGTCGGTGAGCGGAGGCGGGTTCTCGAGCAGCGTGTGCGCGAGCGCCAGCGAAGGCGCCGCGCCCGTGAGGGCGAGGGAAGCTGCGAGGGAAGCCGAGAGTCGAACCGAGCGAGAAGCGAGCGCCATGGGTACTCCGATCGAAGTGCCCGCTCAGTGTAGCGCCGAAGCAGCTCGCTGGGTGAGCGGCGCGGCATTCTGCCGCGCATCCGCGCTGGGTCCGCGAGCTTGACGGCCCGCGCGGAGGCATCTAAGCCTGCGAGCACGATGTCGCTCGAAGTGAACAACCCGCCGCCCGAGAAAGACGACTGGACGCTCGGCAAGCTCATTGCCATCGCCGTGTTCACGCTCGGCGGCTTCCTGATCTTCATCTACAACGTCTCGCCCTGAGCTTCGGCTGGGCGCCGATCGCCGAGCAGGGCGGCGGCTGAGCAGGACGGCTGGGCCCGGAGTCACGCCCACCTCGCGGTGGGCATGTGGCCCCGGGCTTCTCGCTTCGTTCCGAGGGGAGCCCTCGAGGCAGGCGCTTCGGGAAGGCTCAGACCGGGCTGACCTTGCGCTGCGCCTGATCGCAGAACCAGCGCACCACGCCGGGCGCGACGCCCTGCGCGAGCGCGCTCACGCGCGACGTCACGTCGGGGTAGATCTCGAAGCTGCCGCGCGCCATGCCCTCCGCCATGCTGAGCGCGACCGCCTCGGGGGAGAGCGTCTTCACCGTGCCGGCGATCGCCTTCGTCTCGGCCGGCTTGTGCTCGTTCTCGAAGGCGAGCTGCGGCGTGTCCGTGTCCGGCGGCAGGCACAGGCTCACGCGCACGCCGCTCGGCCACATCTCGGCGCGCAGCGCCTCGGAGAAGCCTCGCAGCGCGAACTTGCTCGCGGCGTAGGGCGTGTACCCGTAGATGCCGATCACGCCGGCGAGCGAGGAGACGTTGAGCACGTGGCCCCGCCTCGATCGGACCATCGAGGGCAGCACGGCCTTGCACATCTGGACGGTGCCGAAGAAGTTCACGTCCATCATCTTGCGGAACTCTTCGAGCGGCAGCTCGAGGAAGCGGCCCGGCATGACGATGCCCGCGTTGTTCACGAGGTGCTCGATGGGCCCCTCGGCGAGCAGCCGCTCCATGCGCTCGGCCACGTCGTTCGCGTTCGCGACGTCGAGCTCGAGGATCCCCACCTCGGCGCGAGGCTGCGCGGCGAGGATGCTCGCCTTGGCCTCTTCGAGCACGCTCTTGCGGCGTGCGACCAGCGTGGCCTTGCCGCCGTAGCCGGCGACGAGCTTCGCGAACGAGAGGCCGATGCCGCTCGAGCCGCCGGTGATCACGGTGTGCTTGCCCTGGAAGTACGCTCGGGTGTCCACGGCGCGCACGCTACTCCGAAGCGCAGGCCGGAGACAGAGGGCAGCGCGCGTCGCGCGACGCGGCCCTCCACCTGCGGCAGCGCCCGCTTCACCCCGCGAGCGCCCCGAGCTGCGCGCCGCTCGCCGCATCGAGCTCGGAGACTGGCAGCTCCACCTCGGCGGGCTCCGCGGCCTGCGCGGCCGCCTGGCGGGCGCGCTGTTCGCGCTTCTTGCGCAGCTCCTCGCGCGCGGCGTCGCGGCTGATCTGCTCGGCGGTGCCCACGTAGGGCACGCGCGTGCCCATGACCCAGTCCCAGAGCGGCCAGGTCACGCACCAGTTCTTGTCCTGGTTCGGGCCGAGGTGGTGATCGACGTGCCAGGGCACCCACTTCGTCGCCCACTCCGGGTCGAGGTGGCTCTTCTTGTGGACGTAGTAGTAGGCCCCTGCGCTGACCCAGCCCGCGAGCACGAAGCCGGGCGCGACGGGCAAGAGCGGGGTCGCCATCGCGGCGCCGGAGACGATGCCGACGATCTCCTTCACCTTCGACGGCGCGCGGTGCAGGGGCTCTTCGTACATCGGCTCGAGCATGCCGTTCTTCTTCACGTTGCGGTGGTGCTCGTGCCAGTGGAACGACCAGTAGGTGCCCTTCTTCTTGCCGAGGCCGTGCAGCACGTACTTGTGCACGGCCCACTCGAAGGCGTTCGACGCGACCATCCCGACGGCGAATCCAAGCCACATGGCGACCTCCTCGACCCAGGGCCAGGGGGCGCTCGTGCTCGCCCGACCCGAAAAGATGAAACGTGACTGCTTGGTCACCATTGGTGCAGCTAGACTCGCCCCGTGTCAAGCCGAAGCACGATCCCGATCGAACGATCCTCCCGAGTGGGCGCGAAGAGCCCCCCCGCGGTGCCGGGGCGCCCAGGCGGCAAACGCGCCGAGAATCGCAGGCTGCGCACCGAGGCGCTCGAGCGCTCGGCGCTGGCGCTCTTCCTCCAGCACGGCGTCGAGGCGGTGACGATCGATCAGATCGTCGACGGCGCGCGCACCGCGAAGGGCAGCTTCTACCGCTACTTCACCGACAAGACCGATCTCGTGCGTTCGCTCGTCGAGCCCGTCTCTCACCAGGTGGGCGAGGCCTTCGCGCGCTGCGCCTCCTCGCTCGAGGAGCCCTCCGCGCGCGGCGACGTCGCCAAGCCCTACGAGGCGCTCGCCCAGGACCTCGTGAAGATCGTGCTCTCACACCCCGACGTCGTGCGCCTCTACCTGCACGAGTCACGAGGGCCGAAGAGCGGCGCGCGCGCCCCCATCGTCGAGCTCGCCGAGCTCGTGCTCGACGGCGCGACCACGCTCTCGAAGATCGCGCGCGAGCAGGGGCTGGTGCGCGGTCTGTCGGGCAGGCTCAGCGCGATCGCGGTCGTCGGCGCCTCGGAGCTCATGGTGGCGCGCCTCTTCGCGGGCGACGACGTGGGCCCGGTGCTCGAGATGCCCGCGGAGCTCGTCAGCCTCGTGCTCGACGGCGTGCGCGCGCGGCCGGGGTTGCCGCTCGGCCCGAGCGAGCGCGGCGCGAGCCCGGCGCCCCGAGAGTCACCGGCTCCGCGTGACGCGAAGGCGCGCGCGAGCTCGAAGGCTGCGCCCAAGCGGCTGAGCCACGCGAAGGCTTGAACGCCCGCGCTACTCGTAGGCCAGGCTGTCGCTCAGGTAGAGCGGGCCGCCCCGCGGGGCCTCGAGCGCGAGCGTGGGCGCGCGATCTCTGTAGCCGAGGCCCGCGCCTCCCCGTTCGGACGGCGCCGCGCGGCCGAAGGCGCTGAGCAGCTCTCCCTCCTCGAAGGCGCCCTCCACGAAGTAGAGCTGCTCGCGCTGCTCGAGCAGCGCGAGCTTGCTCGGATCTCCGCTCGCGTGGAGCACGCGTTCGAGCTCGAAGCGCGTCTCCACGTCGAGCTCCTCGGCGACGAAGCGCAGGTCGAGCACGGTGTCGAGCAGCGCGTTGCGGGGGTCGATCGCCACGCGCCCGGTCTCGTCGCGCAGGAAGAAGGGCTGCGAGGCGCGCTCGACGTGGGGCTCGAGGTGGGAGCCCTGCGCGAGCGAGCCGACGCGCAGCTCGTAGTGGCAGCAGCGCCTGCCGCTGAGCGGAGCCGTGAGCGGGCTCTCGCCGAGCTCCACCCGGCCCACGACGCGCGCTTGGTCGCCGGCACGGAGCGCCGCGACGGCGCGCTCGGGAGCACGCCTCGCCCGATCGCGGGCGCGCTCGAGCGGGCTCCCGCGCCGCGCGCGCAGGGCCTCGAGCGTGGCCGCGCCCAGCCCGAGGAGCGCCATCGAAGCGAGCCAGAGCGCGGATTGTGCCATCGAAGCCCTCGCCGCACCCGAGGCGCGGAACGGCACGAGTGTAGGCTCGCCAGCGCGGGCTGAGCGCGTAATCTCCACCTCGAGGCAGGGGCGCCTCGCGAGGAGGGAAGCGATGAAGCCGACGGAAGCCACGAACCACTACTTCAGGCGCGCAGCCGATCTGCTCGGCTTGTCCGAGCGCATGCAGCGGCGGCTCATCACGCCCAAGCGCGAGCTCAAGGTGGAGTGCACGATCCAGATGGATGACGGCTCGGTCGGCACCTTCGTGGGCTTCCGCGTCCAGCACGACGACGCGCGCGGCCCGATGAAGGGAGGCATCCGCTACCACCACGAGGTCGACCCCGACGAGGTCAACGCGCTCGCTTCGCTCATGACGTGGAAGACCGCGGTCGTCGACCTGCCCTATGGCGGCGCGAAGGGCGGCATCAACTGCGACCCCTCGAAGCTCAGCGTCTCCGAGCTGCAGCGGCTGACGCGCGCCTTCGTCGAGGGCATCCACGACATCATCGGCCCGGACGTCGACATCCCCGCGCCCGACATGGGCACCAACGCGAGGACCATGGCGTGGATCGTCGACGAGTACGCGAAGTTCCACGGCTGGGCGCCCGGCGTGGTCACCGGCAAACCGCTCGAGCTCGGCGGCTCACTCGGGCGTGAGGCGGCGACCGGCAGGGGCATGCTCTTCGCGCTCGACGCCTACCTCGAGGAGCACGGCAAGAAGCTCTCCGACGTGCGCTGCGCGGTTCAGGGTTATGGCAACGTCGGCGCCTGGGCCGCGCGCCTGCTCCGAGAGCAAGGCGCGACGATCGTGGGCGTGAGCGACGTGAAGGGTGCGATCGCCAATGCGAAGGGCATCGACATCGGCGCGCTCGACGCGCACGTGGCCAGACACAAGACCGTGGTGGGCTTCGAGGGCGCCGAGTCGATCCCGGGCGAGGAGGTGCTCTACCTCGACTGCGACGTGCTCGCGCCGTCGGCGCTCGGTGGTGTGTTGCGCGGCGACAACGCCGATCGCGTGAAAGCCAAGATCGTGCTCGAGGGCGCCAACCACCCCTGCGAACCCTCGGCCGACGAGGTCTTCGCCAGGAGGGGCATCGACGCCATTCCGGACATCTACGCCAATGCGGGCGGCGTGACCGTCTCGTACTTCGAGTGGGTGCAGAACCGGCAGCAGTACCACTGGGATGAAGACGAGGTGAACACGAAGCTCCGCAAGATCATGCGCAAGACCTGGCACCAGCTCCGCTCGGTGCGCGGCAAGTACCAATGCGATCTGCGCACGGCCGCCTTCGTGCTCGCGATCGAGCGCGTCGCGAAGGCCACCGAGCTGCGAGGTGTGGGCTGAAGCGGAGCGCAGGCCGCCGCGAGGCGCGCCGCGCGCCTCAGGGCTGGAGCACGGGCAGCGAGCTCCGGCTCGAGATCTGGACGTCGCCCAGCAGGTTGCGCACGGAGGCCGCAGCCTTCCGCCCCTCGGCGATCGCCCAGACGATGAGCGATGCGCCGCGCCTCGCGTCGCCCGCCACGTAGACCCTGGGGTGGCTCGTCCTGCCGTCGTCGCCCGCCTCGACGCGCCCGTGACGGTCGAGGCGCACGCCGAGCTGCGCGTAGAGCGGGCTCGGCTCGGGGCCGGTGTAGCCGGTGGCGATCAAGAGCAGGTCGGCGTCGATCGTGGCCTCGGTGCCGGGGATCGGCGAGAACTCGGTGCGACCGTCGACCTGCTTCGGCTCACAGCGTGTGGTGCGGAGGCGACGCAGCGCTCCGGCTTCTCCCTCGAGCGCGACGGTCATCGTGGCGAACTCGCGCTCACCGCCCTCTTCGTGGGCGGGCGAGCTCCGGTAGACCTGCGGCCAGAGCGGCCAAGGATCGTTCGTGCCGCGCGCGTCGGCCGGGCGCGGCGCGATCTCGAGCTGCAGCACGCTCGCGGCGCCCTGGCGGTGCGCGGTGCCGAGGCAATCGGCGCCGGTGTCGCCGCCGCCGAGGATGACCACCCGCTTGCCGTGAGCGTCGATGCGCAGCTCGGGCGCGATCGTCTCTCCTGCGACGATCCGGTTCTGCTGCTCGAGGTAGTCGAGCGCGAGCACGACGCCCTGGAGCTCGCGGCCGGGCACGTCGAGGCCGCGTGGGTCGAGCGCGCCGGTGGCGAGCACCACGGCGTCGAACTCGTCGAGCAGCGCCTCGCCCGTGGGGGAGACGCCCGCCGTGACGCCAGGACGGAACTCCACGCCCTCGCCCTGCATCTGCTCGACGCGGCGGTCGATGAGGGCCTTGTCCATCTTGAAGTCGGGGATGCCGTATCGGAGCAGGCCCCCGATGCGATCCGAGCGCTCGAAGACGACCACCGCGTGGCCGGCGCGCGCCAGCTGCTGGGCGCAGGCGAGCCCGGCCGGGCCGGAGCCGACGATCGCGACGCGCCGGCCGCTGTTCTTCGTCGCGGGCCTCGGGGCGTAGCCGCCGCTCGCGAGCGCGTGATCGGCGATGGCCCGCTCGACCTGCTTGATGCTGACAGGATCGCCGTGCAGGCCTGCCACGCAGGCGGCCTCGCAGGGGGCAGGGCAGAGGCGCCCGGTCATCTCGGGGAAGTTGTTGGTCGCGTGCAGGCGGTCGGCGGCCTCGACGGGCCTGCCCCGGTAGACCAGATCGTTCCAGTCGGGGATGAGGTTGCCGAGCGGGCAGCCCTGGTGGCAGAAAGGCACGCCGCAATCCATGCAGCGCGCCGCCTGCGCGGAGAGCTCCTCGTCGGAGAGCGCCTCCTCGTACTCGCGGTAGTCGTGGATCCGCTCTTCGACGGGGCGCTTGGGCGCCGTCTTGCGCGGGATCTCCAGGAAGCCGGTGTGCTTGCCCACAGAAAATCTCCTCACTCCGCTGCCACGGGCAGCCGCACCACTCTGCCCTCGTGGATCGCGCGCTCGTAATCGAGCGGCATCACCTTCACGAAGCGGCTCAGGGACTCGGCGAAGCTCGCGAGCAGCCTCGCGCCGACGGCGCTGTCGGTGTGCGCCACGTGGGCGCGCAAGAGCTCCTCGAGCGCGGCCCGATCGGCGTCGTCGAGGGGCCGCAGCGCGACCATCTGCGTATTGAGCTTGGTCGCGAAGTCGCCGGCTTCGTCGTAGACGTAGGCCACACCACCGCTCATGCCCGCGCCGAAGTTGCGACCCGTGGGGCCCAGCACGACGACGAGCCCGCCGGTCATGTACTCGCAGCCGTGGTCGCCCAGGCCCTCCACGACCGCCTGCGCGCCGCCATTGCGCACGGCGAAACGCTCCCCCACGCGCCCCCGGAAGAACGCGCGCCCGCTCGTGGCGCCGTAGAGCGCGACGTTGCCCGCGATGACGTTGTGCTCGGCGGCGTAGCTCGCGCTCCTCGGCGGGCGCAGCGCGAGCGTGGCGCCGGAGAGGCCCTTGCCGACGTAATCGTTGGCGTCGCCCTCGAGCCTGATCGTCAGCCCCTTCGGCGTGAAGGCGCCGAGGCTCTGCCCGGCGGAGCCCTCGAGCTCGAGCACGATGCAGCCCTCCTCGAGACCGGCCGCGCCCCAGCGGCGCGTGAGCTCGCTCCCGAGCAGCGTGCCGATCGCGCGGTCTTGGTTCGACACCTTGCGCTCGATCTTCACGGGCTCGCCGTGCCACAAGGCCGGCTCCGCGAGCCCGACGAACTCGTGGTCGAGCGCTCGCTCGGCCCCCTGGCGGCTGGCGCCGCTCGAGCGCAGCTGCGCGCCGGAGAGCGCGAGGTGCGAGCGATCGAGCACCGCCGAGAGATCCACCGAGGCGGCCTTGTCGTTGTCGCTCACCTGGGCGACCTCGAGCAGGTCGACCCGGCCGATGGCCTCGTCGAGCGAGCGCAGGCCCAGCGCGGCGAGGTACTCGCGTACCTCCTCCGCGACGAAGCGGAAGAAGCTCACCACGTGCTCGGCGCGCCCGGTGAAGTGCTTGCGCAGCTCCGGGTTCTGCGTCGCGATGCCCACGGGGCAGGTGTCGAGGTGACAGACGCGCATCATCACGCAGCCGAGCACCACGAGCGGCGCGGTCGCGAAGCCGTACTCCTCGGCGCCGAGCAGGGCCGCGACCACCACGTCGCGGCCGGTCTTCATCTGGCCGTCGGCCTGCAGCACCACGCGATCGCGCAGGCGGTTCTTCACGAGCACCTGCTGCGCCTCGGCGAGCCCGAGCTCCCAGGGCACCCCCGCGTGCTTGAGCGAGGTGAGCGGGCTCGCGCCGGTACCGCCGTCGTAGCCGGCGATGAGGATGACGTCGCTCTTCGCCTTGGCGACGCCCGCCGCCACCGTGCCGACGCCGACCTCGGCGACCAATTTGACGCTGATGCGCGCGCGCGGATTGGCCGAGCGCAGATCGTAGATGAGCTGGGCGAGGTCCTCGATCGAGTAGATGTCGTGGTGCGGGGGCGGGCTGATGAGCGGCACGCCCGGGGTCGAGTGGCGCACCTCGGCGATCCACGGGTAGACCTTGTTGCCTGGGAGCTGGCCACCTTCGCCGGGCTTGGCGCCCTGGGCGATCTTGATCTGCAGCTCGTCGGCGTTCACGAGGTATTCGCTGGTGACGCCGAAGCGGGCGCTGGCGACCTGCTTGATGGCGCTCCTGCGGCTGTCGCCGTTCGGGTCCGGCCGATAGCGCCGAGGATCTTCGCCGCCCTCGCCGCTGTTCGACTTGCCGCCGATGCGGTTCATCGCGATGGCGAGCGTCTCGTGGGCCTCGGAGCTGATCGAGCCGTAGCTCATGGCGCCGGTCGCGAAGCGCCGGAGGATGTTCTCGACGGGCTCGACCTCCTCGATCGGAATGGCGGCGCGGCCCTCGGTCGCGAAGCGGAAGAGGCCGCGCAGCGTGCCGAGCTCGCCGTTGCGTTCGTCGATGGCGCGCGTGTACTTGCGGAAGATCTCGCGCTTTTTCGTGCGGGTCGCGTGCTGGAGCAAGAAGATCGTGTCGGGGTCGAAGAGGTGGACCTCACCACCCTTGCGCCATTGGTATTCGCCTCGGTCGTCGAGCGAAGGGAGCTCGGGTTCGGCGAAGGCGCGCGCATGGTGGTGCAGCGCCTCGCGGGCGATCTCGCGCATGCCGAGCCCGCCGATGCGTGAGGGCGTGCTGGTGAAGTAGCGGTCGACCAGCTCCTTCGAGAGCCCGACGGCCTCGAAGATCTGGGCGCCGCGGTAGCTCGCCACCGTGGAGATGCCCATCTTGCTCATCACCTTCACGACGCCCTTCTCCACCGCGGAGAGGTAGTTCCTGCGCATCGTGTCGACGTCGACGCTGCCGTCCGCGAGTCCGAGCTTCTCGAGCTCACCCATCGCGTCGAGCGCGAGGTAGGGGTTCACCGCGCTCGCGCCATAGCCGAGCAGGGTCGCGAAATGGTGCACCTCGCGCGCGGAGCCCGTCTCCACGACGAGCGTGACGAAGGCGCGCTTGCGGGTGCGCACCAGGTGGTTGTGCAAACCCGCGACGGCCAGCAGTGCGGGCATCGGGGCGCGCTCGGCGGCGACGCCGCGATCGGAGAGCACGAGCACGTGCGAGCCGTCGGCGATGGCGTTGTCGGCCTTGGCGAAGAGCGCGCGCAGGGCCGGCTCGAGCCCCTCCGGGCCGTCGTCGGCGGGGAAGGTCATGTCGAGCACGGTCACGCCGAAGGGGCCCTGGGCGGGCGGCGGCGTCGAGTCGCCGAGCGCTCGCGCGGCGCCTTTGCGCGAGTCGGCCATCGCGGTGAAGCGCGCCATCTCCTGGTTGTCGAAGAGCGGCCGCTCGGCGAGCACCATGCGACAGCTCTCGGGCGTGGGCACGAGCAGGTTGCCCTCCGGGCCCACGGCGGTCGTCAGGCTCGTGACGATCTTCTCCCGGATCGCGTCGAGCGGGGGGTTGGTGACCTGCGCGAAGAGCTGGTGGAAGTAGTCGTAGAGCGGCCTCGCGCGCCGTGAGAGCACGGCGAGGGCCGCGTCGTTGCCCATGGAGCCCGTGGCCTCCTCGCCGCGCAGCGCCATCGGCGCGATCAGCAGGCGCAGGTCCTCGGTGCTGGTGCCGAAGGCGACGAGCGCGCGCGACAGCTCCTCGCCCTCGAGGCGGCGAGGTGGCTCGGCGTGCGGCAGGCTCGCGAGCGGCACGACCTGCTCCGCGACCCAGGCGCCGTAGGGCTTCTCCGAGGCGATGCGCTGCTTGAGCTCGTGGCCCGGCACCAAGCGCCCCTCGACGAGATCCACGAGGAAGAGACGCCCGGGGCCGAGCCTGCCCTTCTCGACGACGCGCTCGGGAGGCACGTCGAGCACGCCGGCCTCGCTCGCGAGCATGACGAGTCCGTCGTCGGTGATCCAATAGCGCGCCGGCCGCAGGCCGTTGCGATCGAGCACCGCGCCGATCACGCGGCCGTCGGTGAAGCACACGCAGGCCGGGCCGTCCCAGGGCTCCATCAAGCAGCCGTGGTAGGTGTAGAAGTCGCGCAGCTCCTTGGGCACGTTCGGGTCGTGCTCCCAGGCCTCGGGAACGAGCATCATGAGCGCGTGCGGCAGGGAGCGACCGCCCATCACGAGCAGCTCGAGCACGCTGTCCAGGCAGGCCGAGTCGCTGAGCCCCTCGTGCACGATCGGCAGGATCTTCTCCACGTCGGCGCCGAGCAGGGGAGAAGCGAGCTGCGCCTCGCGCGCGCGCATCCAGTTGAGGTTGCCGCGCAGGGTGTTGATCTCGCCGTTGTGCGCGATGTGCGTATAGGGGTGCGCGAGCTCCCAGCTGGGGAAGGTGTTCGTCGAGAAGCGCGAGTGGAACATCGCGAAGGCGCTCTCGGTGCGCGGGTCGTCGAGATCGCCGAAGTACTCGCGCAGCTGCTCGGGCGTGAGCATGCCCTTGTAGACGAGCGTGCGCGACGAGAGGCTCGGCACGTGGAAGTACTGCCGGTCGTCGATGCCGCTCGATTTGATGGTCGACTGGAAGCGCTTGCGCACGACGAAGAGCTTCCGTTCGAAGGCGTCTTGATCGAGGCCCTCACTCGGCTCCACGAACACGTGATCCATCGCGGGCTCGACCGACTTCGCGGTGGCGCCGAGCGAGCGGTGGTCGGTGGGCACGCGCCTCCAGCCGAGCAGCTTGAGGCCCTCCTGCCTCACGATCATCGCGAAGATGAGCTTCGCGAGCGCGCTCGCCTGCGCGTCGGGCGAGGCGAAGAAGAGGCCCACCGCGTACTGTCCCGCAGGCGGCAGGGCCTCGAGCGGGCGGTGCGGCTCGGGTGAGGCGATGCGGCCCAGCGCGCACTCGCGCTGGAAGAGCTTGTCGGGGATCTGGATCAGGATGCCCGCGCCGTCGCCGGTGTCGTGCTCGGCGCCCGTGGCGCCTCGGTGTGCGAGCCGCTCGAGCGCAGCGAGGCCGCGATCGACGATGCCGTGCGAGGCTTTGCCCTGGATGTGGGCCAAGAAGCCGACGCCGCAGGCGTCGTGCTCGAAGCGCGGATCGTAGAGGGCGGGGCCATCGAGCGGGCTGGGCTGGGAGGACATTGACGCGGTGCAATATGCCACGGGCGCCCTCCGCTTGCCCGATGGAAGCCGCTTCGGACGCAGTGTCGAACGTGGGTCGAGGTAGGTGCAGCGACCACGCTTGCCTTCGTCGTCACGGGTCGCATGATGCGCCGCGATGACGCGCCCCCGATCCCTCCGACTCCCGATCGTGCGCTTCGGCCTCCCACTCTCGCTGGCCTTGTTCGCAGGGGCCTGCCGTCCCTCTCCGGGCGGGCCCGAGGCGACGCGCTCGAGCGACGTGGCGAGCCCGCCCGCCGCGAGCGCCTCCGCGGCGGCCGCCGAGGCCGAGCCCGTGCCGATCGCGCCGCCCGTGGTCCCGCTCTCGCCCGACGCGCGCACGGAAGACGAGCGCAATACGATCTCGATCTTCAAGAACGTCGCGCCCTCGACGGTGTTCGTCACGCAGAAGCGCGTGGTCACCGACTTCTGGGGGGGCTCGGCGGTCGAGGTGCCCGCCGGCTCGGGCTCGGGTTTTCTGTGGGACGCCGAGGGGCACGTGGTCACCAACTTCCACGTCATCGACGGCGCGCGCTCGCTCACGGTGACGCTCGGAGGCGTGGAGCACGCGCCCAGGCCCGGACCGGCCAAGGAGAGCGAGCTGTCCTTCGAGGCGCGCGTCGTGGGCGTCGAGCCACGCAAGGACATCGCGGTGCTGAAGATCGAGGCGCCACGCGAGCGACTGCGCCCGATCGAGCTCGCTCCGCCGAAGCCTCAGCTCGAGGTCGGCCAGAAGGTGGTGGCGATCGGCAACCCCTTCGGCCTCGATCACACGCTGACCACGGGCGTGATCAGCGCGCTGGGGCGGCAGGTCGACGGCGCCGGCGGCGTCACGATCCGCGACATGATCCAGACCGACGCGGCCATCAACCCGGGCAATTCGGGCGGGCCGCTGCTCGACTCCAGCGGCCGGCTCATCGGCATGAACACGATGATCTTCTCGCGCAGCGGGCAGTCGGCAGGCATCGGCTTCGCGGTGCCCGCGACGACGATCGCGCGCATCGTGCCCCAGCTCATCCAGCACGGGAGGGTGAAGCAGGTCGGCGTGGGTGTGTCGATCGACCCGGCCGGCCGCATCGAGGGCAGGCTCCGACTCAAGGGTGTCGTCGTGCTCGAGGTGAGCCCGGACGGCCCGGCGGCCAAGGCCGGGCTCGTGGGTTTGCGTCGAGACGGCAGGAGCGTGCTCATCGGGGACGTGATCGTGGGGATCGATGGTCGCGGCATCGACGACTACGACGCGCTCTACAACGCGCTCGACGGGCGGAAGCCCGGAGAGAAGGTGAAGCTCCGGATCCGGCGAGGAGACGAGCTCCTCGAGCGGGAGCTCGAGCTCGTCATCGTCGACGGCTGAGGCGCGCGGGCGCCGCGCTCCCTCAGACGTGGTGCTCGTCGCTCGGCGCCAGCACCGAGGCGAAGCGGCGCGGATCGGCGACGCCGCGCGAGGCGAGCTCGGAGAGCGAGAGCTCACGCGCCTTCTGGCCTCTCTCCCCGGGGGTGAGCTCTGCGGCGCGCAGCCTCGCGCAGGCGGAGAGCGCGTGCAGGTCGAGGGAGTCGAGCTCCCTCGCCGCGACGAGGTGGAGGCTGCGGGCCTCGGCGTGCTGGCCCCGCGCGAGCGCGACGCCGGCGCGCAAGAGGCGGGCGACGGCCGAGGCCATCGGGCGCTCGAGCGACTCGAGGCGCGCGGCGGAGCGTGCGGCGCGCTCGAGCTCCGCGGGCGCGTGCCGGGAGGTGGCGAGCGCGACCGTGCCCTTCAGGAGCTCGGCGTCGACGCGCATGATGAGCAGACCCAGCACGCCGGAGCGCTCGGCCTCCGAGAGGCGCGCGTCGAGGCGGCTCGAGGCCTGGGTGTGCTTGCCCTCGTAGAGGTCGGCGAGCACGTGCAGCTTGAGCGCGAGCCAGTGCTGGAAGTGGAAGCCCTCACGCGACCAGAGGGAGAGCGCGTGGTCGGTCCGCCGGCGTAGCTCGGCGATCCGACCGCGGCAGAGGTCGGTGAGCGCGAGGTAGGAGGTGCCGGTGAGCTCCAGGTAGCGGTCACCCCTCTGCTGCGCCTGGCGCTCGAGCTCGGCCGAGACGCGCGCCACCGAGTGGAAGTCGCCGAGCCAGTACCACGCGTTGAGCGTGCTCGAGTATGCGGTCGCCTGTTCCCAGGCGACGCCGACGCAGCGGGTCTCGAGCAGCTCTCTGCCGGCGACGAGGCGCGCGAGGCCGTCTCTCACGCGGCCGAGGTTGACGAGCGAGATGCCCATGCAGACCTCGATGGTGCCGTCGACGAGTGGGTCGTCGAGCTCCGCCGCGAGCGTGCGCGCCTGATCGATGATCGCGTGCCCGCGCCGCTCGCCGAAGCGCCCGCCCCCGAAGGTGGTCAGCATGCCGTAGATGGCGAGCCCTCGGGCGATGCGGCTCGGCTCGCCCTGCTCGAGGGCGAGCCCGAGCGCGCGCACGAAGTAGTAAGCGCCGCGCACCGGGTCGAAGGAGAGCAGGCCTCGCCCGGCCGACCACGCGAGGTCGATGCGCGTGAGCTGCTCCGAGCCGTGCGACGGCCTACGCTGCGTGAGGCCTCGGAGCCGCCGCAGCTCGAGCCTCGCCGTGTGCCAGGCCATCGACGCGACCGCCTCTCGCGCGCTCGGCGGATACCCGAGCCCCGCCGCCTCGAGCAGCGGCCGCAGCCGCTGGACGCCCTCCTCGAGGCGACCGCTCGTGAGCAGCTGCTCGGAGGCGGCGCGCTCGAGGTCGGTCCGCGCGACGCCCGACGACAACTTCGCCGCCGAGAGGTAGTGCGCGGCGGCGCGCGCACCGCGTCCGGCGGCCGCGAGCGCGTCGCCGGCGCGGCGCTCGAGGTCGAGCCGCTCGGGGGCCGCGCCCTCGGTGCACTCGAGCGCGAGCTCGTAGAGCGCGGCGGCTTGCTCGAAGGCGAGGCCGCGCTCGGCCTGTTCGGCGGCGAGCACGGCGTAGCGCAGAGCCTGCTCGCGCCGACCCGCGGCGTGGAAGTGGAGCGCCAAGAAGCGCGGCTCGCCCGAGCCCGCGCGCTCCGCGTGCTCGGCGAGCGCGAGGTGGTGCTCACACAGCCGTTCGGCCGACAGAGCGTCGGTGACGGCCTCGCGCACCCGATCGTGCTGCGGCTCCACGGCGTGGATGCGTCTCGCGCCGCGCGTACGGACCAGGCCCTCGGCGCGCAGCTTGAGCAGCGCGGCGAGGCCGCCGTCGCCGAGCCTCGCGGCGCCCTGGACGAGCTCCTGCTCGACGGGCCCACCTGCGATGCAGACCAGCTCGAGCAAGCGTCGCGTGCCTTCGGGGAGCGCCGAGGCCCGGCTGGTGACGAGCTCGGCGAGCCCCACGTCGAGGCGCCCCGTGGCCGCGGCGAAGGCCGCCAGCTGCTCGACCCAGAAGGGGCTGCCGCCGCTCTCGCGCGCGATGCGCCCGGCGAGCGAGGCGTCTGCTCCACGTGCTTCGAGCTGTCGGCGCGCGAGCAGCTCGCTCGCCGCTGCGTCGAGCGGGGCGAGCTCGATCGAGCGCACGCCTGCTTCGAGCACCGACAGCGCGTCGAGCACGGGCTGAGCCTCCTCGGCCTGCTCGCTGCGGTAGGCGAGCACGAAGAGCAGCGCCGGCCGCTCGTCGGTTGCGAGCAGCTCGGCGAGCAGACGCGCGCTGTCGCGATCGCTCCACTGCAGGTCGTCGATGAAGACGACGAGCCTCTTGCGAGCCGCGAGGCCACGGAGCATGTGCTTCAGGCCGCGGAAGGCTCGGCGCTGCAGCGCCTGCGGATCGAGGGCGAGCGCGCTCCGGGAGGCCGTGCCGGAGATGGCGAGGTCGGCGAGCGCGGGGAACATGCGGGCGAGGTCCTGGATCGAGTCCGGGATGAGCGGCGCACGCTCCACCCAGGGCAGGCTCCTCACCGTGCGCCCGAGCTCGTCGACGATCTGATCGAAGGCCTTGAACGGAACGCTCTCGCGCTCGTAGCACCGACCTTCGAGCACCAGCGCCGAGCGGCTCTGGCCGAGCTCGTCGATCACGCTCCGCACGAGCGAGGTCTTGCCGGTGCCCGATCTGCCGGCCACGGTCACGACGATGGCCTCTCCGAGCACGAGGTCGTCGATCGCGCGCTCGAGCTCGCCTCGCTCCGCCTCGCGCCCCACGAGCAGCACGGGTGAGCCTCCCGGCTCCGGAGGCTGCGTGAGGCGCTCGCCCGAGCTGCGCTCTTCGTCGGCGTGCGTCGGAGCGCTCGCGCCCCTGAGGGCGCGCAGGCGCGCGAGGATCTCGGCGCCGGGCGGCCTGAGGCTGGGGTCGGGATCCAAGAGCTCGATGCAGAGCTCCTCGAGCTCGTCGGGCTCCCCGCCCTGGAGCTGGGAGGGGCGGAGCGGCGAGCCGGCGAGCTTGCTCGCGGTGAGCAGCGTCTCGGTGCCCCGGTACGGCGGGTGCCCGCTCAGCGCCTCGTAGAGCACCGCGCCGAAGGCATACCAGTCGCTGCTCGGCGAGAGCTCTCGACCGAGGGCCTGCTCGGGCGCCATGTAGGCGGGCGTGCCCGCGTGCGGGTGGGCGAGCTCGCCCGCCGGGCTGTTCGGATCGGTGACCAGGCCGAAGTCGAGGATGACGACGCGCTCGTCGTCGGTGACGCGCACGTTGCTCGGCTTCAGATCGCGGTGCAGCTTGCCCGCGCGGTGGAGCGCGTCGATGCCCGACGCGAGCTGCGCGGCGCAGCGCACCAGCCTGAGGCGAGCTTCGGGCCCGAGCGGGGCGGGGGCATCGATCACCCGCTCCGACTCGGGCGCGTCGTCGCTTCGACGGAGCTTCGAGACCTGGTCGGCGCCGGCCTCGCCGCGGCCGGCTCCGTGCAGCTCGGTCGTGTCGTGGCGGGCCGAGGCGCGCCAGCTCGAGGCGCGCTCCGCCCCCCACACGTAGCGGAGCAGGTCCTCGCCGGGCACGTACTCCATCGTGAAGAACCAGTCCGCGCCGTCGCAGACCAGCTCGTGCAGCAGCACGAGGTTCGGGTGCACGACGTCCGCGACCGCTCGGAACTCGGCCTTGAGGCGTCGCAGCCCCTCCGGGTCGAGCTCGTGCAGCGCCTTGAGGGCGACGGTCTGGCCGCGCTCGTGGTCGAGCGCCTCGTAGACGACGCCCATGCCCCCGCGACCGAGCACCCCCACGATGGAGAAGCGACCGAGCTCGAGCGGGGCCTCCCGCGAGAGCACGAGAGCGGCGTCGCCCAGCCTCCTACGGGCCGCGTCTGCCGACCGAACAGGCGCACGCTCGCGGTTCTTCATGCTCGGGAGGGGGCGCGGCGACCTGCCGCACCAGAGCCGAGTCTAGCGAGCTTCGCCCGCCCCGCGAGTGGCAGATTTCGCGATTGTGTTCGAGACCTTGCGGCGGACGCGCGTCGATCCAGGGGAAACCCCTCGGCGGCGCGGGCGCGCTGGCGAGCCGCTTGACCCCCCGCTGGGCGAGCGCGATAGCTGCGGAGGATGGACCCGAGCACACGCGTCTACGTCGCTGGTCACCGGGGCCTCGTGGGTAGCGCGATCCTGCGCCGGCTCGAGGCGAGGGGCCTCCGCTCGGTGCTCACGCGGACGCGCGCCGAGCTCGACCTGAGGGATCGAGCCGCGACCACGCGCTTCTTCGAGGCGGAGAGGCCCGAGGTGGTCTTCCTCGCCGCCGCCAAGGTCGGCGGCATCCTGGCCAACGACCGCTTCCCGGCCGACTTCATCCGCGACAACCTGCTCATCCAGACGCACGCGATCGACGCTGCCTACCGCTCGGGTGCGAAGAAGCTCGTCTTCCTCGGCAGCTCCTGCATCTACCCGAAGCTCGCGCCGCAGCCCATCCGCGAGGACTACCTGCTCACCGGCCCACTCGAGCCTACGAACGACGCCTACGCGATCGCGAAGATCGCGGGCATCCAGATGTGCCGCGCCTACAAGAAGCAGTTCGGCTTCGACGCCATCTGCCTCATGCCGACGAACCTCTACGGCCCGAACGACAACTTCGACCTCCAGAGCTCGCACGTGCTGCCGGCCCTGATCCGCAAGTTCCACGAGGCCCACGCCCGGCGCGAGGCTTCGGTGACGGTCTGGGGCACCGGCACGCCGAGGCGCGAGCTCTTGCACGTCGACGACCTCGCCGAGGCCTGCCTGCACCTGGTCGACGCCTACCGCGAGGCGGATCCCATCAACGTGGGCACGGGCGTAGATGTCAGCATCCGCGAGCTGGCAGAGCTCGTGCGCGAGGTCACAGGCTTCGCCGGGGAGATCGTGTACGACACGTCGAAGCCCGACGGCACGCCGCGCAAACAGCTCGACGTCTCGAAGCTGCACGCCCTCGGGTTCCGCGCGCGCATCGGCCTGCGCGAGGGCATCGAGGACACCTACCGCTGGTACCTCGAGCACGTGGCGGGGGGCTGAGCGCGGGCCGGGCGGAGCTCGGGCTCAGCCCGGCCCACCGCTCCCGTCGCCGTCGTGCGCCGGCGTCTGGAGCCCGCCCGACAGCGCCCCCGACTCCACCCCGAGGCTCTCCGCGACGCTCCCGAGGTCGCCCGCGAGCTCGGAGCGCAGCTCGAGACCCGAGGGCAAGCCGAGCCTCGTGACGTGGGCGAAGGCGCGGTCGAGCCCGTGTCGCTCGAAGAAGTGCTTGCGCGTCGGCGCATCGCAGCTGGTCGGATCGCCGAGCACGGGGTGGCGCAGCGAAGCGAGGTGAGCGAAGGCGACGCCCAGGCTCGCGGGCGTCGCGCGGAGCGTCGCGAGCGAGTGACCGGAGGCGACCGCGACCCGCCGGTAGGTGGTGCTCGCGCGCCTGAAGGCGCCGACCGGTCGCGCGATGCGCCCCTTCGCGCGCAGGACGCTCTTGGTCGCGACGAGCGCCTCGATCGAGAGGCCGCGCTCGAGCTCCACGCGCACCGCACCGTCGCGCGCGACGGCCGAGAGCCCGCTCGCGCTCGTCGGCAGCGGGTGGACGAGCTCGGGCTCCGGCCAGCCGGTGAGCGCTCGCGTCGCCTCGAGCATGCTCGCGGCGCTCGTGAACGGCGGTAGATCGAAGACGACGCAGCGCTCGTCGACGTGCGCTGCGTGCAGCGCAGCGGGCGTCGTGGGCTCGAGGAAGGCGAGCGCCTCGACCTCGTCGGTCTGGGGGATCATGTCGAGCGCGCGGAGCTCACGTGCGCCGAGACCGAGCCTCGCGAGGTGCCCGAGATCGCGCGCGAGCGTCGAGGGGTTGCAGGACACGTAGGCCACGACCCTCGGCGCGAGGCGCGCGAGGGCCTGGCGCAGCTCCGGGGGCAGGCCCCGGCGTGGAGGGTCGACGATCACGAGGTCGAAGCGCTCGCCCCTGCGCTCGGCGTCGATCAGCCAGCGCTCGGCGTCGTCGACCGCGCCGCGCACCTCGAGCCCCGCGCGTTCGCCGGCCCGCACGGCCCTCTCGAGCGCCGGACGGTGCGACTCCACGAAGCACACGCTCGCGCCGCGCGCCGCGAGCGAGAGGCCGAGCGCGCCCGAGCCGGCGTAGAGCTCGAGCACGCGCGGCTCCTTGCCGAGCCGCTTCGCGCGCTCGCCGATCCACGCCGCGAGGCGCGCCGCCTGGCCCCGGTGCGCCTGCGTGAAGGCGCCGTGGGTGGCGAGCAGTCGGAGCGAGCCGTCGAGCTCGTCGAGCTCGCTCAGGCCCCAGACCGGCTCGATCCGTCCGCCGAAGTGCCGCGCGCCCTCGGCCGGGAGCTGCTCGAGCGCGACCCCTGCGAGCTCGGCGTGTGCGCGCGCGAGCTCCGGCGCGAGCGTCTCGAGCGCCCGCTTCGTCTCGGGGTGGGCGCCTCGCACCACGAAGGCGAGCAGCGCCCGTGGCCCGGCGCTCGTCTCGACCTCGCGCAGATCGATCGCCGAGACGCTCGCGCGGAACGCTCGGTCGGCGAGCAGCCGCGCGCGCACCGTCGCGGCGATGGCGCGGAGCAGCGGCGTCGCCACGAGGCAGTCGGGGGTGTCGACCACCTCGTGCTCCGCGTCACGCGCGAGCATGCCCAGCTCGCCGGCCGGCCCCACGAGCCACTTCAGCCTCCTGCGGTAGCCGAGCACCGGCTCGGCGCCGGCGAGCTCCGGGGCTTCGAGCGGGCCGAGCTCGGGCTGACGCGCGAGCGATCCGGCGAGCAGGCGGCGCTTGTGCGCGAGCTGCTCGGGGTAGGCGAGGTGCATCGCCGGGCAGCCGCCGCAGCGATCGAGGTGTCGGCAGGTCTCAGGCGTCTGTGGCATCCGGTTGCGCGGTGTCGTACTACGTTCGGCGTCGAGGCGGGCTCGGGTCGAGCTCGGCGAAGACGACGCGCGACCCATGAGCGACCTCAGGATCCTCGGCTTCGGAGGCACGACCTCGCCCAGCTCGTCCACGCTGTCCGCGCTGCGTGTGGTGCTCTCGGCGGCCGAAGCGGCGGGCGCGAAGGTCGAGCTCCTGCACGCCGGCGAGCTCGCGCTGCCCATGTACGAGTGGGGCATGGCGCCGACCGAGAGCGTGGACCGCTTCGTCGACGCGACCCAGCGGGCCGACGCGCTCGTCTGGTCGAGCCCGCTCTACCACGGCACGATCAGCGGCCTCTTCAAGAACGCGATCGACTGGCTCGAGCTGCTCTCGGACCGTGCGCCCGCCTACCTGACGGACAAACCCGTGGGCCTCGTGAGCGTCTCGGGCGGCTCGCAGAGCCTGTCGGCGATCACCACGATGGAGCAGATCGTGCGCTCGCTTCGCGGCTGGACGGTCCCGCTGGTCGTGCCGATCCACCGCGCGAGCGAGGTGATCACGCGCGAGGGGGCGGTGACCGACGAGCGCGTGCGCGGGCAGCTCGAGCAGCTCGGCCGCGAGGTGGTGCGCGCGGCGAAGCTGTTCCGTTCCGCGCCGCCGCGCACCACGGGCTGAGGATCGCGCGCCGTGGCGAGCGCGCTGTGCCCAGCCAGCTGTGCCCAGCCCGCTCGTCAGGGCAGGCAGAAGTCGAGGTCCGAGCCGCTGAAGGCCACGGGGTAGCACTCGGGCAGCTCCGTGATGCACTCGTTCGCGCTCGCGCAGGTGTCGGAGCAGAGGCTCACACCACCGTCGAGCTCGACGCACAGCGAGCTCTTGCAGTCGTGCTCGTTCGTGCACGGCGCGCCGAGCTCGCCCGTGCCTCGAGCGCCCGGCACGCAGCAGGGCACCTGCTCGGTCGCCGTGCCGACGTTCTCGCAGCGCGTGCTCGCGTCGGGGCAGTCGTAGTTGCTGAAGCAGTCCGTCGCGCCGGCCTCCGCGCAGGAGGCGTAGGGGCCGCCGGCGCCGCCGCCGCCTTGGCCCGTGGCGCCGCCAGCGCCGCCCACCCCCGAGCTGGTCGAGGCGCCACCTTGGCCCGTGGTGCTCGAGCTGCTGCTGGCACCTCCCTGACCGCCGCCGGTGTCGTCTCCGCAGGCGGCGTGAAGCGGGGCGAGCAGGCAGAGCAGGGCGGCGACGGGCTGGAGGCGCTGGAGGTCGAGCATGGCGGGACTCTCGCACGGGCGCCGGTTCACGCGAAGACCTCGCGGGAACGCGCAGCGCTTGCGCCGCTCGGGACGCCGGGCTCCTGCGGGTCGGCTGCTTCACGCGGCGAAGCTCGGGGTGTTCGCGCGGCGCGGGAAGTGCAAGAACCTCGCGCATGTTCCCCACGCGCATCCTCGTCGCCACCGACTTCTCCCCGTGCTCCAAGCGCGCCGTCGACACCGCCGCCGAGCTCGCTGCGTCCACGAAAGCCGAGGTCGTGCTCCTGCACGCCTTCCAGTTCCCGGTGCTGTCCTTCCTCGACGGCGCCTACTTCCCCTCGTCGGACGAGGTCGCCAAGCTGACCCACGCGGCGCAGGACGCGCTCGCGGATCTCGCCGCCGAGCTCGGCGCACGCGGCATCACCACCAAGACCGTGCTGCGTGACGGCAACCCGGCCGAGGAGGTCGCCTCGCAGGCCAAGGAGCACGCCTGCGATCTCGTCGTGGTGGGCACGCACGGTCGCAGCGCCGTCGGCCGAGCCCTGCTCGGTAGCGTCGCGCACAACGTCATCCGCCTCTCGCCGGTGCCGGTCGTCACGGTGCGACAGGAGTGAGAGCCCGCGCCTCGCTCTCGACGAGGCACGGTGGTTGGCACGCCGACTGACGCGTTGCGTCAGTCGGGTCTCGCGGCGCGCCCACGCGAGGGCGCACCGCGGGCGAAGCGCGCCGGCGCGCGCTGCCGTACGGCGAGGGAAGTACGCATCACGCGCGCCTCTGTTGTTATGCTCGCCGGCCCCGCATGACCCTCTCTCTCCGGTTCGAGCGTGTCGGCAAGCGATACGGCGAGACCGTCGTCCTCTCCGACATCAGCTTCCGGACCGAGCCTGGCGAGCTCGTCGTGCTCGTCGGCCCGAGCGGCTGCGGCAAGTCGACGCTGATGCGCCTCGTCGCGGGCCTCGAGACCCTCACCGAGGGCGCGCTCTACGCGGGTGATCAGCGCATCGACGATCTGCCTCCGCACGAGCGTGGCGTGGGCATGGTGTTCCAGAGCTACGCGCTCTACCCGCACCTCACCGTGCGCGAGAACCTCGGCTTCCCGCTCGAGGTGAAGAAGGTGCCGCTCGCCGAGCGCGCCAAGGAGGTCGAGCGTGTCGCGGAGCTGCTCTCGCTCGGCCCGCTGCTCGACAGGTTGCCCAGGCAGCTCTCGGGGGGGCAGCGGCAGCGCGTCGCGATCGGGCGCTGCCTCGTACGCAAGCCCGAGATCTACTGCTTCGACGAGCCGCTCTCGAACCTCGACGCGGCCCTGCGCACCCAGATCCGCGTCGAGCTCAAGAGCCTGCAGCGCAGGCTCGGCAAGACCACGCTCTACGTCACGCACGACCAGGTCGAGGCCATGACGATGGCCGATCGCATCGTGGTCCTGCACAAGGGCGTCGTGCAGCAGGTGGGCCGCCCCGAAGAGCTCTACGATCGGCCCGCGAACACCTTCGTCGCCCGCTTCATCGGCACGCCTTCGATGTCGCTCGTGCGCGGCAAGGTCGAGGGTGGCGTCTTCGAGAGCGGCACCATGCGTCTCCCGCTCGACGTGCCCGACGGCGAGGTGGTGCTCGGCATGCGCCCCGAGGACGTGCTCGTGCGCGAGGGCGGACCGATCACCGGCGTCGTGCGCACGGTCGAGCCGGTGGGCGAGGTCGGCTACCTGCACGTCGAGGTCTCGGGCCTGCGTATCGACGTCGAGGGCCTCGCGCCCGGCTCGGCGAGCGAGACGCCTCGCGCCCCGCTGCTCACCGCGAGCGTGCCCGGCCGCGAGGCCTTCGGCTACGCCGAGGGCTCGGAGCTCCGCCTCGAGCTGCGCGCCGAGCGGCTGCACGTCTTCGATGCCTCCACGGGAGCGCGCATCGAGCGGAGCCGGGTGTGAGCGCGAGCGAGGACTCCGGCGGCAAGGCCGCGCCGTCGCGTGTCCAGCGCTGGCTGCTCGTGCTCGGCGCCTTGGCGATCCTCACGCTCGTCTCGTTGCGCCCGCTCATGGACCTCGCGCGCCCGCCGCCCGCGGGCGTGCGCGTGGTGCTCTGGCACTCCCAACGTGGTGCCGAGCGTGACGCCCTCGAGGCGCTCCTCCGCAGGTTCAACGAAGAGCACCTCGGCCGCATCCAGGTCGAGCCGCTCGGCGTCCCGGACGCCTCCTTCAAGGACAAGCTGCTGCACACGGTGCCGCGCGGCTCGGGGCCCGACCTCTTCGTGCGGCCCCACAACGAGCTCGGCGAGCTCTCCCGCGGCGGTGTGCTCGCGCCGGTCGCGCCGTCGGACTTGCCCTTCGGTGAGCAAGGCTACGTCGCGGGGCTCGTCGAGGGCGTCTCCGAGGGCGGCGTGCCCAAGGCGCTGCCGCTCACCTACAAGGCGCTCTTCGTCTTCTACAATACGAAGCTCTTGCCCGAGGGGCCGCCGGCCTCGCTCGCCGATCTCGAGGCGCGGAGAGCGTCGCTACCCGAGGGCAGCTACCCGCTCGCCTACGACGCGACCTCACTCTTCTTCCACGCACCCTTCTTCCTCGCGGCGGGCGGCAGGCCGCTCGGCGAGGGGGAGCGCTTCTCGCTCTTCGACGAGCCCGGCTCGAAGAGCTTCGCGCTGCCTGGTGCGCTCAAGCAGCGTGGCGTGCTGCCGCCCGAGCTGAGCTACGCCGAGTCGATCCGGCTCTTCGAGGACGAGCGGGTCGCCGCGCTCGTCTGTGGCCCCTGGTATACGCCCGCCGGCAAGATCGCCGCCTCGAAGAGCTGGGACGTCGGCCCGCTCTTCAGCGTGGAGGGCAGACCGGCGGGCTCCTTCGTCACGGTCGAGGCCGCCTTCCTGGCGTCGAGTGCGCGACACCCGAAGGAGGCGCTCGAGGTCGCGCGCTACCTCGCCGGGCCCGCCGGCCAGGCCGACCGCTTCCAGAAGCTCGGTCTGCCTCCGGTGGAGCGGGCCGCCTACGGCGAGCTCGCGCGGCTCGGTGAGCCCATCTCGGAGCGCGCCGCCGTCTTGGCCGAGTTCCAGCGCCGCGCGCTCGAGTCCGGCCTCGTGACGCCGAGCTCGGTCCGCATGGCCGCGGTCTGGCGCCCCGCCGAGGACGTCCTGCGCACGAGCCTCGCCGGGCGCGATCTGCCGCAAGCGATCGACGCCGCCCGCTACACGCTCGCCAAGGTCGAGGCCGAGCGCGAGGCGCCCGCGTCGGCGCCCGTGTACGGCGCGCTGCTCGTCGCGCTGCTCGGCGTGCTCACGATCCTGCTCGTGCGCCACGTGCGCATGGCGGGCATCTCGCCCGAGGCCTCGCGTGCCCGCCAGATGGGCAGCTGGGGCATGGCGGCGCTGCCCTACATGCTGCCGGGCGCGCTCGCGACGCTCGCGCTGGTGCTCGCGCCGGTCACGGTCGCCGCGGGCATGAGCCTCTTCGAGTTCGAGCAAGGCCGCTTCGTCTTCGTCGGCCTGTCGAACTTCCGCGACGTGCTCCTGCCGCCGCTCGAGCGCGCCTTCGAGGCGCGCTCCTTCTACTTCGCGCTCGGCGTGACGGTCCTCTGGACCCTGCTCAACGTCGTCGCGCACGTGGCCATCGGCCTGTCGCTCGCCATGATGCTGCGCCCGGCCTGGGTGAAGCTGCGCACGCCCTTCCGGCTGTTGCTCATCTTGCCCTGGGCGATCCCCAACTACATCACCGCGCTCATGTGGAAGGGCATGTTCCACGCGCAGGTGGGCGCCATCAACGCGCTGCTCGCGCCCTTCGGCTTCGAGGGCTACGCGTGGTTCGACCGCTTCAGCACGGCCTTCTTCGCGAACCTGGTCACCAACACCTGGCTCGGCTTCCCCTTCATGATGGTCGTCACGCTCGGCGCGCTCTCGAGCATCCCGAAGGAGCTCGAGGAGGCCGCGACGCTCGACGGCGCCTCGCGCTGGCTGCGCTTCAAGCACGTGGTGCTCCCGCACGTGAGGCCCGCGCTCCTGCCGTCGATCGTGCTCGGCAGCGTGTGGACCTTCAACATGTTCAACGTCGTCTACCTCGTGAGCGCGGGTGAGCCCGGCTCGCAGACCGACATCCTCGTGAGCGAGGCCTACCGCTGGGCCTTCGAGCGGGGCCAGCGCTACGGCTACGCGGCCTCCTACTCGGTGCTCATCTTCCTCTTCCTGCTCGGCTACACGCGCGTGACGCGCAGGCTCACCGAGGAGAAGCACGCGTGAAGCCGCGCGCCCTCGAGTTCGTCGTCGTGCACCTCGTGCTGCTCGTCGCCTCGGCGGCGGTGCTCTACCCGGTGCTCTGGGTGCTGCGCCTCGCGCTCTCGCCCTCGGGGCGCCTCGCGGCCTCGGGGCCGCTGCCCATCCCGGACGAGCTCAGCCTCTCGAGCTTCGAGCGCTTCGTCTTCGCGGAGGACTTCCACGGCCGCCCGCTCTTCTTCATGCAGCTCGGCAACTCGCTGCTCGTCTCCGGCGCGGCCACGCTCGTCGGCGTGATGTGCGCGCTCAGCGCCGCCTACGGCTTCTCGCGCTTCGCCTTCCCCCTGCGCGAGGTGGGCCTGCGCTCGATGCTCATCTCGCAGATGTTCCCAGCCGTCGTCACCGCGGTGCCGCTGCTCGTGCTGCTCGACGTGCTGGGCCTCTTCGGCACGACCGCGGGGCTCGTGCTCATCTACGCGACGAGCAGCGTGCCCTTCAGCATCTGGATGCTCAAGGGCTACTTCGACGTGCTGCCGCGCGATCTCGACGAGTCGGCGCGCCTCGACGGCGCCTCGCACTGGATGGTCTTCCGGCGCATCCTCCTGCCGCTCGTGCGTCCGGGCATCGGCATCACGGCGCTCTTCTCCTTCATGAACGCCTACAACGAGTTCGTGATGGCCTCGATCTTCCTCGACGACGTCACGCTCTACACCCTGCCGGTGACGCTCCAACAGTCGGTGGGTGGCCACGACCCGGACTGGGGCATGTTCGCGGCCGGCTCGCTGCTGCTCTCGATCCCCGTCGTGGCGATCTTCTTCTTCGTGCAGAAGCAAATGGTGCAGGGCCTCACGGCGGGCGCCGTGAAGGGCTGAGTCGCGCACCGCGCGCGTTGCACGCGAGGCGCGGCGCGAGCGCCACGCAAGGCTTGCGCCTCGCGGTTCTCGGGTCCACTGTGCGGTACCGGGATGAACAGCGCCTCGTACCCTCGCCCACGCGCCACGCGCGGTCGCGCCTCGCGCAGCTGCTCCGCGCGTGAGAGCTCTGCGCGCGTCGGGCTCGGCTGCGCCCTCGCGCTCGTCACCTCGCTGCTGCTCGGCTGCGGCTCCGGTGAGGGCGCGATCCGGGCGGACGCGAGCGGCAAACCCGGTGCGAGCGGCTCGGCCTCCGGGCCGCCTGCGCTCGTGGCCGACGCGCGCAGGCTCGCGCCGCGCCCGCTCTCGGTCACCGTGCCGGCCAACGGCACGCTCCTGGCCAACGAGTCGGTCGAGATCGCGCCCGAGCTGTCACGGCGCATCGTGAAGATCGCCGCCTCCGACGGCGCCTCCGTGAAGAAGGGCGAGCTGCTCTTCAAGCTCGACGACGCCGACCTCCACGCCGAGCTGCGCGCGCTCGAGGTGCGTCGCAAGCTCTTGCTCGATCAGCTCGCCCGACAGTCGAAGCTCCACGAGGGTGGGCTCGCGAGCGAGCAGGAGCTCGTGCGTGCGCGCTCCGAGCTCGAGCTGGTCGAGGCGCAGCGCGCGCAGGTCGGCGTGACGCTCACGCGCACGAGCATCCGCGCGCCCTTCGACGGCAGGCTCGGCCTGCGCAACGTGAGCGTGGGTGCGATGGTCACGCCCCAGACGCCGCTCATCACGCTCGAGGACAGCTCGAGCCTCAAGCTCGATCTCACCCTGCCGGAGCGCCACGCGCACCACGTGCGCGAGGGCGGCGAGCTCGAGTTCAGGCCGGCCCAAGGCGGCCCGCTGCGCAAGGCGAAGGTCGTCGCGATCGAGCCGCGCGTCGACAGCGCGAGCCGCAGCCTGCGCGTGCGCGCGCTCGTCGAAAACGCCGACGGCGCGCTGCGCGCCGGGTCCTTCGTCACGGTCGACTTCCCCATGGAGTCGCGCGAGGGCGCCCTGCTCGTGCCCTCGGTCGCCGTGGTGCCGTCGATCGGTGGTCATCAGGTGTGGATCGAGCGTGACGGCAAGGCCCAGCTGGTCGACGTCGTGCTCGGCGTGCGCACCGACACCGAGGTCGAGCTCTTGCGCGGCGTCGAAGCGGGAACGCTCGTGCTCACGACGAACCTGCTCCGCCTGCGCGCGGGCGCGCCCGTGAAGCTCGGCAAGGTCGAAGAAGCGGGGGCGTCCGGGCAGGCGGCCAGCGCGGCTCCGGCGGCCGCGCCGCTCGCGCCCACGGCGGCGCCGGGCCCCGGCCCCGAGGGCGCAGCCGCTCCCCGAGGAGAGGGAGCGCGCTAGGTGACGCTCGCCGAAGTCAGCATCCGCAGGCCCGTCCTCTCGATCGTTCTCTCGATCCTGATCGTCGTCTTCGGCGGCGTCGCCTTCTATTTTCTCGGCGTACGCGAGTACCCGGCCGTCGACCCGCCGATCGTCACGGTCAATACGAACTACCCCGGCGCCGCGCCCTCGGTCGTCGACTCCCAGATCACCGAGCCGCTCGAGCAGGCGCTCTCCGGCATCCCCGGCGTGCGCACGATGTCGAGCACCTCGCGCGAGCAGGCGAGCTCGATCCGCATCGAGTTCGATCTCGGCGTCGATCTCGAGGCTGCCGCGAACGACGTGCGCGACAAGGTCGCCGGCGCCGTGCGCCGCCTGCCCCCGGACGCCGACCCACCCGTGGTCGAGAAGGCCGACGCCGACAGCTCGCCGATCGTCTTCCTCACGGTGCGCAGCGACACCAAGCCCATCCTCGAGGTGTCGAACATCGCCGACTCGCTCATCAAGGAACGGGTGCAGACGATCCCGGGCGTGAGCGTGGTGCGTGTGTTCGGCGAGAAGCGCTACTCGATGCGCCTGTGGATGGACGCCGACAAGATGACGGCGCACCAGGTGACGCCGCAGGACGTGCAGCGCGCGCTCGCCGCGCAGAACGTCGACCTGCCCTCGGGGCGCGTCGAGGGCGTCGACACCGAGCTCAGCGTACAGACGGCCGGTCAGCTCACGACCCCCGCCGAGTTCGAGCGCATCACGCTGCGCACCGAGGGTGGCCGACCGATCCGCTTCGAGGACGTGGGCTACGCCGAGCTCGGGCCGCTCAACACCCGCTGGGGCGTGAAGAACCTCGGCACCCCGATGGTCGGTGTCGCGATCATCCCGCAGCCGAACACCAACGCCATCGCGATCGCCGACGAGTTCTACCGAAGGCTCGAGCAGATCAAGAAGGAGATCCCGGACGACTACACGGTGGAGATCGGCTACGACTTCACGAAGTACGTGCGCGCGAGCGTCGACGAGGTGCGTGAGACGATCGTCATCGCCTTCGTGCTCGTCGCGGCGATCATCTTCCTCTTCTTGCGCGACTTCCGCTCGACGATCATCCCGGTCGTCGCGATCCCCGTGAGCATCATCGGCGGGGTGTTCTTCCTCTGGGTCTTCGGCTTCTCGATCAACGTGCTCACGATGGTGGGCATCGTGCTCTCGATCGGCCTCGTCTGCGACGACGCGATCGTGGTGCTCGAGAACATCTACGTGAAGATCGAGCGAGGCGAGCGCCCGCTCGCCGCTTCGATCGCCGGCGCGAAGGAGATCTTCTTCGCGATCGTCGTCACCACCGTCTCGCTCGCCGTCGTCTTCCTGCCGATCATCTTCCTGCCCGGGCAGACGGGCAGGCTCTTCCGCGAGTTCGCCGTGACGGTCGTGGCCTCGGTCCTCGTGAGCGGCTTCGTCGCGCTCACGCTCTCACCGATGATGTGCCGCTTCCTCCTGAAGAAGCACGACCGTCCGAACTTCTTCTACCGCGTGACCGAGCCGGGCTTCGTGGCGCTCACGCGCGCCTACGAGCTCACGCTGCTCTTCTTCATGCGGCTGCGCTGGGTGGCGATCCCGACCATCGTCTTCGTCTTGCTCGCCACCGCCCAGCTCTACCGCTCCTTGCCGAGCGAGCTCGCGCCGCTCGAGGACCGCTCCAACATCCGCGTCAGCATCCGCGCGCCCGAGGGGGCGAGCTACGGCTACACCGAGCACCAGCTCGACAGGCTCGCGATGCACGTGAGCGACACCATCCCCGAGCTCTGGCGCACCTACTCCATCCTCGGCGGCTTCGGTGGGCAGGGCGGCGTGAACACGGGCGTACAGAACGTCTACCTGGTCGACCCGCAGCAGCGCGCGCGCAGCCAGCAGCAGATCTACGACGAGCTCTCGCGCGCCGTGGGCAAGTTCAGCGGCGTGCGCGCCTTCCCCGCGCAGCCGCCCACGATCGGCAGCCGCTTCTCCGGGCAGCCCGTGCAGTACGTGCTGCAGGCGCCGAACTTCGACAGCCTCGTCGAGGTGCTGCCGAAGTTCCTCGACGAGGCGCAGAAGCGCAAGGAGATCCGCTTCGTCGACGCCGACCTCAAGTTCAACCGGCCCGAGCTCGCCTTCGCGGTCGATCGTCGCCGCGCCGAGGATCTCAGCGTGTCGGTGCTCGACGTCGCGCGCACGCTGCAGCTCGGCCTCGGCGGCGTTCGCTACGGCTACTTCATCATGAACGGCAAGCAGTACGAGGTCGTCGGTCAGCTGCAGACACGCGACCGCGACGAGCCCGACGACGTGCGCAAGCTCGCCGTGCGCAGCGCGAGCGGCGAGCTCGTCTCGCTCGACGCTCTGCTCGACGCCGAGGAGCGCGCGAGCGCGGCGGCCCTCTTCCGCTACGACCGCTACGTGGCCGCGACGGTGAGCGGCTCGCCCGGCGAGGGCTACACGCTCGGCGACTCGATCCGCGCGCTCGACGAGGTCGCCACCCAGGTGCTGCCCTCCGGCTTCCGCACGGCGCTCGCGGGGGAGTCTCGCGACTACGCCGACGCGTCGTCGAGCACGCTCTACGCCTTCCTCTTCGCGATCCTGCTCATCTACCTCGTGCTCGCCGCGCAGTTCGAGAGCTTCATCGACCCGGTGGTGATCCTCGTCACGGTGCCGCTCTCGGTCGCGGGTGCGCTCGGCTCGCTCTGGGTCACCGGGCAGACGCTCAACGTCTTCAGCCAGATCGGCATCGTCATGCTCGTCGGGCTGGTGACGAAGAACGGCATCCTCGTGGTGGAGTTCGCGAACCAGAAGAAGGAGCAGGGCATGGACGTGCGCCGCGCCGTGGTCGAGGCCGCGGTCGGTCGACTGCGCCCGATCCTGATGACGAGCTTCGCCACGATCCTCGGTATCCTGCCCATCGCCCTCCAGCTCGGCGGCGCCGCGGGCAGCCGTCGCTCGCTGGGCATCGCCGTCGTCGGAGGGCTCGTCTTCAGCGGCTTCCTCACGCTCTACCTCGTGCCTGCCGTGTACGCGCTGCTCTCTCGCGCGCACCGACCCGAGGAAGACGCGGCGCCGGCCTCCGGGCTCGGTGGCGCAGGCGCCGAAGGCACGCACTCCGTGGCGGGGGTGAGCGCGGCGGAGTGAGTGGGGCGACGGGGGGCGATGTCGGCCAGCGCCACGCGGGGATCGCGCGGCGGGAGCAGGTGGTAGTCTGCCGGACGCATGGATGCGGAGGAAGAGCTCGCGGCGCGGCGCATCGGCACCTCGGTCGGCGGCTTCAAGCTCGAGCGCTTGCTCGGCGTCGGCGGCATGGCGAGCGTCTACAGGGCACGCCGCGACGACGGCGTCGTCGCGGCCGTGAAGCTCCTGCACCCGGAGTGGGCCGAGGTGCAGGAGGTGAAGCAGCGTTTCCTGCTCGAGGGCCCGATCGGCAGCGCGCTCGCGCTCGTGGCGCCGCTCTGCCAGGGCCTGCCGGCCGTCTACGAGGCCGGGCACGCCCCCGACGGCACCGTGTACCTCGCGATGGAGTACCTCGAGGGGCGCACCTTGCTCGAGCGGCTGCTCGCCGAGGGCCCGATGCCGCCGGGGCAGGCCATCTGGATGGCGCTCGCGGTGCTCGACGTGCTGGTCGTCGCGCACGCGCACGGCGTCATCCACCGCGACATCAAGCCCGAGAACATCGTGCTGCTGAAGGACGGCTCGCTGAAGCTGCTCGACTTCGGCGTGGCGCGCGTCGTCGGCGCCCTGCCGGACGGCGTCGCGCTCCCCGAGCGCGCGCGCACCCGCACGGGGGCGATCATCGGCAGCGCACACTACATGGCGCCCGAGCAGGCGCTCGGGCGGGTGCGCGAGATCGACGGTCGCACCGACATCTACGGCCTCGGCGCGACGCTGCACCACGCGCTCTCCGGTCAGCCGCTCCACCAGGGCCTCTCGGACGCCTCGCTGCTCATCGCGGCGGCGACGCGTGAGGTGCCCTCGCTCGCGACCGTCGCGCCCGGGCTGCCCACGCTGCTGGTCAGCGTGGTCGATCGTTGTCTCCGCAAGGAGCGCGCCGATCGCTACCCCGACGTCGTCACGCTGCGCGCGGATCTGCTCGCGCTCCGCAAGGCGAGCGCGAGGTGAGCGACGCAGCTCCGGACGCAGCGCCCGCGGACGACGCGGAGCGCGAGGAGCGCGAGCGCTGTCTGCGGCGCGTGGGCACGACGATCCGCGACAAGTGGCGCATCGACGCGCTGCTCGGGATCGGCGGCATGGCCGCCGTGTACGCGGCCACGCACAAGATGGGTCGGCGCGACGCCATCAAGATCCTCCACCCGGAGGTCGCGATCTCGAAGGAGATGCGCGCTCGCTTCGAGCAGGAGGCGATGGCCGTCGGCAAGCTCGGTCACCCCGGTACGGTGAGGGTGCTCGACATCGACACCACCGACGACGGCAAACCCTTCCTGGTGATGGAGCTGCTCGAGGGGGAGTCGCTCGCCGAGCGCGCCGCGCGGGCGCCACTCGCCGAGCGGGAGGTCGTCGAGCTCATGGTGCGTGTGCTCGACGTGCTGGCGGCCGCGCACCGCCTCGGCATCGTCCACCGCGACATCAAGCTCGACAACCTCTACTGCTCGCGCGATCGGGGCCTGCTGGTGCTCGACTTCGGCATCGCGCGCATGCGCGAGGGAGGGCAGGGGGTGCGCACGCGCACCGGCGCGATGCTGGGCACGACCTCGTACATGTCGCCCGAGCAGATCCAGGGGCGCGACGTCGACGGGCGCACCGACCTCTTCGCCGTGGGTGCGTGCATGTTCCGCCTGCTCGC
Organism: uncultured Polyangiaceae bacterium; assembly: GCA_938004785.1. Taxonomy (GTDB): domain Bacteria; phylum Myxococcota_A; class Polyangia; order Polyangiales; family Polyangiaceae; genus CALKVW01. The sequence continues at coordinate 64,060 of CALKVW010000023.1, forward strand.
GAGGCGCCGCATCCACGACGCGGACACCGACGTCGAGATGCTCATCAAGATGGGCACGCTGCCCGCGCCGGCGCTCGGCTCGGTGGCGCCCGGGGTCTCGCCACGCCTCGCGGCGGTCGTCGATCGCGCGCTCGCCTTCGAGGCCGCCGCTCGCTACCCCGACGCGGGCTCGATGCTCGCGGAGCTGCGCAGCCTGCTGGATGCGGTACCGTCGCCCCTCGACGCCGCGGGCTTGGCTCCCGCGGAGCGCGCCACGAAGCTCGAGGGCTCCAGCGCTCGTCCCGTCCAGGCCGAGCTGCCCCACGCGGTCCTCGCTCCGACGAGCGCGGTGTCACGGGTCGACGCAGCGAGCCTGCAGCACGGAATCCCAGCCGCGGGCCATGTCGCGACCGCCGCGACGGCCGCGAGCGCGGCGCCTCGCGAGCCCTCGGCGCTCGCGCAGCCTGCGAGCTCGCGCGGGCTCCTCATCGCCGTCGCTGCGGCGGCGCTGCTCCTGCCGCTCGCCGGCGCGTGGCTCTACGCCTGTGGCCGGGCCTCCACCGGGGCCGAAGCCGCGGCGATCGACGAGCCAGCTCCGGAGAGCGAGGCCGAGTCGGGCGAGGTCGAGTCGGGCGAGGTCGCCGAGTCGAAGGCGCGGCCTGCCGCCTCGGGCTTCTTGCCGCCGCCGGTGGTCGGGCCGGCTGCGAAGCCCGCCCCGTCTCCGGCGGAGCGCACGGGCAAACCCTCGAAGAAGGGCCGCGGCCCCAAGAAGGACAAGGGCCGCAAGGACGACGACTGAACGTCGCCAGGGCGCTCGCTCAGCGCCCCCCGACCAGCGCCTCGAAGCCCTCTTCGTCGAGCACGGCGACGCCGAGCTTCTCGGCCTTGTCGAGCTTCGAGCCGGGGTCGGCGCCCGCGACGACGTAGCTCGTCTTCTTGGAGACGCTGCTCGTCACCTTGCCGCCGAGCGCCTCGAGCTTCGCCTGTGCCTCCTCGCGCTTCCATCGCGACAGCGTCCCGGTGAGCACGAAGGTCTGGCCGCTGAGCGGGCCCTCTCCGCGTGCGGCGGGTCTCTCGGGGCGCACACCGCCAGCCTCGAGCTTGCGCAGTAGTTCCTTGGTGCTCTCTCGCTGGAAGTACGCGTGCACGCTCGCCGCGATCACCTCACCGAGACCCTCCACGTCCGCGAGCTCTTCCGGGGTGGCCGCTCCGAGGGCCTCCAGCGTCCCGAAGGCCGTGGCGAGCTTCTTCGCCGCCGTCGTGCCCACGTGGCGGATACCCAGCCCGGTGAGCAGCCTGTCGAGCGGCCGGGTGCGCGCAGCCTCGATCGCCGCGAGCAGGTTCTGCACGCTCTTGTCCTTGAACTGGGGGATTTGCGCTGCGCCCGCCGCGTCGAGCGCGAAGACGTCGCCGACGTCGGTGACGAGCCCCAGATCGAGCAGCGCGCGCGCGGTGCTCTCGCCGAGGTGCTCGATGTCCATCGCAGAGCGCGACGCGAAGTGCACGATGCGCCCCAGGGCCTGCGCCGGGCAGTCGAAGCTCTCGCAGCGCCGCACGGCCTCTCCCTCGCGGCGCTCGAGCGCGCTGCCGCAGGCGGGGCAGGCGTCGGGCATCACGAAGGCGCGCTCCTCGCCGGTGCGCGCCTCGACGACCGGCCCGACGACCTCGGGGATGACGTCGCCGGCGCGCTGCACGGTGACACGATCGCCGATGCGCAGATCCTTGCGGGCGATCTCGTGCTCGTTGTGCAGCGTCGCCATCGAGACCGTCACGCCCCCCACGCGCACCGGCTCGAGCACGGCGAAGGGCGTCGCTGCGCCTGTGCGTCCGATGCTCACCTGGATGTCGCGCAGCGTGGTCGTCACCTGCTCCGGCGGCAGCTTGAAGGCGACGGCCCAGCGCGGCGCCTTGCTCGTCGCGCCGAGTTCCTCCTGCGCGCCGAGCTCGTCGAGCTTGAGCACGACCCCGTCGATGTCGTGGTCGAGCGCGTGCCGCTCGTCGCGCATGCGTGCGACGAAGCGCTTCGCCTCGTCGAGGCCGCGACACACGGTCATGAGCGGGTGCACCGGCAGACCGAGCGAGGCGAGGTACTGGATGGCCTCGCTGTAGCGCGCGAAGCTCGCGCCCTCGACCTTCACCAGCCCGTGTAGGTAGATCGCGAGCGGCCGCGCGCGCGTGACCTCGGGGTCTTTCTGGCGCAGCGCGCCTGCGGCTGCGTTGCGCGGGTTCGCGTAGGTGGGCTTGCCGTCCTCGTCGAGCCGCGCGTTCATCGCGGCGAACTCGGCCTTGGGCATGAAGACCTCGCCGCGCACCTCGAGCCAGGCGGGCGGCGACTTCGTCGCGAGCTTGCGCGGCAGATCGCCCAGCGTGAGCACGTTCGGGGTCACGTCCTCGCCGACGGCGCCGTCGCCGCGCGTGGCGCCGCGCACGAGCTCACCTCGCTCGTACACGACCGCGAGCGAGAGCCCGTCGACCTTGGGCTCACACACCAGCTCCACGTCGCGGCCGAGCGCCTTCTTCGCGCGCTCGTACCAGGCCTCGAGCTCCTCGTCGTCGAAGACGTTGTCGAGCGACAAGAGGCGGCTCGAGTGCGCCACCGGGGCGAAGAGCTCGCTCGGCTTGCCTCCGACCTTCTGCGTGGGCGAATCACTCGTCGCGAGCTGTGGGTGCTCGGCCTCGAGCCCGCGTAGCTCGCGCACGAGCGCGTCGTAGTCGGCGTCGCTGATCTCGGGCTGGTCGAGCTCGTGGTAGAGTCGATCGTGCCGCGCGATCTCGGCGCGCAGCTCACGCACGCGCTCGGCCGCCCGGGCATCGGGGGTGCTCATCGTTTCCTGGCCTCGGCGGGAGTTCGGCCGCGGTGCGCCTTCGCGCACCCGCGGGCAGTTCGATCAGGGCTTGGGGTGCGCGAGGAAGAAGTCGATCGCCGCGTTGGCGAAGGCCGGCGTGGGAGAGGGGATGTGACCGGCCTCCGCGTGGCTCCAGAGCTCCACGTCGACGCCGCTCGGACAGCCCGTGAAACGCGACACCGTCGTCTCGGCGCCGACGTCGTCGGCGAGCAGATCGACCGTGCCTGCCTCGGCCTCGAGCGTGCCGGTGCAGCCGTCGAGCTCGGCCCAGATCGACACCGTGCCCTCGGCGCCCGGATAGACGAAGCCCGAGCGGCCGAAGGCCGTGCCCAGGTCGCCGCCCTCGTAGAGGATCGTGTCGTCGTTCGTGCCGTGCGCCTGGATCATGCTGACCGGCTCGCTCGGCGTGCAGTCCGATGGGTCGGCGTAGGTGGCGCCCGCGAGGCTCAAGAAGGCCGCGACGCGATCGGCCGCGTCGCAGGCGAAGCGGTTCGACATGAAGGCGCCGTTGGAGTGCCCTGCCAGGTAGATGCGCTTCGGGTCGACGCTCACCTTCTGCGAGATCTCGTCGATGAGCGAGCGGATGTAGGCGACGTCGTCGACCGTCGAGCCGAAGAAGTTGCAGCAGGCGTCGGTGGCGTTCCAGAACTGGCTGTTGTTGGCGTCGCGCGTGCCGTCGGGCGCCGCGAAGAGCAGGCCGCGCTCTTTGGCGACCGGGCCGAAGCCGAGCAGGAGATCGTTGAGCTCGCCGGTCGCGCCGTAGCCGTGGAGGAAGATGAAGAGCGGCGTCGGCTCGCTCGGATCGAAGCCCGAGGGCACCCTCACGGTGACGGGGCGATCGCCGCCGACCTGGAAGTCGGTGAAGCTCGCGCCGCCGCCGCTTCCGCCGCCCGTGCCTCCGCCGCCCGTGCCGCCGCCGCCGGTGCCGGCCGTGTCGTCGCCGCAGGCCGCGAGGCCGACGAGCAAGGGGGTGAAGGAGCCGAGGCGGAGCAGACTGCGGAGTGTGAGGCTGTGGAGCACCGCGCGATGCTGCCACCGCGCCCGGGGGACGTCGAGCGGGCGGAGGCTCGTGCCTGCGCCCGGCCGGGGACGCCGGCGAGCACTGCGGGGGTCAGGCGTCCTTCTTCGAGACCACGGCCGCGATGACGATCCCGATCGGGCCGAGCACCGCGCAGAGCATGAACCAGAAGCAGCCGCCTCGCCCCTTGCTCGTCGCGATCCAGGCGCCGATGACACCCATCACGAGCCAGACAGGGATGCCGAGCTCCAGCTTGTCCATGGCCCGAAGCTAACACGGCGCGCCATGCCGAGCTCCGCGCTCGAGCGGCGCATCCGGGGCGCATCCCGGGGCACGCGATGGTAGAACGCGCTCCCTCCCGGACGCACGCCATGCCCTCGCCCTACCGACCCAAGCACCACGTCCGCATCGTCACCGCCGCCTCCCTCTTCGATGGGCACGACGCGGCGATCAACATCATGCGCCGCATCCTGCAGGCCTCCGGGGCGGAGGTCATCCACCTCGGCCACAACCGGTCGGTGGATGATGTGCTGGAGGCAGCG
>CALKVW010000024.1 GCA_938004785.1 uncultured Polyangiaceae bacterium
GGCCGAGATCTACACGGTGGGCATCGACCAAGGCGCCGAGCTCGAGGCCGACGCCGGCCGAGGCGTGGGGATCTACGTCGAGTACCAGGGCACCGGGCGCTTCCGCGTGTGGACGACCTGCGACACGGAGCTTTCGGGCTATGCTTGCAGCTTCGACTTGTTCGCCATCGGCGAAGGCATGGGCCGGGGCTACGGCGAGGATCTCGAGGGCAACGACGAGCTCGTGCCCAACGGCGAGGAGCTCTACGCCTACCTCGAGACCGACTACGACACCGACGGCTTCGAGTTCACGATCGCCGACGGCGCGCCCATGCGTCTCGAGGTCTACCTCGACGGCAACTCGGAGCCGCGCTTCGTCTACTGGGTCTCCGGCGGGGTGCTGCAGCGAGGCGCGCCCTCGAACCCGGTCGACTTCCAGCCCTGAGCTCTGCTCGCCCGAAGCCCGGTCGGCCCCGGGCTCTGCTCGCCCACAGCCCGGTCAGCCCCGGGCTCTGCTCGCCCACAGCCCGGTCAGCCCCGAGCCGTGCTGGTCGTAGCGCGCGCGCTCCTGGACGCAGGCGCCCCCGCTCAGCGCAGCGGCTGCCCCTCGTTCGACCAGCGCTCCGGCGCGGGCAGGCCCGCCTCCGCGAGCTGCTTCGTCACGGTCGAGGCGTCGCCCACGATCACGATCGAGCAGGCCGAGGGGTGGAGCTGCGCGCGGGCGAGCCGAGCGAGGTCCTCGCGGGTCGACCCCTGCCGGAGGCGCGTCGCGGCCGCGTCGAAGCCAGGCGGTAGCCCCGCAGCGAGCAAGCTCGCGAGGCGCGAAGCGGTGCCCGAGACCGTCTCGTAGGCCTCCACGAGCTCGGCGCGATCTTGGGCCTTCACCTTGTCGACCTCGGCCGGCGCGAGGCCTTCCTCGGCCATCGAGCCGAGCTCGCCGAGGATCTCGCGCACGGCGTCGGCCGTGTGCTTCGCCTCGACGCTGGTGCGCACGACGAAGGCGCCCTGCCCTCGCGTGCGCGTGAAGGCCGAACGCACGCCGTAGGTCCAGCCCTTGGCCTCGCGCAGGTTGAGGTTGAGCCGCGAGGTGAAGGAGCCTCCGAGCGCCGTGTTGAGGAGCTCGAGCAGCGGCGCGCGTTCGTCGCCCGACGGCACGCCGTCGCGCACGGTGACGATCACCGACTGCACGGAGCCGGGTCGGTCGACGAGCACGAGCTTCGGGCGCTCGGCGCGAGGCTTGGATGGCACAGGCGGCGCAGGCAGAGGCCCCTTGGCCTTCCAGCCTCCGAGGTGGGCCTCGACGAGCGCCTCGACGCGCGCCCGGTCGGCGCGCCCGACGACGACGAGCGTCGCCTGCTCCGGTCGGAAGGCGCGCTCGTAGGCGGCACGCACGGAGGCGAGATCGACCGCGTCGGCCTTGGAGTGGAGGCCGCTCGCGGGTTGTCCGTAGCCCGGACCCGAGCCGTAGAGCAGCGAGGCCGCGACGAGCGAGCCCACCGCGGAGGGGTCGTCGCCGCGCTTCGCGAGGTTGTCCTTCCAGAGCTTGTGCACGCGGCGCAGCTCCTTCGGCTCGAAGCGCGGTCGCGCGACGACGTCGGCGAAGAGCGCGAAGGAGGGCTCGAGGTTGCGCGACAGCGCCGAGAGCTCGACGTAGCTCGCGTCGTGAGAGACGCCGAGCGACAGCGAGGCGCCGAGGTCCGCGAGCGCGTCGGAGAGCTCGACCGCGCCGCGTTTGCCCGCGCCTTCGTCCATCATGTCGACGGCGAGCTGCATCGTGCCTGGCTTGCCAGCCGGATCCGAGAGCGCGCCGGTGGGCACGACCAGCGAGAACGCGACGAGCGGCAAGGCCGGTCGCTCGACGAGCCACACGCTGAGCCCGGACGCTGTGCGGAACACCACCGGCGCCGCGGGCTCGAAGCTCGCGGGCGGCTCGAGCGTGGGCTTCGGGCCGAGCGGATCGGCGGCGACCACGGGCGGTTCGACCGGAGGCGGCGGCTCTTCGACCTTTCGCCCCACGGTGTCGAGCGCGACGCCCGAGAGGCGCACGCCGAGATCGCAGCCTCCGAGCGAGAGCACGAGCGCCGCCGAGGCGAGCGCGCGCGCCCTGCGGGAGCTCGACGAGAACCGCCGGGCGCTCATCGGGCCACCTCGAGCTTCGCGCCGCTCGGCGCCTTCGCGGCGTCGGGCTCGGACTTGGGTTTGGGCAAGACGCGCATGATCACCACGGCCTCGGGGTCGAAGACGGCCTCGGCGGCGCGCCTCACGGCGAGCGCATCGACGCGGCGGTAGCGCGCGAGATCGCGCTCGAGGTAGCCCGGATCGCCGAGGGCCGTCTCGTAGGTGTTGAGCAGGCTGGCGCGATCCTGCACCGACTCGAGCCTGCGCACGAAGCTCGCTTCGAAGTCGACCTTCGCGCGCTCGAGCTCGGCCGGCTTCGGCCCCTCTCTGCGCAGGGCGGCGAGGCCGTCGAAGACCACGCGCTCGATGCGGTCGAGCGAGACGCCCTTGCGCGCGACGACCTCGATCAGGAAGTAGCTCGAGAGCTCCTGCGAGACCTGGCTCGCGCGGACGGACTGCGCGAGCTGCTCGTCGTAGACGAGCGCCTTGTAGAGCCGGCTCGATTTGCCTTGGTCGAGCACGGAGGCGAGCACGTCGAGCTCGGCGTCGCCGGGCGCGAAGTGCGCGGGGCTGTGCCAGGCGAAGCTGAGCTTCGCGAGCTCGACGTCGTCGTGCATCGTCTCGCGCACCACGCCCGGCAGGCGCGGGAAGCCGGGCTTCGGCGCGCTCGTAGGCGACTTCGCCAGCGGCAGCTGGCCCAGCGTCTGCTCGACGAGGCGCTTGGTCGCCTCGAGATCGATGTCGCCGGCGACGACCAGCGAGCAGTTCGAGGGCACGTACCACTCCTGGAAGAAGCCCTTCACGTCTTCGACCGTGGCCGCCTCGAGGTCTTCGTGGGAGCCGATGACGGGGTGGTGGTAGGGGTGCCCCGCCGGATACAGGAGCTCCGGCAAGCGCAGCCTGGCCTTGCCATAAGGCTGGTTCTCGCTCGTCTGGCGGCGCTCGTTGCGCACGACCTTGCGCTGCGCCTCGAGCTTCTCGGCCGTCATGCTCGTCGCGAGCGAGGAGAAACGATCGGTCTCGAGCCAGAGCAGGAGGGGCAGCGTGTGCCTGGGGCCGACGTCGAAGTAGTCGGTCCGATCGTTGCTCGTCCAAGCGTTGTTCCACGCGCCCTCGGCCTCCATCCAGGCGTCGAAGGCGCCCGAGGGCACGCGCTCGGTGCCCATGAACATGAGGTGCTCGAAGAGGTGGGCGAAGCCGGTGCGACCGCGGGTCTCGTGCCGCGAGCCGACCCGCACCATCGTGTTCACGGCGACGACCGGCACGGTGCGATCGACGCTGAGCACCACGGTGAGGCCGTTCGGGAGCTGGTACTTCTCGAAGTGGATCGATAGCTCGGGCGCGGCGACGGCGAGCGGCTCGGCGGACGCGGTCCCCGCGAGCGGAGCGCCGAGGAGCGTCGTGGAGAGGGCCAGGCCGGCGAGCGCGGCGAGGGAGCGCGTCATGCGCGAAGGGTCGATCGGGGTGCGGCTCGGTGCAAGGCCTCAGGCGCACGGCTCGGGCGCACGCCCCCGTGGAGCGGCGTCAGTCCTTGGGCACGCGCCGCGCGACGAGCACGCCGGGGATCGAGGCGAGGAAGGCGATCGCGAAGAAGGCGACGAAGCCGACGCGATCGGCCAAGAAGCCGCTCACCGAGCCCGCGCCCGTGGCGGCGAGGCTCATGAGCGCCGTCGCCATCGCGAAGTGCGAGGCCTTGTGGGCGCCGTCGCAGCGCCGGAGGATGAAGACCATGAAGGCCGCCGTGCCCACGCCGGCGACGAGCTGCTCGGCGACCACGATCGCCGTGATGATCGGGAGGCTCGGCTTCAGCGCGGCGAGCAGCACGTAGAGCAGGATCGCGAGGCTCTGCACCGCGGCGACCGGCACGAGCGTGCGCGCGAGCCCTCGCTTCGCGATCAAGATGCCGCCGAGGATCGAGCCCGCGATCGAGGCGACCGTGCCGAGGCCACCGCTCACGAGGCCGCGCATGTCGGTGTCGAGGCCGAGGCTCTTGAGCAGGGGTGCGTTCATCGCGAACATCAGGGCGTCGCCTGCGCGGAAGCTCAAGATGAAGGCGAGCGACCAGAGCGCGCGGTCCTGCACGAAGAAGCTCCGCAGCGCGTCGAGCAGGAAGCCCGCGGCGCTCCGGCCCTCGGCGTGCTGCGTGGCGGCGGGCCGAGGCAGCCACAGGGCGTGGCCGAGGGCGAGCAAGGCGAGCACGCCCGCGGCCGCGAGGAAGGCCACCTGGAAGCTCGTCCACCCCGCGAGCGCGACGAGCGCGCCGTTGCCGAAGAGCAGCGCGCCTCGGTAGGCGGCGACGCGCAGACCGCTGAGGCTCGCTTGATCGCGCTTGCCGAGCGCCGAGAGATAGAAGGCGTCGATGGCGACGTCGTTCGTCGCGGCGGCGATGGCCACGAGCACGAGGATCGACATCACGGTGCCGATCTCGCCGCGCCCCGCGGGGATCGCGAGCAGCGCGACGAGCAGGGCGAGCGTGAGCTGCGTGGACACGAGCCAGCGCCTCGGCGAGGCCACACGGTCGACGAGCGGGCTCCACAGGAACTTGAGGTTCCAAGGGAGGTGCAAGAGCGAGCTCAAGCCGATGGCGCCGAGGTCGACGCCCATCGCCGTGAGGTACTGCTGCGTGCCGACCTGGTGCACGAGCGAGTAGGGCAGCCCCTCGGCGAAGTAGGTGCTGATGGTCCACGGCGCCGCGCGTCGGGCCTGACCGTCGACGGCAGGCTCGGCCTCGGTGGAGCGCTCGAGCGGGGCGACGGGCGGCTTCGCGGGCACGGGCTTCGTCGCGTCGCTCTCGGAGTCCGTGTCGAGGGAGTCGGCCATGGGGGCGTGGGACGCGAGCGCGGCGGTCACGCCTCCGTCCGTACACGCATGCGGCGCGTCGGGACCAGCAAGCGGCGGTCGAGGCCCACCGCGCGGGGCTTCAGTAACCCAGATCGGGCTCGGCGGGCTTGCTCACCGGCGGAGCTGTCGCAGCCGGCCGCGAGGTGGCGCTCGGCTTGCCGACGACCGGTCGCTGGACGGGTCGCGCCCCCGTCGCAGGCGGCGTCGGGTCGGGTCTGGCGCTCGCGTCCGGCGCCTCCGTGGCGGCTCCGCCGGCCTGGGAGTCTGCTTCGGCCGAGGGTGCAGCAGTGGCGGCGAGCGCCGTGCCGTTCGGTTCCACCCGTGGGCTCGGCGGCTCGGCCGAGGGCTCGACGCGCGGCGC
>CALKVW010000025.1 GCA_938004785.1 uncultured Polyangiaceae bacterium
CCCGCCCGCCGAGGCCCTCGACGCAGCTTCTCGGGCGGGTGACCCGCCCGAAACCGCCGACTTGGCGCCCCTCGGGGGCGGGTGACCCGCCCTATGGAGCGTCGCTCGCAGTTCTGGGGGCGGGTGACCCGCCCTGGGGCACGGCCGTGGCGTCGTTGCGACGCAAACGGTGCTCGCAGCAACGATTGATCTGGACAAGTTGCAGGCGCGACTTGTGCGCATGCCGGAGCCGGGGGGCACATCGGGTGGCTGGAGCGGGGGCTCCAGGAGTTTTCGACGCTGGTCACGATTTCGTGTCCGCCCCGGGTGACTCGGAACGACTCCCTCTTCAGGAGGTACTGATGCCCGTTCAAGCCATCCTCTCCGACATGGAAGACATCCAGCAGTCCATCGCGCGCGTGGCGCCGGAGCTCGACGCGATCGACGCCTCGGATCTCGCGCCGCGTGCACCGCGAATCGGTTGCGTTGCTCGAGCGTCGAGTGTTCGACTCCCAATGGGTGAGGGTCGAACACTCGAAGCTCAGGCGACCGCTCTGCAGCCGGCGGTCCTATTCTCTGCACCCAGGCCCGATTAGCGATCGGGCCTGGGTGTGACGTCGACCTGGTGTCGGCGACCTCGATCGCGCTCGGCGTCGCCGACCGCGTGCGTTCGTACCGCGACCGCATGGCCAAGCTGCCCGAGTTCGATCTCGCGAACGTCGACAAGCTCGTCGATTACGCCAAGGCGACGTATGGGCTCTATCTCGACAACCAACCGCCGCCCGCGCCGGCCGAGGCCGAGGCGCTGATGCGCGAGGCGAGCGAGCTGCGCAGCAAGCTGCTCGTATGGTCGGTGCCGCTGGTCGCCGCCGGGCATTTCGACGAAGCCGCGGTGGCGCGCGTGCGTTCGGGGGCCGGCCACAAGGACATCCCGGCGGACCTCATCCAGCTGGTCACGCTGTACCGCCGGAGCTGGTCCGAGGTGCAGGCGATCTGCGGCGTGACCGAACAAGACATCGAGCGCGCAGCGGCGCTCGGGCCGGCGGTCTTCGCGATGCTGAGCCGCCGCGAGCACACGACCGAGAAACCCGGCGCCGACGGCTCGCTGCGCCTGCGACGCGCGTGGACGCGCCTCGATCGGGCGTATGCACAATGTCGGCGAGCGATCGCTTTCCTTCGTTTCGCCGAGGGCGACGTCGACGAGATCGCGCCCAACCTGCGGCGCAACCCGGGGGTGCCGCGCGGCGGGCGCGTGACCGACACCGTGCAGCCTGCGCCGGCGCCCACGCCCACCAATGGTGGCGGCTCGGCCGGCGGACTGGGCGGAGGCGGCTCGCCCTTCGTGAACCCGTCCTGAGGCGCGCGTGCCGCACGAACGTCTCTTCGCTCTGGGAGGCTCCCGGCCGCTCGACGGCTCGGGGGCCTCCGAGGCCTATGCATTGCACCCGAGCGATCTGTCGACGCACGGCGCCGTAGTGGGCATGACCGGCAGCGGCAAGACCGGCCTCGTGATGGTCATCGTCGAAGAGGCGCTGCGCTCGGGCGTGCCGGTCGTGATGATCGACGTGAAGGGCGACCTGCCGAACCTGCTCCTGAGCTTCCCCGAGATGTCGGCGGCCTGCTTCGCGCCCTGGGTCGACGCACGCGCCGCCGCGCGAGCGCGCAGCACAACGGAAGAGCTCGCCGAGGGCCTCGCGCACAAGTGGCGCGCCTGGCTCGCCGATTGGCAGCTCGGGCCCGAGCACGTCGCCGAGCTGCGCGAGCGCATGAGCGTGCGCCTGCTCACGCCTGGCACCGAAGCCGGCGAGCCCTTGCACGTGCTGTCGGCGCTCGAGCACGCTTCGCCGCTCTGGGCCACGGATCGCGAGGCCGCGCGCGAGGCGCTCTCGGCGGCGATCTCCTTGCTCTTGCGGCTCATCGGGCGCGATCCGGATCCGACCAAGAGCCGCGACCACGTGGTGCTCTCGGTCTTCGCCGAAGCGAGGCTCTCGCGCGGCGAAGGCGCGGGCGTCGAGGCCCTGCTGGGCGACGTGCGTGATCCACCGCTGGAGACGATCGGCGCGATGCCGATGAGCGAGTTCCTGCCGAAGCGAGAGCGCACCGCGCTCGCCACGGCGCTCAATACGCTCCTCGCTTCGCCGACCTTCGAGGCCTGGCGCAGAGGCGCGCCGCTCGACGTCGACGCCTGGCTCGCGCCCCGCGCCGACGGCCGTACGCAGGCGACCATCGTGAGCGTCGCGCACCTCGACGACGACGAGCGCCGCCTCGTGCTCGGCGTGGTGCTCGAGCAGTTCCTCGCCTGGGTGCGCACCCAGGCGGGCACGCACCACCCTGCGCGCGCTGCTCGTCTTCGACGAGGTCTACGGCTTCGCGCCGCCGCACCCCGCGAACCCGCCGACCAAGAAGCCGCTGCTCTCGCTCATGAAGCAGGCGCGCGCTTATGGAGTCGGTGTGCTCGTCGCCACGCAGAACCCGATGGACCTCGACTACCGCGTGCTGTCCAACGCAGGCGTGTGGTTCGTCGGCCGCCTGCAGACCGACGCCGACCGCGCGCGTGTCGTCGAGGCCATGTCGAGTGTGCGCGGCGCAGGCGGCTTCGAGCCCGACGAGGTCGCCGACGCGATCAAGCGCCTCGCGCCGAGGTGGTTCGTCGCGCGCAACGTGCATCGGGCGCCGGGCGTGGGGCTGCTCCAGTCGAGGACAACGCTGTCGTGGCTGCGCGGGCCGATGACGCGCGAGGATCTGCGGCGCGCGCGGGCGCGGGGGTAGGGGGACTTCGTTGAAACCTCAGGGCCGCGGCGCCCCAAACGGCATGCTCGGTTGCCGCTAGCCCCCGTGCACCGTATGTTTTCTACGGTGGAGTCCTTCCGGTGGTCGCCATGAACGCTGCTGCACAGCCCGAGCTCACGCCCGGTCGCGCGTACCGAACGCGGGACCTGCGCCGATGGAGCGCGAACCCCACGCGACTCGCGCGACGCCTCGTGGACGAGGGCAAGCTCCAAGAGGCCGCGCACGGACTCTACTATGCGCCCATCTCCTCGAAGTTCGGCCCGGCGCCCGCCGCTGGCGAGGAGCTGTTGCGGGCCTTCCTCGGTGGCGAGCCCTTCCTCGTCACGGGCCCGCCGCAGTGGAACGCGCTCGGCCTCGGCTCGACGGCGATGTTCGCGGTCACGCTCGTATACAACACACGGCGTAGCGGCGAGTTCCAGCTCGGCGGTCGGCGCTTTCTGTTGCGTCGCGTGTACTTCCCCGAGACCCCCACCGCCGAGTGGTTCGTGGTCGACCTGCTCCAGCACCACGACATGGCTGGGGTCGCGCTGAGCGAGCTGCGCGAAGGGCTCGTGGCCACGCTTCGGCTCGGCCGCTGGGATCGCGACCGCCTGCGCGAGATGGCGCACACCTACGGCACCAAGGCGACGCTCGCCCTGGTCGAGGGCGCCCTTCGCGAGACGGAGTCGAGCGCCGCATGAGCTTCGTGCACGAAGACCCCGAGTTCGTGGCGCTGCTCGCCCAGGTCTCGGTCGAGACCAGTGTCGCCGCCGCGCTCGTGGAGAAAGACTACTGGATCACCCACAGCCTGTGGGCGCTGCACGAGACGAAGCTCGCCATCTGGTTCAAGGGCGGCACCAGTCTCTCGAAGGGCTTCGGGATCATCGAGCGCTTCTCGGAAGACCTCGATCTCATGGTCGAGCGCGGCGGCGTCACGACGCTGCCCGAGGTCGCGAACTGGGCGAGCACGAACAGGGGACCGACCGCCCAGCGACGCGCATTCTACGAGGAGCTCCCAGCGGCGCTCGCGATCCCCGGCGTCTCGGTGGAGCTCGACGCGCAGCGGCTGGGCAAGTACGCGCGCGCCGCGGACTACATCGGCCGCTACCCCGGCGCCCACGTCACAGGCTTGCCGAGCGCGATGAGCCCCTTCGTTCGCTTCGAGGTCGGCCGCGCGCGCGTCGTCCCCTTCGCCGTGATGCCGCTCACGTCTTTCGTCCACGACCACCTCGCGCGACTCGGCATGAGCGGCCACTACGTCGACAACCGGCCGCAGGCAGTGCGCTGCGTCCATCCCATCGTCACCCTGCTCGAGAAGCTCGACGCGCTCTCGCGTCGCTACAGCCGCGAAGTGCTCGAGCCGGATGCCTTCGTGCGCCATTACGAGGACGCCGCCCGCATCATCCAAGCGCTCGACCGGCTCCCCCCGATCGAGACCTCCGCCCTCACGCTGGCCGAGGACATGCTCGCGGAGAAGAGCATCGTCGCCCTGCCGGCGGCTGATGACCCCTCGCTGGTGCTCGACGACCCGGAGAAGCGCGCGAGCGTCGAGCGGGCGTACGCCGGGATCGCGCCGATGTACTGGGGTCCAAGGATCCCTCTCGATGAGGCCCGCGCGATCATCCGCGAATGGGTCGGCGCGCACGCTGGGTGATGGTCAGCGCGGCGAGGGCGCGCCGAACAGCTCGGGTTGCCACTCGAGTCGAGGCTCGGGCAGCGAGCCATGCTGCCGTGAAAGTGCGGCGCGGGTCAGCCGGGACGTCTCCTCACGAGCGAGCAGTTGCAGGCCCTCCCGTACGCCGGCACCATCGCCTGAGCCATGGCGACCGCGCTCGGCATCCTCTGCTACCACCGCATCGTCACCGAAGACGAGATCGAGCGCCTGGCGCATCGTCGTTCTGTCTACATGCGCGATCCTCACGACGTGGAATACCGCGATTCGTGGAACGACAGGCGAGGAGGACGTTCCGTCGGATGGACTGCTCCGCAGGAAGTGGAACGGTCGTGGCTCGTGGTGTCGCGTGACCTTCGCGCAGCGGCGCCTGCGCTCGAGGTCGACCCCTCGCTTCGCGCCGCTGCACCCCGCGAACCCGCCCACCAAGGAGCCGCTGCTCTCGCTCATGAAGCAGGCACGCGCCCCGGGCGTGGGGCTGCTCGAGCCGCGCACGACGCTCTCCTGCCTGCGCGGGCCGATGACGCGCGAGGATCTGCGCCGCGCCGCGCGCGGGCGCCGGGGCAGGGAGGCGGGGCGCGGAGACGAGCGGGGAGGTGTCAGCGATGTCGCGGCACCGGACCATCTCGTCTCCACCCGTCGACCCGAGGGGGCGGCGCGCCCCCTCCGCTCGGAACGCCCGCTCGACCAGCTCCGCAGGCTGGGCAAGCCGGCGTGACTAGCACCATGCGCTAGGAACGAATCCTTTACCAGTGGGTCTCCTTGGTCAAGCTGGCGTGACCAGCGAAGCCGAAGCCGTTTCGGCGGGCCGCGCGCCCAGCCTGTCACGGAGGCGCGGGCTGCGTCGTCATGGGGCCGAACAGACTCGAGACCCCACGCGGAGACCGACCATGAGCCCCATCCCGACCGCCGCCTCCTCTCTTTCGTCCCGTCCGTCGCTCGCCGGGCTCGCCCATGACGACGGCGAAGCCGCTCGCGTCGTCGTGCTCGGGGGCGGCTACGCCGGCGCGCTCGCCGCCAACCGCCTCGCAGGTCGCCTCGGGCGACGCGCGCGGATCACCGTCATCGAGGAGCGCGCCGAGCTCGTGCACCGCGTGCGGCTCCACGAGGTCCTGGCCGGCGGACCTGGCAAGAGCTTCCCACTCGCCGCGCTCCTTCACCGCGAGGTGCACCACGTGCGAGCGCGCGCTACGCGGATCGACGCGACGAGCCGCTACGTCGAGCTCGAGGGCGGATCGCGCGAGCCCTTCGATCACCTGGTGGTCGCGGTCGGGAGCCGGCCTGTCGGCGCCATCCCCGGCGCGCTCAGCCACGGAGGCGGCATCACGAGCCCCGAGGCCGCGCTCCGCGCCCACGAGCGCCTCGTCTCGCTCGGAGAGCGCGAGCGCGTCGTCGTCATCGGCGGTGGTCTCTCGGGCGTCGAAGTGGCGACCGAAATCGCCGAGCGTCATCCGCGTCTCCGCGTCGTCTTGCTGGCTCGAACGGTCTTGCCCGGGCTGAGCGCTCGCGCTCGCGCCTATGCCGAGCGGGTCATCGCCGAGCTCGGGATCGAGCGTCGAGAGGGCGAAGCGGTCGAGATCGACGCGGGCGGCGTCGTGCTCCGCGGCGGGGCGCGCGTCGACGCAGGGCTCGTGGTGTGGGCGGGCGGCTTCGCGCCCCAGGGCCCGGCGGTGGCGAGCGAGCTCGTGCGCGATGGGAGCGGTCGGCTGCTCGTCGACGCGAGCCTCCAGGCGGTCGGTCACGAGCGGATCTGGGTCTGCGGCGACGCCGCTGCGCCCCCGCCAGGCCTCGGCTTCGCGCGCATGGGCTGTGCGCTCGCGATGCCCATGGGCGCGCACGCCGCCGACAACGTCGTACGCGCCCTCCGCGGCGAATCCATTGCCGCGTTTCGCTTCGGCTACGCGGGCCAGTGCATCAGCCTCGGGCGCAAGCGCGGCCTCGTCCAGCTGGTGACCCCCGAAGACGCACCCCGAGACCGCTTCGTTTCGGGCAGGATGGCGGCCCTCGTGAAGGAGCTCATCTCCACCCTCGTCATCGGCGCCCTCCGCGTAGAGCGCCTCTACGCCGGGGCCTACAGCTGGCCGCGCAGCGTGGAGGCGCGGCAACACACACCCGCGCTTCCCGCGTCGCGCGCCCAGGTCTCGGTCGGGGGCTGAGGGTTTCGCGATGTGGCCCGCCGAAGTCGTCGCCCAGGAGCGCTCCTATCTCTTCGCGATCGCCTACCGGCTGCTCGGCAGCGCGTCCGACGCCGACGACGCCGTCCAGCAAGCCTTCCTTCAATCGCGCGACGCAGCCGACGTGCGCTCGGCGCGCGCATTCCTCACCACGGTCGTCACGCGCATCTGTCTCGACGAGCTCGGTTCGGCGCGGCGGCGGCGCCTGAGCTACGTCGGTCCGTGGCTGCCCGAGCCAGTACTCACGGGCGAGCCGCCGGCCGATCCGATCGAGAGCGCGGAGAGCCTGTCCACCGCCTTTCTCCTACTGCTCGAGACCCTGAGCCCGCTCGAACGCGCGGTGTGGGTGCTGCGCGAGGCCTTCGATCGCGACACCGACGAGATCGCACAGGCCCTCGACAAGAAGGAAGACGCCGTGCGCCAGCTGCTCTCGCGCGCCCGCGACAAGATCGCGAGCGGCAAGCGCCGGCGAGCCGCTCCGCCTGACGCTCAGCAGAGCCTCGCCATCGCCTTCTTCAGCGCGGCCCAGACCGGCGATCTCGAGGCGCTCGTCTCCATGCTGCGCGCCGACGTGGTGCTCACCTCCGATCACGGCGGCAAAGCCAAGGCGATCCAGAAGCCGCTCTCGGGCGCCGATCACGTCGCGCGCTACTTCATCGGCATGGCGCAGAAGGGCGGACGCTCGGGCGTCGCCCCCCGCATGGTCTGGCTCAACGGAGGCCTGGGCCTGCTCGTCTACGAGGAGGGCAAGCTCACGACCTCGATGTCCTTCGACATCGACCTCGGCCAAGACGGAGCCGCGGGCATCGCTCGGGTGCACGTGATCCGCAATCCGGACAAGCTCGCCAGGTTGGAGCGAGCTGCGGGCTGAGGCGCGTGGGCTACACGAGGTCCTGGCCGGCGCACCGGGCCAGACCCATCGCCTCGCCGAGATCGCCGACGCGACCAAGCGCCTCGCGCCGAGGTGGTTCGTCGCCCGCGACGCGGTACCGCGCCCCGGGCGTGGGGCTGCGTCGGTCGCGCACGACGCTGTCGCGGGTGCGCGGGCCGATGACGCGCGAGGATCTGCGCCGCGCGCGGGCGCGGGGGAAGGGGGAGAGGTGGGTGGGATGACCGGGCTTCGATCAATGGCTGTCCCCCTTCCATGGATCGCCGGGGAGGCGGCTGACGAGCGCCGCGTGCACGCGAGACCAGGCCTCGGCGGGGTCGTGCTCCAGGCTCGTCCTCAAGAGCGGCGGCACGTCGGTCAGGAACGCTGGGTCATCGAGCTTCGCAGCCATGTTCGCCTCGAACTGCGCGCGGGTCACTGGCGTGCCGCCGAACGCCATGTACTTCTGGAAGGCCTCGAGCAGGCGGTCACCGTCGAACGCGGGGTGGTCCAGCGCGAGGTCGAGGTCGAAGAGATCCCGTCCCTTCTTGCGCTGGTAGAGCGCGCGGAGCTTCGTCGCGAGGAGCTCGGGCAGGCTGAAGGTCGGCACCTCGGCGTACCCAGCGAACCAAGGGTTCGCGACCTCCACTCTTTGCGAGTCGTAGCCGTGGACGGCGAAGTGCTCGCGCGTGTTGATCTCGATCTTCAGGCGCATCTGCACGACGGGCGTGAAGGTCGTGTCGAAGCGGTAGAACAGGGTGAAGCGGCCCTGACCGGCCTTCCACTGCGGCTTGCCGAGCCAGGGGTCGAGCGCGGCTCGAATCTCGTCGACGAGCGGGCCGATCGGCCCCGCCGCGCGCTGCACCAGATCGATGTCTTCCGAGTAGCGCCCGGGCGGATCGAAGAAGAGCTTGTGCAGCGCGGTGCCACCGCGGAACACGGCGCCCGCCGCGAACGCGGGGCGGCGGAAGAGCTCGACCAGCGCGCGGGAGAGCACGAGGTCCTGCTCGACCTGTGTGTCGTCGGGCCAGGGCGCGGCCTTGCGCCACGCGGTGATGCTCGCTCTCGGGATCACACGTCGGGCTCCACGTCGTCGTTGACCAACACCTGCCAGCGGGCGTCGAGCGGGGCGCCCGCCGACCTGCGCGCCCCCGTGAGCGGGGTCGGCAGCAGGCGCTTGCCCGCGACAGTGGCGGAGAGTGCGGCCGCGAGGTCCGGCCGCTCCACGAAGTCGAGCAGCCAGCCGAGGCGCTGCACGTCCGTCCGGGCCACGCGTGTGGCGCCGGCGGCGAGCGACTCGGGGTCGAGCTTCTCCGCGAGCTCCGAGAGGACGGTCGCGACGTTGCTCCAATACCCCGCAGCGGCCGGGAAGCGCACCAGGTCGAAGGCGGTCGTCTCGGGCGTCGCGACCTGCATCGTGCCCGTCTCGGTCTGCATGGGCTGGATAGCGGCACCATCGAAGACGCTGCTCCTGTGGAACTCGATGCGGACGCGCCCCACCTCGATCTCGCGCTCGGCCGTGTCCACCATCACCTGGAAGGCCATCGGCTGCTGATGCCCCGCCCCATGGAGGGCGGCTGCACTCAGCAATGCGACGTAGTAGCGCCGCCCCATGTGACGCATGAGGTCGTCGATGAACCAGCTCGCCGGCGGGCAGCCGGCCGCGCGGTACTCCCGCGGCACCACGACGAAGAAGTCCCGCCTCGGAGAGACGATGGCGCCGCTCTTCTTCAGCCGGTAGAGCGTCATCTTGATGGCCGCGGCGGAGGCGTCCGTCACGTCATCGAGGTCCGCACGCGCGAAGACGTACCTCCCGTCCTCTGGGAGCGCCTCGATCCAGTCGTGCAAGGGGCCGGGACTCGCCATCGCTGAACCTTGCGCAAAAAGTTACGCTATGCGTAACCTTTTGCCAACAGTCCATCGTGGTGGGCTCGTGCCCTCAGGCTCGCCGTAGCCTCCTGGATTGGCGGTGGTGGACACGAGCCACCTCCCTCCCGGCGTCACGGAGCACCGAGCGTGAGGGGGCACATACCCCCGCGCCGCCCTCGAGTCTCACCTGCGCGCGCCCGTTGCGCACGACGCTCTCCTGCATGCGCGGGCCGATGACGCGCGAGGAGCAGGCTCGCTAGCGAGCGGATGTCCATGCGCGTCTCGTCTGCGACGAGCCGCGGCACCTGCACGAAGTCGGGATCGTGGTGCACGAGGCTGCCGTGCCGTGCGCCTCCGCGATGCACTCCTCGATGAGCGCCGCGATCGCCTTCGTACCGTAGGTGGCAGCCATCTCGCGCACCCGCTCGACGTCCCAGCGCTGGAATCGGAGCGTGGCCACGAGGTTCGTGCGCAACTCGCTCAGCGCGACCCCCGCCATGTCGTGGTGCTCGGGCAGGCCCACGAACCCCTCCGGTGTGGGCGTCTCCGGGACTAGGCCCGGCACAGCACGAAGGTCCGCCCCGCGAGCGTGAAGTCGCCGGTGCGAAGCGTGTCGTACACGAGCGTCGAGGCGAACATCGCCGTGGCTCCAAGCCCGAGCGCGTTCCAGCGAGGCGGCCCCGAGATGAGGAACGGCTCCCCGTCGAGGAAGGCACGCAAGAGCACGTCATCGGCGGCCGGCGCGGGCCCGAACTTGGACGGCACCAAGGCGTCGTAGAGCCCGTGCGTCACCTCGCGCGGCCGCCCCCCACGCACGAGCCGCCGAGCGAGCCGAGCCGGGTTCTTCCCCCACGGGGGCGAGCCGACGCCGACCGGTCACGCGCACCGAGGGAGCGAGCCCGCCAGGCCCGCGCCGATGGCCTCGGGCTCCGAGGCCGCTCGTGGCGCGCCGAGCTCGCCAGAATTCGAGGCAACAACAGGCACTTGCGCCGCGTGCGCCCGAGCCCGACCCAGCCCGCGGTCGAATTCTGGTCCGCCTCTGGGCTCGGCGAACGACTTCCTCGTCAGAGATGCTCGCCGCCGCCCAGCCCTCCGAGTGTCCTCTACAGAGGACACTCCATGTAGCAGGACCCAGCTGCCCCAGAGGCCGCGTGCCGTTGCTCCGTCGATGGTCTGTCCTCCACACGACCTTCGTGAGAGATTCGGGCGCGCGTCGAGCGGTGGGTCGGCAGGCCAGGGGTGGCCCCGCCACGCTCGCGTCGCGGCGAGGGCGTCTCGTCGCGCGCCCGAAGGAGAAGGGGAGGGCCTGAGGTGGAGCTCGAGAACCGTACAGCTGTGCCTGCGCGCATCGACGTGGGCTCACCCTTGCCGAACGGCCTCAGGCGCGGCATCGCCACGGCGAAGGCGACCTTCTGCTTCGACGCCTCGGGGAGGGTGACGCTGGACACGCAGCGGCCCATGCCGCTGCAGCTCCGCGACGAAGCGCACCCGCTCGGTGTGCTGCCGGTCGACGTGGTGCCGCGCAGCGATCCCGACTTCGAGCTCATGCTGCTGGGGCACGCATGCGCGCCCCGGGGCACCCGCGCGACGCGCCAGACGGTGCGTATGGCGCTCGGCGAGCGCGAGCGCTCGATCGAGGTCTACGGCGACCGCCATTGGCAAGGCGAGGGCGAAGCCGCGACGCTCGGCGCACCGGGCGAGTTCGAGCGTTTGCCGCTGAGCTGGAGCCGGGCCTACGGAGGCACGGTCGACGTGGAGGTCGACGAAGAGTCGCCCGTCGAGGTGCAGCACGAGCTCAACGCCGAGGGGCTCGGCTTCGACCCAGCCCCGCGCGCCGCGATGCTCGCCGAGCAGCTCGGCTGCCCCGAGGGCTATCCACGCTGGGAGCGCCGGCGGCCGCTGCCCAACCTCGAAGACCCGAAGGCGCTCATCGCGGCCTGGGGCGACGCGCCGAGGCCGCTCTGCTGGGCTCCGATCCCGATCACCAGCGGCCTGCACCACGAGCGGGCCTTCGTCGCCACGAGTGACGAGCGTGGCCTGCCGAGCTACGAGCCCTCGCCGAAGCGCCACCTGCGCGCCCACCCGGACTGGGTGCTGCCCGAGCCTCCCGCGCCCGGCACGAAGCTGCGCCTCGAGGGTGTGCTCGCGAGCGGCCCGGTCGAGCTCGCCTTGCCGGCGCTCGAGGTGCACCTCGATTACGTGCTCGGCTCGCGCGAGGCGCAGAAGCAGCTCGCGCCGAGGGCCATGATCGTCTTCGCCGACGCGATGCGCTTCACGATCCGTTACAGCCTGCCCTTCCTCGTCGAGCCACCGCGCGGCGAAGCGAGGCGGGCGAGGCTCAGGCTGGAGAAGGTGGGAGGAGGGGATCGATGAGCAATACGCCGGTGCCGGTCAGCATCGCGGGGGATGTGACGTGGGGGCCTTGTGTGCACACGATCCCGTTGCCGGACGGCATGGAGATGGATGTCGCCATGGATTGGTTTGGTGGCGCGAAGACCAGCCTCCATGCCTTCGCCAGGACGAACGGGGGAGTGTTTCACAAGGGGCAGTGGCTGGTTCAAGAAGGGCACGACTGCGGCCCCCTGATCCCCCACTTGCCACACATGAACCCGCTCAACGTGCTCAAGAGCTCGCGCAAGGCCATCTTCTCCGCATCGACCGTCAAGGTCAGCGGCAAGCCCGCCGCCGCCTGTCACGGTTGGTTCGTGATGATGGTGTGCGGATATCCGTTCTCGCTTCCAATGGGGAAGAACAACACGAATGCGAGTCACTCCGTCTTCGTGGGTCTCACCGACCTCGACATCCTCAAGGGTCAGCTCGAAATCGGCAAACAGTTGGCGAAGGACTTCATATCGCTGGCGAAGACCGTCGTGCTCGGGCCCTCTGACACGTTGAAAGACATCCTTGACGATGCGGACCCCTATGCGATGCCCGACGCGAGCGATGTTGCGATCGACGCCGTGTTCGATCTTCACAACTCGATTGCGGTCTCCTGGCAGTCAGGGTGGAAGGAGCCCATCGCGATCAAGATCGGTGCCTCGAACCAATACCGTTCAATCAATGGTGAGATCGCATTTTCACCGACCGACCCCTGGCCGCCCACGGGCAAGGTCGAGGGGCGTTGGTTCGAGGCCAAGGGGGGCGCCGAAGCGGACTCGAAGGGGACGCGAGCGTTCCTCGAGCACGAAGGGGAGAGGATCGGCACGGCGGATGCTACATGGGGGGAACTGCTGTGACGCTCACGCACCAAGCCATCATGGCTGACGAGTCCGGGTCGCATCACGCGGTCTGGCTTGTGGTCCAAGCGATGCAAGGCCGCGTGCGCATGGCTCCCCTGCGGACCAGCCGAGACGTCCTCGGCTTCCCCACCGGCGACGTCCTCCCGCGCAAGCTCGCCGTCGACGTCTTCCTCGAGGGCCACGCCTACGCATCCTCGGCCGACCCCACCGCTGGCGCGGCGCGCCTCCGCGTCGGCGCCGTCGACCGCAGCTTCCGCGTCTCGGGCCGGCGCGTCGTGGAATGGCACCGCGGGCGACCGCGCATCGGCGCTGCGGCACCCTTCGAGCGCTTCCCCTTCGATCGTGAGCACGCCTACGGCGGCATCTCGCTCGGGCACCCCTATTGGCGTAACCCTGGCGGCAAGGGCTACCTGGTCGACGGCGACGAACGCGAGGGCATCGAGCTGCCGAACATCGAAGAGGCCGGCGACCTCGTCGGCGTCGATCGCCTGCTGACGCAGCCCTCGAGCTGGTGGCTCGGCCCGCGCCCTGCGCTCACGGCGCCGCTCGTGCCCATCGACTTCCCGCGCATCGTCGATCTGGGCTGGCCCTCGGCCTTCGTGCCGCCCCCGCAAGACCCCCAGCTCGCCGAGATCGTCGACGGCGATCTGCCGGCGGACTTCACGATGAGCCGACCCTTCGAGATGCGCCGACCGGTGTTCCAGCAGGCGCCGGCGCGCTCGCGCCTCGCGGCCTACGAAGCCGGCGCGGAGGTGGTCGTCGAAGGCTGCCTTCCGCGCGGCGAGGTCTTCCGCGCCAAGCTGCCCGAGGCGCCGCCGGCGATCCTCGAGGTGGAGGGGCGCCGCCGCGAGCTCGAGCTCCTGCCGCAGTCGATCACCGTGCGCCCCGAGGAGGGCTCGCTGTCGATCGTCTACTTCGCGAGCGCCGAGCTGCACCGGGCCTTCGTGCCGGGCTTGCACAAACGCATCCCGATCGCGCTCGAGCTGCTCGGCGAGCGCTTCCCGTACCCCACGCCCGAGCCCGTGCTGGCGCGGGTGCGGCGAGAGACGAAGAGCGAGACCACCGGAGCAGGAGGAGGCGAGCCCGCATGAAGGATCGAGATGGCATCCACGACGCAGGAGAGCGACGCCTCGCTGAGGCTGGCGACGCCCAAGGCCAGGCCGAGCTGCGACCCGGCGAGCGCGACGAAGCGCGCGCGGTCGCGACGCCGCTCTTCGAGATCGTCGCGGCGGCGGCGAGGCCGAGCGGCCTGCCCGAGATGGGCATCTGCATCGCAGACGAGCATCCCACGCTCGCGGCGCGCGTGCTCTGCCGCTTCGAGCGCCCGACCGGCCAGGTCGAGCTGTGGCTGCCTTGCCTCTTCGGAGTGCACCCGCGCGAGGGAGATCGTGTGCTGGTGCTGAGGCCCGAGGGCGCGCCGGAGCCGGTCGTGCTCGGCGTGGTCGACGGTTATCGCAAGCGTGCGGAGCCCGAGGCGCGCGCGGCGCACCATACGCGGCTCAAGCCCGACGAGGTCGTGCGCATCGAGTCGGCCACGGGGGAGGCGCTGCTCGAGCTGCGTGGTGGGGCCGAGGGCGCGGTGCTGCGGGTGCTGAGCAAGTCGGTCGCGATCGATGGCGGAGCGCAGCTCTCGATCGAGGCCGACGCGCTGAGGCTGCGCGCGCGCCAAGGCAAGGTCGAGGTCACGGCGAGCGAAGACGTGGTGGTCCAGGGCGAGGCAATTCACCTCAACTGAGGTGCTGGGGAGGCAAGAAGCATGTTCCGTTCCGAATCGTTCTACTTCGCATGGGAAGGCGCGAGCTCTCCGCTCGGCCCGTATCGGCACCTGCTCGTCTTGACCGCCAAGGGCACCGAGGCGCTCAGCAAGCCTTACGAATACACAATCGATCTCGCCTCGGCGGATCAGGCGCCCGAAGTGGGCCTCGGCGACCTGCTCGGCGCGCGCGCGAGCCTGTGGATTCGCACCAAGAGCAAGCCCGGCGCGCGCCTCGTGCACGGCATCGTCGCCGCGGTCGAGGAGCTCGACGTCGACGACGGCAAGCAGCGCCTCCGCGTGGTGCTGAGGCCGCCCTACGTGCGCGCCTCGATGATGAAGAAGAGCCTCGTCTACGTCGAGAAGACGCTCATGCAGATCATCGACGCGACGCTGTCGCGGCGTGTGCTCGGCATGGGCTTCGAGCTCAGCGACGCGGAGCCGGGCGAGGCCGACGAGCTCTTCGACGGCGAAGCGCCGCCCGACAGCTACGAGCCCTTCCGCATGCAGTACGCCTGGCGCTGCATCGATCACGCGCGCCTGCGTAACCTCGACGCTCGGCCCTACTGCGTGCAGTACTGCGAAGACGATCTGAGCTTCGTCTCGCGCCTGCTCGAGGAAGAGGGCATCTCCTACCATTTCGTGCACACCGCCTCGGCTTGCACGATGGTGCTCGGCGACTGGGACGGCGCCATGGAGTGGCGTGCCGAGGAGCTCCACCTCGGGCGCACGATCCTGAACCACGAGGTCGAGGGCTACCGCGCGGGCGCGCGGCTCAAGCCCAGGGCCGTGGTGCTCGACGATGTCGACTGGCGCAAGCCGGACCTCGAGCTCTTGGCCTTCTCGCCTTCGTACCTCAAGCCCGAGGGGCAGGCCTTCGCGACCATCGAGCAGCCGGGGCGCTACGGGCAGTCGAAGGAGCTCGGCGAGCCGCTCGCGAAGGCGCGCGAGCAGCGCCTCGAGACCGAGCGCTACTACGCCACGATGAAGACGAGCGCGCGCGGCCTCACGGCCGGCACGGTGTTCACGCTCGACCACGACAGCGCGCGCCACGCGGGCCGGTACCTCGTGCTGGAGCAGCGCGTGGAGATCAAACAGTACGCCTCCTTCGCGGTGGGCTCACCCGAGGAGCCCTCCTACACGGCGACGCTCGAGCTGGTGCGCTGCGGCGAGCCGGGACAAGTGAGCTTCCGGCCCGAGCGCCTCACACCACGCCCGCGTGTGCAGGGCAGCCAGACGGCGGTGGTGACCGCGGAGCCCGGGCAGGCGCAGGAGATCAACACGGGCGGCGAGGCCGACCTCGGCTGCGTGCGCCTGCGCTTCGACTGGGACCAAGACCTGGGCAGGCACGCCGAGGAGCCGACCTCGTGCTGGGTGCGCGTGAGCCAGATGTTCGCGGGCGGCCGCGGGCACGGCGCGCTCTTCCATCCTCGCGTGGGCGACGAGGTCATCGTCGACTTCCTCGAGGGCGATCCGGACCGGCCGATCATCACCGGGCGCGTCTACAACGGCCGCAACCTCGCGCCCGACGACGCCACCGAGAGCCCGACCAAGAGCTACATCAAGAGCATGAGCTCGCCGTACGACGGCAACTACAACATGATCGCTTTCGACGATCAGCAAGGCGACGAGAAGTTCATCGTGCACGTCGCGAAGGACTACATCTCGAACATCAAGCACGACGCCTCGCGCTTCGTGGCCAACTTCGATCGCGTCGAGGTGAAGGGCGACCAGGTCACCATCATCCACGGCGGGCAGACGAGCCTCATCGGCAAGGATCAGTTCGTCGGTGTGCAGGGCTCGCGCGACACCGTCGTGCTCGGAACCGACTCGACGACCGCCGTGTCTGGCTCGAAGCTCTCCGCGCCGACGATCGAGCGCACCGGCTGGAGCATGATCAGCGACAAGTCGTCGATGGTGCTCGTGAACGGCGAGATGATGGTGCACATCAAGGGCGCGACGGTCACCGTCGAGGGTGGAGCCTCCGTGGTCGTCAAGGCGCCGCTCGTGAGCGTGCTGTCGGGTGCGACGGTCATCAATGGCGAGGGCGGCGTCACGGTCAACGGCGGCACGGTCGACATCAAGGGCGGCTCGGTGAACCTCAACTGCTGAGCGGCTGCGCCTCGGCGCCCGCTTGCCCCGCGCCGGCGCGGCACGACCCTCGCGCGGCGTCCCAGCGGCATTCGAGATCGATCTCGTGCCTCTTGCCGCCAGGAGATTCGAGGCATCGGCTGCGGACGGCGCTGACCGGACGGTTCCGTCCGCTCGATGCGGTCCGACCCTCGCGACGTCGCGCGGCGCAGGCGGCAGCTACCCTGAGGCAGGGCGGCAGCGCGAGCTGCTCTCGCCCGATCAGCCTCGTGCCCGGCCGCGCGAGCTTCCGCTGCCGCCCTAGAACCGCCCGACGAAGGCCGCGCCTGCGCCGTGGGGATCCGCCCACGGCAGCAGCGCGACGTCGCTCGGGCCCGACGCGAGGCCGAGCACGATCCCGGTGGCGCCGATGCCGGCGGCCACCAGCCCGCCGGCGCCCAGGCCGACGAAGAGCCCGTAGCTGCGGACCTCGCGCGTGTAGGTGTCGGCGAAGGGATCGCCGGGGCGACAGGCGTTGCGCGCCTCGCCGCCGCAGGTGTCGTCGAGCTCGGAGCCCGCCGCGAGGCTGTCGGCGAGGAAGCCCACCGAGGCGCCCATCATGGCGACGCCGAGACCGCCGACGACCGCGGCCCACACGGGGACCTCCGGCGCGGAGGAGTCCGACGGCGGGGGCTTGGGCGGGGCGGG
>CALKVW010000026.1 GCA_938004785.1 uncultured Polyangiaceae bacterium
CAGGACAAAGGAGGCGAGGCGCTTGGCCAGCCTGCGAGGAGGCAGTCCACCTGGGTACCGAGCATCTGGACCGCGCGCCTCGCCTCCGGGATGGGCAAAGCCTCCGGGGGCGGGCGGCGGGGACAGACCTCGGGCGTCAAGCTCCGGTGCGTAGATCTCCGGGTCGCTGTTCGCGTAGCTTCTCGCCGTTGGCGGCAGCGCGGACGATGCGCGCCACCTGTTCGGCGCCATCCGTGAAGAGCGCCGGACCAGGCTGCAGAATGACGGCGCTCTTCACCTCGTAGAGTTGGTCCTCCCGCACCGCCGTCACCTGGTCCCAGCCGGGCCGGGCGACGATCCTGTCCTTCTTGGCCTTCTTCCCGCACCAACTCGCCACAACCAACTCGGGATCACGCAGCGCGACGTCCTCGGGCGTGTAGATCCGCCCCCTCGCGTCTTGCCGTTCCCGGGACTCGCGGCAAACGTCGTCGGCACCGAGCACCTCGAACAGCTCGCTCACCCAGCGGATGCCGGAGATGAGCGGCTCGTGCCACTCCTCAAAGAATAGCCGTGGGCGCTTGGGGAGCGCCGCGTTCTCCCGCGCCAGTCGCTCGACGTGGGCTTGGAGCTGATTCGCAAGCGCCTCTGCCGCGCTCGCGGCCCCCACCAGGCTACCGATCACGCGCACCGTCTGCAGGATCTCGCTCAGCGACCGCTGGTTGAAGAGGTAGACCGGCACACCACGCTTGCAGAGTTCCGCTCCCAGCGCGGCCTGCAGGTCTGAGAAGCCAAGGACCAGATCGGGCTTCAGTGCCAAGATCTTCTCGAAGTCGGCATCGAGGAAGCTCGACACGCGTGGCTTCTGGCGAGCCTCCTTTGGGCGTACCGTGTAGCCGCTGACACCCACGACAAGCTCGCCGTGCCCGAGCAGGTACAGCGTCTCCGTGGTCTCCTCGGTGAGGCAGACGATGCGCCGCGGGTAACGTGGGGCGTCGGCGAACATGTCGGCCTGCGTCTACACCGTTGCGAACTCACGCGTCGGCACAGGAACCCATCCCTCGCGGGACTCCAGCCGCGCCGCGAGCGGTCGGTACGCGAGCGAGAGAACCAGCGTCCAGATGACGTCGCCCGCCAGAGTCGCTCCGAAGAACGGGAGCGCTGCCACGTAGCACGCGCTCAGCCCAGCCGCCGTTTGCGGGTACAGATTCCCGGCGGCCCAGACACCGAAGTTCGATAGCACGAAGAACGCGACGGAGCCGCCGACTGCCGCACCAATGGCGCCGCCCTTCTTCGAGCGCAACGCGCGTCCGAGCGCTGCTTGGACGAAGAACCCGCCGTAGATGAACGGCGTCACAAGGCTCACGACCGGGTAGCCGTGCAGCTTCGCGAGGATGACGTCGCCGATGAACATCGCGATCGTGATGAGCGCGAACGCCATTCCCGGCTTCATCGTGCGCCCGGCGAAGACGGCGGTCGCGCCCACCGGAGCGAAGTTCGGCGGGTGCGGGACGACGCGGAGAACGACACAGAGCAATAAGAAAACCGTCGGAATCATCGGGACCTCACTCTACGCGACTTCTGCTTCGCGCTCACCGTGGATGCGTGTCAAGAGACGCTCGAGAATCCTGCCGAGCTCGGCGATGTCGTCCTCCGAGACGTGCAGGTGCGGCCGGAGGCGGATGCTCGTCGGACCGGCGCCGAGCAAGAGAAGCTTCTCGTCGCGAAGCGCCAAATCGATGAGGCGCTGCTTCGCATCCGCGTCGGCCATCGAAAACCCCTGGTAGAGGCCGTAGCCACGAACGTTGCGCAGGAGCCGAGGGAAGGTCGCTTCGAGCATCCGCAGCGTCTCCACGAGCAGCCCCGCCTTGTGCTGAACCCGCTCGAGGAGCTGCTCGTCGCGGACAATCTTCATCTCCTGGACGAAGCGAACCATGTCGGCGAGCGTGCCGCCCCACGTCGAATCGAGGATGCCTTGATCCTTCATCGGGTGGAGCATGTAGACGACGCCGTTGCCGAGCTTCTTGCCCGCCGCGACGGCTTGCGGCGGGTGCGGTAGGTCGAACGCGTCGATGGCGAAGAACGAGCCGGTCTGGCCACCAGCGGTCTGCACTTCGTCGAACGCGAGCCTGACGTCGTGCTCGTGGCAGAGGACCGAGAGCTTCCTGAAGAACTCGACAGGCGCCACGCGATGCCCACCCGCGCCCTGGATCGGCTCGACGATCACCCCCACAATCTCGCCCGCGTGCTGGCGAAAGACGTTGTCGAGGAGCGTGAGGCACTGCTCGACGCGCTGGCGATTCGCCGCGTCAGGTGCCGAGCTGTCAAGCGCGGGGAACGGCACCTGGATGTTCCCCGGGACAAGCCCCTGGAAGTCTTTCGTCATCACCGGGTCATGGCTGACGCGCGTGACGTTCAACGCGAAGACCGTACGCCCGTGGAACGCCTGCTCGAAGTAGACGAAGCGCCGGGCGCTCGGCACCTTGCCAGCATCCATCAACCGCTGGTGGTGGATGTTGAGGAGGTACTTCATCATGTTCTCGACAGCCTCAGCGCCGGAGTTCACGACGTAGACCTCGAGGTCCGGGCTCTTCATGGCGCGCGGCGCGAGGGCGTGCAGCTCGCGGTAGTAGGCGACGCACTCCGGCGTGAGGAAATCTGGATTCGCGGTCTTGTTGTTCGCGGAGACGAGGAGCCGCTGCGCGTAGTCCGGCTCGTAGAGCGCGGGGTGGTTGTGCGCGATGAGCTTGGCGCCGAAGTATCCCGTCCAATCGAACAGCCGCTCTCCATCGACGGTCGCGAGGTACATGCCGGACGAGCGCGCGAGGTCGATGACGAACGGTCGGGGCTCCGCGACGACATAGCGGCGCATCTCCTCGAGCAGCGAGGCGCTCGTAGCCGGCTTCGCGCTCCCACCTTCCGGCAAGAGCTCACGCGTGAGGCCGCTCATTTGGTCTCCCTCAACGGTGGAATGGCCGCGGGTTTGCCGTGAGCGTCCAGCGCGACCATCACGAAGCGACCGCGTGTCCCGAGCTGACGGTCACCGGTGAGCAGGTCCTCCGAGTAGAGGTCGACCTCGACCGTCAACGACGTCTTGCCAGTCGCCACGACGCGCGCGACCAAATCGACGAGCTGCCCCTGACGAACGGGCACGTGGAAGTCGCACTTCTCGCTGCTGGCCGTGACCACGGTGCGGCGGGCATAGCGAGAGGCCGCAACGAACGCCGCCTTGTCCATGAGCGCGAGCGCCTGTCCACCGAAGAGCGTGCCGTAGTGGTTGGTCTGCTCGGGGAACACCATCTCGATCAGCCGGCACTCGGTGAGACGACCTGCGTCGAGGCGCTCGTGGCGACCGAGCTCGACCGCAGATGTCGACTCGGGCTCAGAAGTCCGCATCGAGCAGCACCTCCCCCACGACGCCGACCTGGTAGGCCGACACGCGGCGCTCAAAGAAGTTGGTGACCTCCTGGACGTCTTGCAGATCCATGAACGAGAACGGGTTCTTCGCGTGGTAGCGGCGCGCGAGCCCGAGGGTCGCGAGGCGCTGGTCGGCGCAAAACTCGAGGTACTGCCGCACGTCCTCGACGGAGAGCCCGGCGACGCCGCCGCCGAGCAAGTCCTCGGCGAACTGGGTCTCGCACGCGATGGCCTCGTCGAGCATCGCGGCGACGTCGGCCTCCATCTCGGCATCGAACAGCTCGGGCTCCTCGCGGCGCACGACGTTCACGACTTCGAACGCGAACGCCATGTGCGCGCTCTCGTCGCGGAAGACCCAGTTGGTGCCCGCAGCGAGGCCATGGAGGAGCCCCTTGCTACGAAGGAAGTACACGTACGCGAAGGCTCCGAAGAAGAAGAGTCCCTCGATGCACGCGGCGAAGCAGATGAGGTTCAGAAGAAACTGCCGCCTCTGCCCGCGCGTCTCGACGCGATCGATCGAGCTCGTCTGGTCGAGCCAGCGCATGCAGAACGCGGCCTTCTTCTGGATCGACGGGATGTTCTCGACGGCGGCGAAGGCGGCTGCGCGATCGTTTGGATCGGGCACGTAGGTGTCGAGCAGAGTCAGGTAGAACTGGACGTGCAGCGCCTCTTCGTAGAGCTGGCGCGACAAGTACATGCGCGCTTCGGGCGCGTTGATGTGCTTGTAGAGGTTCAGCACCAGGTTGTTCGCGACGATGGAGTCACCGGTCGCGAAGAACGCCACGAGCCGCTGCACGAGGTAGCGCTCGGCGTCGGTCATCTTCTTCGCGAGATCGCCGACGTCCGTCGAGAAGTCGACCTCCTCCACGGTCCACGTGTTCTTGATGGCGGCTCGATACATCTCGAAGAAGGTCGGGTACGCCATCGGGCGCAGCGTCAGGCACAGGCCCGGATCGAGGATGCGGGCCGGCCGAGACACCAGGCTCGCGCCTTGGGAAGCGGGCGCGGCCACCGCCTTCGGTCTCATGACCGGAGATGCCGCGCCGCGGGTCACCGGCTTCGGCTGCGTCGGAACGATCGGCGCTGGAGGAATGGTCATCTGCGGAGCGACGGCAGGAGACTGCGGCTCGTGCGCGGCGATAGCGGGCGCAGCCGGTGCTTCGAAGGACCCGCCGAACGGGTCGCCGGGGAACGTCTCGAGACTCATTGGCAGGACTCGCAGCTCTCGGGGTTCTCGAGCGAGCACGCGATCGCGGCTTCATCCTTTGCTCGTACGTCCTCCTTCGCCGACTCGGCAGTAGCAGGAGGAGCCGGCGTCCAGCCGCGCTGCTGCGTCTTCACCTCGTCACCGGGCGTCGGGCGCATCGGCGTCTCGACGGTCGCCTTCGCGATGCGCGTCGCGGGACGCGAGCGCAGGTAGTACGTGGTCTTGAGTCCCTTCTTCCATGCGTAGAAGTACATCGACGAGAGCTGCCCGATGTTCGGGCTCTCGACGAACAGGTTGAGCGACTGGCTCTGGTCGATGAACGCGCCGCGGTCAGCAGCCATGTCGATGAGCGAGCGCATCGGCAGCTCCCACGCCGTGCGGTAGATGGCGCGCAGCTCGTCGGGCAGCTCGCTGAGCGACTGCACCGAGCCCTCCGCCAGCTTGAGCCGGTTGCGCGTCTGCTCGTTCCACAGGCCGAGCGCCTTCAGCTCGCCGACGAGGTAGCGGTTCACCTGGAGGAAGTCGCCCGAGAGCGTCTCGCGCTTGAACAGGTTGGACACCTGCGGCTCGATGCACTCGTAGCAGCCCGCGATCGACGCGATGGTGGCCGTCGGCGCGATGGCGACAAGGAGGGAGTTGCGAAGGCCGGTCTTCTGGATCTGCGCCCGGAGCAGCGCCCAACGTTCCGCGTCCTTCGGGACCACGCCCCAGGCATCGAACTGAAGCTCCCCGCGCGCCGCGCGCGTCTCGGGGAAGGCGGTGTGCGCGCCCTTCTCGACGGCAAGCGCGTTCGAAGTGACGAGCGCGTGGAAGTAGACCTCTTCGGAGATGCGACGAGACACCTCGCGCGCCGCCTCGGAGTCGAACGGCACGCGCATCTGGAAGAACACGTCCTGCAGTCCCATGAGCCCGAGGCCCACCGGGCGCCAGCGCATATTCGACGCCTTCGCTTGCGGGATGGCGTAGTAGTTGAGGTCGATCACGCGATCGAGTTGGCGCACGGCCGTGCGGACCGTTGCGGCAAGCTTGTCGAAGTCGAACTCCACGCGGCCGCTCTCGCGCTTCACGTGGCGACCGAGATTGATGGAGCCCAGGTTGCAGACCGCAGCCTCGTCTTCGCTCGTAACCTCGAGGATCTCGGTGCAGAGGTTCGACAAGTGGACCGTCCGCCCCGCGAGCGCCGTCTGATTGCACGCGAGGTTCGACTTGTCCTTGAACGTCATCCAGCCGTTGCCGGTCTGGGCGAGCGTGCGCATCATTCGCGCGTAGAGGTCGCGCGCCTTCACCGTCTTCGCGGCGAGCCCGGCCGCTTCGGCCTCGACGTACGCCTTCTCGAAGGCCTCGCCGAAGAGGTCGGGAAGATGCGGGACGATCTTTGGATCGAACAGGCTCCAGTCGCCGTTCGTCTCGACCCGTTGCATGAAGATGTCGCTCACCCAGTTGGCGAGGTTCAGGTTGTGCGTGCGCGCCTGCTCGTCGCCGGTGTTGTCACGCAACTCCAGGAACTCCTCGATGTCGGCGTGCCAGCTCTCGAGGTAGACGCAACACGCGCCCTTGCGCTTGCCGCCCTGGTTCACCGCCGCGACGCTGGCGTCGAGCGTCTTCAGCCAGGGGACGATGCCGTTCGAGTGGCCGTTGGTGCTCTCGATGAGTGAACCGCGCGAGCGCACGCGGTGGTACGCGAGGCCGATACCGCCCGAGAACTTTGAGAGCTTCGCGACGTCGGAGTAGCGATTGTAGATGTCTTCGAGGTGGTCCTGCGGCGAATCGAGGAGGAAGCAGCTCGAGAGCTGCTCGTGCCGCGTCCCCGAGTTGAACAGCGTCGGCGAGCTGGGGAGGTACTCGAGCCGCGAGAACAGGCCGTACAGCTCGAGCGCGTCGGCGACGTTCTCCGACAGCGCGCACGCGACTCGGAGGAAGAACTGCTGCGGCGTCTCGATGACGAGCCGGGTCTTCGGGTGCTTGAGAAGGTAGCGGTCATAGACCGTGCGGAGACCGAAGTACTCGAACTCGCGATCGCGCTCGGCGGCGATGGCGTCGTTCAGTTTGCGGGCGTTCTTGTTCACAAAGGCCCGGAGCCGATCGTTCACGAGCCCCAGCTTGTGGGCGGCGGCGACCGACAGCGAGAACGCGTGGATCTCCTGGTTGCGAACTTCCTTGTCGATGTACGTCGCGAGCAAGCGAGCCGCGAGCTTCGCGTACTGCGGCTCCTCGACGATGAGCCCCGCCGCCGTCTGGATAGAGAGCTGGTCGAGCTCCCGCGTCGTGGCGCCGTCGTAGAGGCCGCTGATGGTCTTGGTCGCGACGCGGAGGGCGTCGACGTCGGAGAGGTCGACGCAGCACCGATTCACCGCGCGGACGATCTTGTTCACGTCGACCGGTTCGCGCGACCCGTTGCGCTTGGTCACCCGCATCGTGCTCTGCGGGTACGACTCGTCGCGCGACGTCGCGGTCTGAAGCGTGGTTCGCAACGGCGTCGCGCCGTTGGTCTTGGTCGGGATCGTCTCGGTCTGCATCAGGCTCCTCCGTTCTCGGTTGAGCGGTACCAGACCGCTCGGGCTCAGAGCCCGCGGGAGGAGAGATCAGCCGACGAAGACGCGAACGCGTCAGGCCTCAAGTGAGACCTTCGGACCGACCTTCGCCCCCGCGGGCGACTGGTTGACAACGCGGGGGACGGGTCGGAGCCGGGACAGACGTGGGCACGCCTGCTCGGACCTACCGCCTTCCCACGAGGCTTCCAGGTCGACCTGGTCCGGTTGTCTCTCCGGCTCCAGATGCAGGCAGGTCTTCGGGCTCGCGAGCTTGCCGGTTTCCCGGGTTCCTACCGCCCACCGCTTCCCAGTCCCGAGGGACCAGTGCATGAGATGGGTTTCGTTCTCACTTACCGCTGCGGGGCAGCCCCGGATTCACACCGGGTTCCCTTTTAAGCCGCTGAGCAGACACCCAGAGGCACCAGCACGGCTAGCAACGTATTGTGGTGTAGGGCCTCTTGTCAACCCATATCTTGTGGTTCAGGCTCACCTGAGGACCCGCGACCCACCTCACCGCGAGAGCCCGCTTGCCGTGCGCTCCCGCCGGCGCGCGCCCCGAAGTTAGTTGCGGAACCGCGCGCTCCGGGATGGGCAAAGCCTCCGGGGGCGGGCACCGGGGACAGGAGACCAACCCCCTCACATGCATCGTGAGTGAAGGCGTTCTGTCCCCCGAGCGTCAGCCGCCCTTCCAGGGGTCGCCGGAGAGGCGCACAACGAGCCCCGTCCACACCCGCTCGAACGCATCGTCGAAGTCCCAAGACTGGCCGTGCGCGAGCAGCGGCGTCATGTCCGCCGTGAAGATCGGGTCCTTCTTCTTGGCGGCGAGGTTCTGCTCGAACATCGCGCGCGTGACCTTCGCGCCTTCCGCCTCCATGTACTTCGCGAACACCTCGACGACGCGGTCGGGGGAGACGTCGCCGCGCTGGAGCGCGAGGCCCAGATCGAACAGGTCACGTCCCTTCTTGCGTTGGTAGAGCGCGCGGAGCTTCGTGCCGAGCAGCTCGTCGAGCTCGTACGTGAGCAGGTTGGCGGTGCCAGTGAACCAGCGCGAGCTGACCTCGAAGCGATGCTGCTTGAGCCCGTAGGCGGTGAAGTGTTCGCGCGAGTTGATCTCGACCTTCAGCTTCAACCCGACCGGCGGAACGTCCTCGGACTCGAAGCGGTAGTTCAGCGTCACGCGGCCCTCGGTCTGCTTCCACTTGGGCTTACCGAGCCACGGATCGAGCGCATCATGGATGGCGTCGAGCACGTCGCCGATGCCGCCGGGGTTCGTCTGGACGAGGTCGATGTCCTCGGAGTAACGAGCGGCGGGCGTGATGTGGAGCTTGTAGAGGGCGGTGCCGCCTCGGAAGGCGAGGCCCTCAGCGATCGGCGCTCGCGAGAACAGCTCGACGAGCGCGCGGGAGATGACGAGGTCTTGCTCGACCTGCCTATCGAGCACCCATGGGGCGCGGTCGCGCCACTCGGTGATGAAGTCCTTGGGGATCACAGGTCCGGCTCCACGGTCGCGTTCAGGGCGAGTTTCCAGCGCTCATCCCGCGGCGCGCCACTCCGGCTCTTTGCGCGCACCAGCGGGGCGACATCCTTAGCGCGTGCAACCACAGCCGGCGTGAGCTTGTCCGCGAGGTCGCGGTGCTCCGTCAGGTCGAGGAGGTAGCCGAGGCGCTGTACCCAGGCGATGGGGCTCCTCCCGCACTCCGACACCAGCCGATCGGCGTCGATGGCCTCGACGAGCTCGGCGAGCACGGAGGCGACGTTGTCGAGTCCTCCGCTCTGGTCGGCGTAGCCCACCAGCTCGAGCGCGGTCGCCTCTGGCGAGGCGACGCGGAGGAGCCCTCGCGGGGTCTTCCTCTCGACGACTGCGGTGCCTTCCATGTCCTTCCGGGCGATGAACTGGACTCGCACCTCGCCGCACTCGATCGCGCGGCGGTTGGTCTTCACCATCACCTGAAGCGCCTGCGGGCGCTGATGGGCGGCGCCATGAAGCTCGGCCGCGCTGAGCAGCGCCACGTAGTAGGGCTCGCCCAGGTGCTCCATGAGCTGGGGCACGAACTGGTCAGCAGGGAGGCTGCCGAGCCGCCGGTACTCGGGAGGGACGATGACGTAGAAGCCCCGGTAGGGGTCGGCGATCTCGCCCTTGGCCTTGAGCCGACGCAGAGCCGCGCGCGCCGTCGGGACCGAGCTGCCGAGCGCCGCGGCGGCTTCCTCGGTGGTGAAGTGGTGCCTGCCGCGTGCGGCGAGGTCCACGATGTAGCTGGCGGCGGCGCTCATGGGCGTTACCATCAAAAAGTAACGCTTGTCGTCGCGTTTCGCAAGCGATGGCCATTGACGAGGGCCACTACCTGCGAAAAAAGACGTTTTCTGTCGCCTTCTGCAGGCGTCGACCTCACCCCAGGACCCGTACGCCGATCTCGCCGGTGCGCGGGCCTTGGGCGGACCGCTCCTTCTGGCATGCCAGCGCCACCGCCCAGAACTTGTCGGCGTGGCCGCGCGCGTTGCGCTCGGCGTCGAAGCTGACCTTCCCGGAGGGCAGCACGCGCCGCTTGATGGCGTGGACCTGGCCGACGAGCTCCCGATCGCGCGGGAGCGTCACGTCGCGGCGCTGGAGCAGGATCTTGAAGTCGGTCGCCCAGCGCTCCTTCGCCTCGTTGGTGAAGTTCTCGCCGACGACCTGCGGGAAGTCGCGGGACAGGTTCTCGGCGAGGTTCATGCCGATGCCGCTCCGGTCGATGGAGAGCCGCGCGACGGGCAGCGTTCCCAGCAGGCGCCGGAGCTCGGCCTCCTGCTCGGCGAACGGGGTCCCCTCGAAGCTCCGCAGCATTCGCGCGGTGAAGCGACCCTCGATCTCCTCGAACACCGCCAGCTCCGAGCGGTCCCGCGTGCGGCCGACGTCGAAGCCCGCGACGATGCGCCCCTCGGGCGCGCGCACGCTGGTGGGCTCGTCGTAGAGCACCAGCTCATCGTTCGTACACGGGAGGATCAGTTCGTAGGGAAAGAAGCTGTACGTCTCGTCGACGAACTTGCCCTCGAACTCCTGCTGGAAGTCCTCGATGGGCAGCGAGTCGAACTGCTCGATGAGCGTCGGGCGCCCGAAGCGTTCGACGCGCTCCTCCGTCGGCATGTCGAGGGCGACCGCGGAGGCGGCCTTCACGTCGGTGGTGAAGAAGCGGCACAGCCACCAGGGCACGTGTTGCCGCGTGTGGTGCGGGTACTTGCGAAGCTCCTCGTTGGCGATCTCCCAGAAGATGCCGCGCCGACCGAGCGGCGTGCTGCACCCTGTGAGCTGCCCGTTGCTGCGGAGGATGAGCGCCGTCGAGCCCCGGTACACCTCGCGGTCGTTCACGTAGTGCGCGAGCTCGTCGAGGTAGACGTCGCCCTTCTTGCCGCGCGGCGCCTTCGACGGGTGCGAGAGGATTCGCGAGAGCCGCTTGGTCGCGCCGTTCGACTCGAACGCCAGCTCCGTCTTCGAGTCCACGACGAGCCGCTTCTGGTACGCGAGCGGCAGCTCCTCGTGGAGCTGGCGGGCGGTGAGCACCTTCTCCTTCGCGTCGTCCATGTTGTAGCTGACGAAGACCGCCGTGTGCTTCGAGCGCAGGTGGCAGCGGGCGAGCGCCTCGAGCGCGAAGAGGAACGAGAAGCCGACCTGGCGGCTCTTGTTGACCCACCGGAACCGCGAGCGGTTGGCGAGGAACTCGCGCTGGTACGCCTCGAGGACGACGGGCTCGTCGTCGTAGGCCATCAGCGCCGCGACGAAGCCCGGCTCCGTCATCAGCCACTGCTGGAACTCCTCCTCGGTGCGCTTGACGATCCCGAGCGTCATGCCGCCCTCCGCGTCGTCGCGAGCGACCTTGCCTTCCTCGCGAACGGAAGCCTGTATGTGCCCCAAGGAGAGCGCCCATGACCGCCTACGCCGACACCATCTCGCGCCCCGTGAAGACGCTGACCGAGGCCGAGCAGCGCGCGCTGCTCAAGGTCACCGGCCAGCACGTCGACGGCTTCCGGGACCACGTCATCTTCAGCCTCGCGATGGGCACGGGCCTGCGCGAGCACGAGCTGCTCGCGCTCGACGTCGGCGACGTGTTCGACGACGCTGGACGCGCCAAGCGTCGCGTCGCCCTGCGCGTGTTCAAGCGTTCCGCGAAGGAGCCCGTCCCGCAGGAGGTGCTGCTGCCCGACGCCGTGCGCGCCAAGCTCGAGCGGCTCCTCACGACGCGCAAGCGCGCGGGCGAGACCATCACGCCCACCACGCCGGTCTTCGTGAGCCGCCTCGGACGGCGCCTCTCGGCGCGCCAGCTCCGGCACCTCTTCGCGGTCTGGCAGGAGCGCGCCGGCTTCGAGCGCCACCTGGGCTTTCACACGCTGCGCCACCACGCTTGCAGCGCCGTCTACCGCGCGTCGAAGGACCTCCGGCTCACGCAGAAGTTCGCGCGCCACAAGTCGGTGGTGACGACCAGCATCTACACGCACCCGACCGACGACGAGCTGCTTCGAGCGGTCCAGGGGCTCGTCTGCTGAGCCCGCGCCGCACCCGTGACCCACTTGCCGAGCAGAACCGAACGCGCGCGCGTGCTCGGTTTCTTGTTCGGCGCTCGGTTTCGAATCGCGGGGCTGCTCGGTTTCCCAAAACTGACCCACTCGGAAACGGCCCCAGGCACCCTGGGGCGGGCGCGCGGCGCCACGAAAAACGGACCCCTCCCCCCCTTCGGCAGGTTGTAGGCGTGCGGAGGCCGATGCCGGCATGCCGACGCCGGGGGCCGGCATGGTAGGCGTGGTCCACGAAGGCGCGCGCCAACCGCCGCTAAGAGAGAAAAGCGGCGGTTCGCGCCCAGCGCAGCGCGCGTTCTCGGGGACTTCGAGCGCCTCG
>CALKVW010000027.1 GCA_938004785.1 uncultured Polyangiaceae bacterium
CGCCCCCACGAGCGCCTCGAGCCGCGCCTCCGCCGCGTCGATGGGGCGCCCGAGCGCCTCGTAGGCCTCGGCGCAGGCCTCGCACAGCGCCTCGGCCCGCGCGTGATCTCCGGCCTTCGACGCGGCTTCGCCCTCGAGAGAGAGCAGCTGAGCCGCGAGCTGAGGCGGCAAGAGCGCGCGCTCGGCCGCGAGCTTCTCGATCGACACGAGCGCCCGCGCGCTGCGACCGAGGTAGAGATCGAGGTTCGCGAGGTTCAGCAGGGCCTGGCGCAAGGTCGCGCGCCGGCCCGAGCGCTGCCCCATGTCGACCGCGGCTTCGAGGTGGGCGATCGCCGAGGCGAGATCGCCGCCCTTCTTCGCGATGCCCGCGAGGTTGAGGCGCGTGGTCGCCACGCTGCCCGCGTCACCGGCGCTCTCCGCGGCGGCGAGGGCCTCCTCGTAGGCGCGCTTCGCGTCCTCGAGCTTGCCCGCGCGCTGCTGGGCGAAGCCGAGCGAGCCCAGCGCGACCGAGAGGATGCGCGCGTCGCGAGCCTCGCGCGCCATGTCCACCGAGCGCAGGAGAGCGGTCACGGCCTCGTCGTGCCGACCTTCGTAGCTCTTCGCGAGGCCGCCTACGGCGAGTGCCTCGGCGAGCCTGGGCCTGGCCGAGGGCGAGCGCTGGAGCAGCGCCTCGTCGATCTCCTCGGCCGCGAGCGCGCTCGCGCGCTCACTGGCGCCGTAGTCACCGCCGCGCAGCTCCGCGCGCGCGACCTCGACGAAGTACTCCGCGCGCAGCTCGGGCTCGGCGCCGCCGAGCTCGTCGGTGACGCCGAGCAGCTCCTCGAGGGAACGCGCGGTCTCACCGCGGTTCGTGTGGAGGCGGGCGCGCAAGACGGCGAGCTCGAGGCTGCGCTCGGTCGCGCGCTGCGCGAGCAGCTCCGCAGCCTCCTCGAAGTGGCCTCGTTCGAGCGTGCGGCGGATGCTGGCGTCGGAGGCGTCGCCCGCCGTCTCCACGCGCGAGTCCTGCTCGAGGATGCGTTCGACGTCGGCCGCGGAGACCACCGGCGCGCCGGCGATGCGCTCGACGATCGAGCGGATCGCCCCGGGCCAGCCGCCCGAACGCTCGACGACGTAGGAGGCGACCGACTCGCCCAGCGAGGGTACCGCGCGCAGCACCAGCTCCCGCCCGAGCTCCTCGGACAAGGGCTGCATCGCGTGGAGGGCCATCGTGGGCCCCTCCACGGCCGCCGCCGCGGGCGCCACGAGCACGAGCCTCGCGCCCGCCGCGCGCAGCCGGCCCAGCCGGGCGCAGAGCTCCGCGTCGAGCCGCTCGGCGTCGTCGACGAGCAGCACGAGCGCCTCCGCCGCGGGCTCCGGGCCGAGCTCCACCTCGAGCGCCTGCCGTAGACCCGCGCCGTCGGGCAGCGCCCCATCGCTTCCTCGCGCGAGCGGCTCGAGCCACGCGGTGGGGCGGCCCTCCACGCCGAGCGTCCACGCCAAACGCCGCAGCAGGGTCGAGCGCCCCGAGCCCTGCGGCCCCACGATGACGAGACCGCCTCCTCGAGGCAGATCCCGCACGCGAGAGGCGAGCTCACGCGCGGCGGCGTCGAGCCCGAGGATCGGCCAGGCGGCAGGCAAGGCGCTCGGCTCCGCGAGCTCGACCGCGCGGTAGAGCGCGTTCGCGAGCTCGTCGACGCTCGGGTATCGAGCCTCGGGCCTGGGCTCGAGCGCCCGCACGACGACCTCCTCGAGCGCCGAGCGCTCTGCGTCGGACAGCTCCGGACCCTGCGCCTCGAGCACGTCGCGCAGGGTGGCGCCGAGCGCGTGGACCTCGGCGCGCACGGTGAGCGCGCCTCCCTCGAAGAGCTCCGGCGCGGCATATCGAGGCGTGAGGCCGTGCGGCCGCGCGCCCCCCTCGTGGAACGTGGCCGCCAGGCCGAGGTCGACGAGCGTCGCCCTGCCGTCGACGCCGACGATGATGTTCGCGGGCTTGACGTCGCCGTGCAGCAGGCGCGCGCGGTGCAGCCGCGTGAGCAGCTCGGCGACGGCACCGACGGCGGAGAGCGCGACTCGCGCCTGGCCTGGCTGGGCCAGGACCTCGGTGAGGCTCTGCCCCTCGACGAGCTCCCGCACCATGTAGGCCCGCCCGCTCGAGCCCAGCCGGCCGAAGCGCAGCACCTTCGGAACGCCGAGCCCCTCGAGGCCGGAGAGCGCGGTCGCCTCGCGCACGAGCGCGTCGACCTCGGTCGCGCTCGAGCCCTCGGCGAGCAGCTTGAGCGCCAGCGTGCGACCGGTGATGCGATCACGCACCGACCACACCTCCCCGCCGCCCCCCTTGCCCAGGGTCGCGACGGGCTCGTAGCGCGGCGGCAATTCGGTCGGGCTGCTCATCCTCGTCGACGCGTCACTCAGGACCGGAGCACCGCTGCGTCGGCCGAGCTCGTTCGAGCAGCAGCGCCCGGACAGCGGGGCTCCATCAGCAGGGCACGATCAGAGCGGCAGCTTGCCGCCGGCGCCGAGACCGAAGAAGAAGCCGGTGAGCCCGAAGCCCGTGTCGAGGCGGATCTGGACCTCCTCCACCGGGACCACCCGGAGCGCGAGGTGCGGGAGCGAGATCGTCGGCCAGATGAAGGGCTTCGAGCCGCCGTTCGCCCAGCTCGGCTCGCTGTAGTTGCCGTAGTGCTCGTTGGAGGCGTCGCAGAAGTTCTGATCGCCGATGACGCCGTTCGCGTCGCCCGGCGCCGCGCACTTCCTCCACGAGCCCGAGTCGCTCGGGTCGATGTTGGCGGGATCGGTGGGATAGACCTGGTTGCGGTTCAGGTTGCCGACCACGCCCGAGATGCCGACGTCGCCGCCGATGAGCAGAGAGACGTTGCCCTTCTTGTCGAGCGGGATGTTGCCGAGGATGTCGACCTGTGCGCCGAAGAGCTTGAGCGAGCTCGAGACGAGCTCGTAGGCCCGCTCCGGATCCTCCTTCGACTTGAAGACGAAGGGATCCATCGAGTAGTCGGCGTAGTTCGCGGAGAAGATGATCTCGAGCCCCTTGCCGTGCATCGTGAGCTCGGGGCCGAAGCTGAACACGTTCACCGCGCCCGGGCCGCCGTCGGCGAAGATGTCGAAGAAGAAGCCCGGGATGATGTGGTTGCGGAACCGAGCACCGAGGTACCACTTGGTCTCGTTCGCGCGCCGCTCCTCCTCGTCGCGCTCGATCGGGTCGAGGCCCATGTCGTCGGCGTCGAGCGACTCCTTCGCGTCGTCTGCGGTCTTCGTGCGCGCCTTCGTGGCTTCGTCGTCGGCGGGCGGCGTCGCTCCCGGCTTGGGCGGATCGGCGAGCGACGCCGCGTCCGGAGCCGCGCTCGGATCACCGGGCGCCGTCGACGGCTTGCCGGCATCCGCTGGCTGCGACGCTCCGGTCGAGGGCGCCTCCGGCGCCCCCTGCGCGAGCGCCGCCTGGGCGCAAGCGAGCGACGAGAGGAGGGAGAGCGAGGCGAGCCCGAAGCGAAGATTTCGACGCATGAGGATGCTTCGCAAGGTACACGACGGGAGCCTCGCACCGGAAGCCCTCTGGCCGCACCGGGTGCGCCCGTGGAGGAGGGCGCCAGGTGCGGACACGCGGCGGAGCGCAGCACGCCCGGCCGTCGGCCCTCGGCGATCGCGCATCCG
The DNA here is from genome assembly GCA_938004785.1 of uncultured Polyangiaceae bacterium. Taxonomy (GTDB): domain Bacteria; phylum Myxococcota_A; class Polyangia; order Polyangiales; family Polyangiaceae; genus CALKVW01. Next base: position 3,643 of record CALKVW010000027.1, read on the forward strand.
GCGCGCACGTTGTAGACTGCGTCGCGCCGGGGCCGAGCGTCGATGATCCTCAACAGCAGCACCATCGAGCAGACGATCGACCGGGACGAGCGGGCCTTCTTCCACAAGGAGCTCGTGATCGTGCGAGCGGCCGAAGAGCCCAGGTCGGGCGAGCAGCGCGCGGCGGCGGCGAGCTCCCAACGGAGGGGCTCGGTCGTGCCGGAGGCCGGCGTGCCGCTCGCGATGATCCGCAAGCGCCCCCCCGGCGCGGAGAAGACGATCGCGCCGGTGGTGCTCGTGCACGGCTACGGCCAGAACCGCTACGCCTGGCACCTGCCCTCGCGCAGCCTCTTCAACTACCTCGCGCGCGCCGGCTTCGACGTCTTCAACCTGGAGCTGCGCGGCCACGGTCGCTCGCGGCATCTCGGAGCGCACCCGCCTCGCCACGTCGCCACCTTCGTCGAGCACGACCTGCCCGCGGCGATCGACGAGGTGCAGCGTCTCTCGGGCGACCGGCCCGTGTTCCTCGTGGGCCACTCGCTCGGCGGGCTGGTCTCCTACGCGACCGCAGCGAAGCTCGGCCGCAAGATCGCCGGGGTCGCGACGCTCGGCAGCCCCTACCAGTTCACGCAGGGCTCGCTCACCTTGCGTGCGCTCGGCAGCCTCATGCTCGCGGTCGACCAGCGCGTCCACCTCGGCCACGGCGCGCTCGATCTCAAGCCGCTCTCCGAGACGATGCGCCTCCTGCGCGGCTTCATCGAGAGCCCCGTCTTCCCGCTGCCGATCCGCGGCTTCGCGCCGAAGTCGCTCGAGCCCGCGGTGCTCGGACAGCACATGGCGCTCGCGATGGACGCGGGCAGCGTGGCCGTCATGCGCAACCTGTTCCTCTCGGCGGCGGAGTCGCGCAGGGGCGGCCACTGCCTCGGCGAGCTGACCGGCTACGCCGACGAGTTCGAGTCCCTCGACCTACCCCTCCTGGTCATCGCGGGCACGCTCGACGATCTCGCCCCCCCGGCCTCCGTCGAGCCGGCCTTCCTGCGAAGCCGCTCGAGCGACAAGACCTACCGCGCCTTCCCGCGAGGTCACATGGATCTGCTCGTCGGGCGCGACTGCCCGCAGACGATCTGGCCGCTCTTGCTCTCGTGGCTGCTGAGGCGCGCCAAGCGACTGCAGCGCTCCGACGTGCCCGAGACGATCGCGAGCTGAGCGCGGGCGCGCCCCGTGGCGCCGGGCCGGTGTAGACTCCAGGGCCCATGTCGCTCAAGAACCGACTCATCAGCGAGGGAGCCAAGCTCGCGTCGAACCCCTCGGTGCACAAGCTCCTCCAGGACGAGCGCTTCATGCGCCTCGTCGTGCTCGCGATGAGCATGCCCGGGCGGGTGTCGACCTTCACGACCGACCAGAAGGAGCGCTTCGCCAAGGAGCTCGGCCTGGTCACGCAGGAGGAGCACGCGCAGCTCCGGCGTCAGCTGAGCGCGCTCGAAGACACCGTGCGACGCATGGAGCGCAAGCACGGCTGAGGCGCCTGGGCCGGGCGCCTGCAGCCGCGCCCTCGGCGCCGCGCGGACCGACTCGGCACGAGCCTCGTCGAGCCGCCGTCAGCGCCGGCCGCGTCGAGCTGCAGCGAGCGCGAGACCGGCGAGCAGCAGGGAGGCCCAGGGCGCGCTCGAGGCAGGCCCTCGGCCGAGCGAGCAGCCTGCCGCTGCGGCGTCGCCGTCGCCACTGCCTCCTCCGCCCACGCCAGCGCCGCTCGACTCGGGCGGCGTGCCGGTGCAACCGGAGACGTCGTAGCTGCAGTCGTCGTTGCAGGCGAGGCTGCCCTCACCGGCCGCGATCGCAGCGCAGTCGGGCTTGCGTAGCTTCGTGCCTTCGCAGTCCTCGCCCGTCTCCAGGCGATCGTTGCCGCACACGGCGGGCGGCCCCGACTTCGGGTCGCCTGGGTTGGTGACGTTGCCCGGCGGATCGGCGCTGCCCGGCTGCCAAGTGCAGTCGGGGTCGCCGAGCTCCTCGCCGTTGGTCCAGCCGTCGTTGTCCGAGTCGCCCCGACAGAGCGACTCCGCCCACTCCACGTCGGCCGTCTGCGCCTGCACGCCGTCGAGGAAGTTGCGCGCGTCGCTGCCGAAGGGCGACATCGTCGCGCCGGAGTTGTCGTTGTGGCAGTTGCGGCAGCCGAAGCTGTCGCCGTTCGGCAGGTTCGCCACGCGGAAGCTGCGCGCCTCCGCGGTCGAGGCCCCCGAGAGCAGCAACCCGAGGGTGACCCCCGCGGCGAGACGCAGTCGAAGCATGATGGACATCGTAGCGTCCCATGGCCCAGAGGCCCAGGACGCGTCAGCGTCCAGGGCCTCGTCGAGCACGCTCGTGGCGGGTGCGGTCGGCGCGCGAGCGCCGGGCCCCGACGAACGCGCGCTACTTCGCGTCGCCTCGCGCGTAGATGCTCGCGACGTAGTCGAGCACGTCGCGCGCGGAGACCTCGTTGTAGCCGAAGTACTTGATCATCCGGCTCTTGATGATGTCGATCTTCTCCTGCGTCTCCTTGTCGATCACGTTCGACACGAGGGTCTGCAGCTTGATCGAGTCCTTCTGATCCTCGAAGAGCTTGAGCTCGAGGGCGCGGCGCAGACGATCGTTGGTGTTCCAAGCGAACTTCTTGCCGTCGACCGCGAGCGCGCCGATGTAGTTCATGATCTCGCGGCGGAAGTCGTCCTTCCGGTTCTCGGGGATCTCGATCTTCTCCTCCACCGAGCGCATGAGCCGCTCGTCGGGCTCGACGTCCTGCCCGGTGAAGCGGTCCTTCACCTTCTCCTTGAGCACGTAGGCCTTGATCGCGTCGATGTAGTTCGCGGCGAGCTTCTCGATCGCGTCCTCGTCGGCGCTGATCGCGCGCTGGACCTCGTTCTTGACGATCTCCTCGTACTCGCGCTTCACGAGGCCGATGCACTCGGCGTAGCGCTTCTTGTCTTCCTCGTTCGTGATGAGCGAGTGGTGGCGCAGGCCCTTCTCGAGCTCGGCGAGCACCATGAAGGGGTTGATCGTGCCCTCGCCCATCTCGTTGACGAGCGCGTTGGAGATCTTGTCCTGCACGTAGCGCGGGCTCACGCCCTCCATGCCCTCGCGCGCCGTCTCCTTGCGCAGCTCCTTCACGGTGTCCTGCGTGTAGCCGGGCAGGACCTTGCCGTCGTAGAGCTTGAGCTTCTGCAAGAGGCCGAGGTTGTGCTTCTTCGGATCCTCGAGGCGCGTGAGCACGGCCCACATCGCGGCCACCTCGAGCGTGTGCGGGGCGATGTGCTTGCCGCGGATGCGCTCCTTGGAGAAGTCCTTCTCGTAGATCCGGATCTCCTCGGAGATCTTCGTGATGTACGGGATGTCGATCTTGATCGTGCGGTCGCGCAGGGCCTCCATGAACTCGTTGTTCAGGAGCTTCTTGTACTCGGCCTCGTTGGTGTGGCCGATGATGACCTCGTCGATGTCCGTCTGCGCGAACTTCTTCGGCTTGATGCGGTGCTCCTGCGAAGCGCCGAGCAGGTCGTAGAGGAAGGCGACGTCGAGCTTGAGCACCTCGATGAACTCGACGATGCCGCGGTTGGCGATGTTGAACTCGCCGTCGAAGTTGAAGGCACGCGGGTCGGAGTCGGAGCCGTACTCGGCGATCTTGCGGTAGTTGATGTCGCCCGTGAGCTCGGTCGAGTCCTGGTTCTTCTCGTCCTTCGGCTGGAAGGTGCCGATACCGACGCGATCCTTCTCGCTGAGCACCAGCCTGCGCACGCGCACGTGCTCCATCACCTCGGCCCAGTTGCCTCGGTGGCGCTCCATGAGCTTCTTGAAGATGAAGCGGCTCGCCGGGTCGAGGTCGCCCTTCACCTTGACCTGGAAGCGCTCGCTCGAGAGGCCGAGCTCCTTGATGGCCTTGTCGCGCCACTCGAGCGGGATGAGCCGGAGCGGCTCCTCGTGCATGGGGCTCGGGAAACGATCGGCCTCGTGGTTCGGCATGCCGATCTCGTGCAGGTTCACCCAGTCGAAGGTGTAGAGCGCGCCGTCGCTCGTGCGCGAGTAGTGCTCGAGCCCCTTCTTCAGGAGGCGCGCGATCGTCGACTTGCTCGAGCCGACCGGGCCGTGCAGCAGGATGACGCGCTTCTCGGGGCCGTAGCCCTCGCTCGCGGCCTTGAGCACGTGCACGAGGCGCAT
>CALKVW010000028.1 GCA_938004785.1 uncultured Polyangiaceae bacterium
CAGTGGGCTCGGCGAGCTCGCCTCACTCCGCTGCAGTGGGCTCGGCGAGCTCGCCTCACTCCGCTGCAGTGGGCTCGGCGAGCTCGCCCTCGGGCAGCTTGCGACCCCGCGCGAGCAAGAGCCCGCTCAGCAGAGAGAGCAGCACGGAGCCGACCGCGGCCTGCGCCGCGTACGAGCTCGTCGAGGCGATCCACGAGAGCCCAGCCGCCGTCGCGACGAGCCGGGCGAGCTCGAGCGCCACGGCGTGGCGTCGCCGCTCGAAGAGCGCGCCCCAGCCGTAGAGCGCCCACAGCGTGAGCCCTGCGAGCGTGGCCCGCTCCGCGAGCCCGAGCTCGGCCTTGAACCAGAGCATCACGAAGACGACGCCGACCGCGACGAGGAATTGCGACGCGACGTAGATCTCGAGCGCGCGCGTCGTAGGCACGTCGTACTTGCGTCGATTGGCCGGCACGGGAGGGATCGTCACCACGCCGCCGAGATCCGCGGGCCTCCACTCGGGCGGCATCACCCACACGAGCAGCTTGTCGCCGAGCTTCTTCGTCGCGCGCGACATCTGCCAGAGCTTCGCGAAGCCCTCGAAGTTCGCCCAGACAGGGTCGAAGCTCTCGAGCGGCTTCACGGTGCCGTAGGCTGGCTCGTTCCGCTCCTCGATGAAGCTGCCGAAGAGCTTGTCCCAGACGATGAAGACGCCCGCGTAGTTCTTGTCGATGTACTCGGGATCGATCGCGTGGTGCACGCGGTGGTGGCTCGGTGTGTTGAAGACGCGCTCGAACCACCCGAGCTTGCCCACGGCGCGCGTGTGGATCCAGAACTGATAGAGCGTGTTCAGCGTCGTACAGAGCGCGAACACGATGGGTGGAACGCCAATCAATGCGAGCGGCACGTAGAACAGCCACGAGGTGATCGTCGTGAACCAGCTCTGCCGGAGCGCCGTCGAGAGGTTGTACTCCTCGCTCGAGTGGTGCACGACGTGCGTGGCCCAGAAGAAATTCACGCGGTGGCTGGCGCGGTGGTACGCGTAGTAGCCGAGATCGGTGAGCACGAAGGCGAGCGCCCAGACGAGCGGCGAGCCTGCCGGCAGGTCGAAGAGGCGCGCGTGGGCGTAGAGGCCCGCGTAGGCCGCGACGCCTATCGCGCCCAGCACGAGCACGCCGAGCACTTGCTGCCCGACGCCGCAGGAGAGGCTCGTGATCGCGTCGGCGAAACGGTAGAGCGGCGCCAGGCCTCGCTTCACGCGCGCACGATCGACGAGGATCTCGACGCCGATCAGCACCAAGAAGAAGGGAATCGCGATGGCGATGGCGCGGGCGTCCACGTGCCCATCAGCCTAGCGAAGGATTCCAGCGTGGGCGAGGCGCGGCAGAGGATCGACCCGCGGCCGGGCACGCAAGCCGTGCGCGCCGGGCGGCCCTCGCTCAGGGCTTCTTCGGCGCGCCGTAGTTCGGGATGAATTCGCCGCCGCCCGTGGCGGTGGGCTTCGCCGTGGCGGCGGGCTTCGCCGTGGCGGCGGGCTTCGCCGTGCTGGGGGGGCGGGGCCTGCTCGCCGGCTGGGGCTTCGAGCTCGCCGACGTGGCCTGCGTGGCCTCCGGCGCCGCGCTCGCCGAGGGCGCTGGCGGCGCGCTGGCCGCCGGCTCCGTGCTCGGTGCGTCCGACGGTGCTGCCTCCGCGCTCGCCGAGGTGGCAGGAGCCGAGCGCAGAGCTGCCGGAGCGGCGCTCGACGCCGTGTCGGCTCCGGCGCTCGGTCGGCCGGAGAGGGCGAGCGCCAAGGCGCCGAGCGCACCCGCGATCAGCACGACGCCGCCGGCGACGACGAGCCCGGTGCGCTTCGAGGCGCGCGTCGGCGTGGGCTCGCTCTGCGCGGCAGCGAGCGGAGGAGGCGTGAGCGACTCGGCGAGCACGGCGGGAAGCGAGGCGCGACCGAGCGCCTGGGCCGCGCGTGCTGCGGCGAGCTTCGCGCGTTCGGTGCCGAAGGTGGAGATCGCCTCCGCGAAGGCGGCGATGTCGCTGAAGCGCTCGCCCGGCATCTTCGCGAGGGCGCGGCGCACCGCGGCGTCGAGCCGCTGGGGGATGTCGGGGCGCAGCTCGCGTAGCCTCGGTGGAGGGAGCGTCGCGATCTTCACGGTCACGGCCGTGGGCTGCTCGTCGTAATAGGGCACCTGCTTGGTCAGCAGCTCGAAGAGCACGACGCCCATCGCGTGCTGGTCTGTGTGGGCGTCGACGAGCTTGCTGCTCATGATCTGCTCCGGCGACATGTAGAGGGGCGTGCCGAAGACCGACGAGGTCTGCGTGAGCTTCATCGTGTCGGCGCGGGTGATCTTGGTGACTCCGAAGTCGAGCACCTTCACCACGGTCGTGCCGTCGCTGCGCCTCGCCTCGAAGAGGTTCGAAGGCTTGATGTCGCGGTGCACGACGCCCGCCGCGTGGGCGACGGCGAGCCCCACGCAGGCCTCGCACACGAGATCGACCGCGTGCTCGATCGACAGCTGCGCGGGCGCGTCGATGAGATCCTCGAGCGTGCGGCCGCTCAGGAGCTCCATCACGATGAAGGGCTCGTCGTGCTCGGTACGCCCGAGATCGTGCACGCGCACGACGTTCTCGGTCACGAGCTGCGAGACGACCTTCGCCTCGCGATCGAAGCGCGCCTGCGCCTCACGGTTGTTCACCAGCTCGTGGCGCAGCACCTTGATCGCCACCCGCTGACCGAGCGCGACGTTCTCCGCCTCCACGACCGCGCCCATGCCGCCCTCGCCGAGCACACGCTCCACGCGGAAGCGCCCAGCGATCACGCTGCCTGGGCGCCAGTGCGCGGGGAGCTCGGGGAGTTCGTCGGACACCGCGACGCAGTCTAGTCGATCGCCTCGCGCGAGGGCCAAAGCCGAGCGCGGTCGCGCCCGCGTCGCGGCACCTCAGAGCTGGAAGCGGAAGCCGAGCCCCACGCTGCCCTCGGGCGCGGGCGCGAGCGGCAGCCTCGCGGCGAGCTCGGCGCCGTCGTCGCTCGTCGCGGCGAGCACGAACAGCACCGCGCTCGTCGCGGCCCCGGCGATGCCGAGGCCGAAGCCGACTCCGTTCGCCACGAGCAGCCCCGTGCCGGGCTCGTCGTCGGTGCGGGTGGCGCAGCCGAGCGAGCCGTCGCAGGCCCCGAGGATCATCCCACCTGTGACGCCGCCGAGCGCGAAGCCTGCGAGGCTCAGGCCGCCCGCGACGAAGCCCGCGGTGACGAGCGCATCGTGCGAGGACGAGCCCTGCGCCGCGCCGTCCGCGGGCGCCGCCGTGGGCGCGAGCGGCGCCCCGAGCCGCAGCTCGAATCGGGAGGTCTTCGACTCCTCGAGCGTCACCGTGCTCTCGAAGGGCTCGTGGCCTGCGAGCTCGACGCGCAGGGTGTGAGGCCCAGGATCGAGCGAGATCGGCTTGCCGCTCGCCGCCGCGACCACGCCGTCGACGCGCACGATCGCCTCGGGCGAGACCTCACCGCGCACGAGCTCGAGCTTCGGCACACGAGGGCCGAGCTCGCTCACGGCCTTTGCGGCCTCGTCGCGCAGGCGATCGTCGAGCCCACCGAGGCGCAGCACCTCCTCGTAGCGTTCGAGCGCGCTCGCGAGCTTGCCCTCCTTGTGCGCACACTTCGCCCACATGAAGAGCGGCGCGGCCTGCCTGTCGGCCGCGAAGCTCGCCTCGAAGCGTGGGCAGGCCGTCGTGAGATCGCCGGCGGCGTAGGCCTGCACGCCGGCCTGGTAGAGCTCCTCTCCGCGCGCCGTGTCCTGCGCGAGGGCGGGGGAGGAGAGGAGGCCACCTGCCAGGAGCGGGAGCGAGGCGGCGAGACGGCGAACGAGTACCTGGCACATCAGAACGCACCTCGCGCGATGAACGCGGCCTTTCCGTTGCCAGGGTCGAAACCCTCGAGGTTCCCGAATGCGAGCGGCGCGTCGCTGTAGCCACCCGCAAAGAACACCGAGGAGTCCCCGTACCGCGCGTGGGTCGCCCAGGCGCGCCCAGCGGAGGCGTTGGCGCCCACCGGGTGAGCCACGACGCCGCCGCTCACCGCGCCGAGGTTCGCCCTCATCACGAACGCGCAGGTTCCCGCGCTTGCAGGACAGGCCCCGGCACCGTCGATCGCCGAGGCGAGCTCGCCGGTCAGCATCACGATCCCACCGTTGCCGATCGAGCCTGAGCCGAGCACTCGGGTCTCACGTCCGGCGGGGTCGGCGTTGGCGTGGGTCTCGTAGGGGATCGTGAGACCCGCGCTGAGGTTGGTCTCCGTGCCCCACTGCAAGACGCGCTGCGCTCCGTCGGCCGTGGTGAAGGCGTAGCCCCAATCATGAGGGTGAATGCCTGGGCCTGGGCTCAGCAACGCGTAGGTCGTCCCGATGGCTTCCACCGAGCCGAAGCTGAACGCGGTCGGGCTCGTGAAGGCCTGGAAGTAGGTGCCTTGGGTGCAGTTGTAGGCTCCCACGTTGCTGCCAGCTGGGCACCAGCCCACGACGCGAGCCTCGGCGCTGATCAAACCGGTGCCGCTCGAGCGCACCTGGCTCAGCATCGGATCGCCCGAGTACACCTGCACCTGGTTCGCCTGGTTCGTCGCGAGCAACAGGACCGGGCCCGTCGTGTAGCCACGCTGGCCGGCAGGAGCGACGCAGTCGAGCTGCCCGTCCTCGGCCGCGCGGAACCCGATGATCGGGACTGCAGTCGAGGCCGCATGCAGGTCCGAGATCGCCGACGACGCCGTGCAGTGCAGCCGCGGGTTCGTGCCGCAGGGGTTCGCGGAGGTGACGGTCAAGCTCGAGCTGCTGCTCTGCCGGTTGACGCAGAGCAGGTCCCCGCGCCGCCAGACGACCCACACGTTGTTGGAGCCTCCCCCGCTCGACAACACGACCTCCGCGTCCGTCGCGTCACCGAGATCCGTGATCGCTGGGTTCTCGCCGTCGATCGTCGGGAGCTCTCCGTAGAAGAGCCTGGGTCCCGACGGAAGACCCTCGAGCCCACAGCGGGCACCGCCCTCGGCCGTGCCGACGAAGCTCATGCGGGCGTTGACCGGCCCTCGGTCGAAGCCGGAGATCTGGGTCTGGGCGTAGGTCGCGAGCCAGGACGCGCCTTCACGCTGTACCCCCGGGCACTCGGGCAGGCTGCCTCCTTCCCCGCCACCACCTCCACCGCCGCCGCCCGCGCTGACGCTGCTCGAGCCGCCCGTGCTGCTCGTGCTCGCGCCGCCGCCCCCGCCGCTCCCCCCTGCGCCGGTGAGCTGATCCTCGAAGAAGAGCGCGCAGCCGGCGCCGCTCGAGGCGAGGCTCGCGAGAACGAAGAGGCGAAAGAGACGAAGCTCCACGATGGCCCGCATCCTACGCGGGCCTCGTCAGCGTCGCGAGCGCTTCGCACGCTCACGACAGCGCAGGGGGATCTGCGGTAGATCCTTCGCCGATGTCCTCGCCCCAGCCCACTATCCTCGCGCCCCTGCCGGCGAGTGCGCGCTCGCTCGTCTTCGGTCTACGCGGCGGCGGTGATCCTCGCGAGGGCCTGCGCGCCCTCCTGGCCTCCTTCGACCTGGAGCGCAGCACGCTCGGCCTCGGCGAGCCGCTCGTGCACGCGCTCGGGGCCTCCATCGCCGGCCTGCGCAGCTTCCCCACGCTCGAGGGCAGCCGCGTGACCCCTCCCTCGACGCAGGGCGCGCTCTGGCTGAACCTGCGCGGCGGCGATCGTGGCGAGCTCGACGACCGTGCGCGCGCGGCGCGCGAGCTGCTCGGCTCGGCCTTCGTGCTCGCCGACGACACCGAGTGTTTCGTCTACCGAGGTGGGCTCGATCTCACGGGCTACGAAGACGGCACCGAGAACCCCACCGACGAGGCGGCCGTCGAGGCGGCGGTGTCGCGCGCCGAGGGGCTCGAGGGCTCGAGCTTCGTCGCCGTGCAGCGCTGGGTGCACGAGCTCACCAGCTTCCGCGCCCGCACCGAGCGCGAGCGCGATCACACGATCGGCCGCGCGCTCGCGACCAACGAGGAGCTCGACGACGCACCCGAGAGCGCTCACGTGAAGCGCACTGCGCAGGAGAGCTTCGAGCCGGCCGCCTTCATGGTCCGCCGCTCCATGCCTTTCCTCACGCAGACCGAGGCCGGGCTCCTGTTCGTCGCCTACGGCGAGTCGCTCGATCGCTACGAGCGCGTGCTGCGCCGCATGGTCGGCCTCGAAGACGGCGTCGTCGACGCCCTGTTCTCGTTCTCGCGTCCGGTGAGCGGCGGCTACTACTGGTGTCCGGCGATGCACGGCGCGAAGCTCGCGCTCTCGGCCCTCGGTCTCTGAGCCGCCCCGAGCCCTGGTGCTCCGAGCCCTGGGCTCCCAGCGCGTGGGGCGGGAGCCCAGCCGCCCGCGCGCGGTGCAGCTGTGGGCCGAGGCTCAGCGGAACTCGGAGTGGCAGCTCCGACAGGCCTCGTGGATGCCGCGGATCGCCGCGGCCGCCGCCTCGGCCTCGCGCGCCTCGCTCGCCGCCGCGAGCTCCTTGGCCTTCGCGTTCATGATGCCCGCGTAGCTCGCGAAGGCCGGCGAGCGCGTCAGCGAGTGCTTCTTCTGCACAGCCTCGCTCGTGGCCTCCGCGAACCCCGCCGCTTCGCTCATCTGATCGAACTGCGCTTCGGTGTAGCTCTCGGCGTCTTCGATCCCGAACAGCGGATCCATGTACTTCGCGCTGATGCGCATGAGCTCGGTCAGATCCTCCAGCGAGCGGGCCTCGTCGGCCGTGTAGGCCTTCTTCGGAGAGGGCACGCAAGCGGCGACGAGAGCGAGCAGCAAGCCGAGTGGGAGCGCGTGGCGTCGTAGCATGCGCGGCACGATACCACCGCGCCCAGGGGGCGGCCGAGTCCGTGCCGAGCTCGATTCGCGCGCGCCCACCCACCCACGCGCCCCGACGCGCAGGGCTTCAGCCGGCCTCGAGCAGGTGACAGGCGATGCGATCCGCGAGCGCCATGACGGCGAGCATCGGGTTCACGGCGGGGCTCGACGCGAAGATGCCGGTGTCGGCGATGTAGAGGTTGTCGGTCTGGTGGCAGCGCCCGTAGCCATCGACGACGCCCTGCGAGGCGAGCTTGCTCATGCGGGTGCTGCCGAAGGCGTGGTTCGCCGCCGTGATCGTGTCGCTGCCGCGGAGCTTCATCGTGCGCAGGATCTCGCTCTCCTCCTTCGAGTGGAGGATCTCCGGGATGCCGTGGATGCCAGGCAGGATCGCCTTCGCGCCCGAGGCCCAGCAGATGTCGCTCAGGATGCCGAGACCCTTCTGGATGAGCTTCACGTCGTCGTCGTGGAAGTCGAACGTGAGCGCCGGATCGTGGCTGCCGCGTTTGGTGCGCACCTCGCCGCGCGAGCGGTCGGCCGCGATGATCACGTCGAAGGGCGCCATGCGCTGGTAGTCGAGCAGGTGGCCTTGGTAGTCCCTGCCGAGGCCGGGCAGACGCGCCGCGAGCACGGCCGGCGGCGACCAGAGCACCTCGAGCTTGATGCCCTCGCGCAGGTGGTGGAGCGAGTGGTAGCCCTGCGTCGCGCCGGCCCAGGGGTCGATCGGCTCGTCGTACACGGCCATGATCGCGAGCCCGGGGTGCAGCATGAGCTCCTTGCCCACCCAAGCGCAGCCCGGCAGCGCACGGCTCTCCTCGAGGATGAGCGGCGTCTGCATGCAGCCCGCGGCGAGCACGATCGTCTTCGCGCGCACCCTCACCGAGTGCGTGGCCCTGCCGGTGAAGGGCTCGACCACGTGGCCGAGCAGCATCGTCGCCCGGCGCCCTTCCATCACCACGCGCTCGGCGCGCACGCTCGTGTAGACGCGCGCGCCGGCGCGGATCGCCGCGGGCACGTAGCTCACGTCGGTGCTCTTCTTCGCGCCGTTGCGGCAGCCCGTGAAGCACTCTCCCGAGCCCCGGCACCCGGCGACGTTGCGCCAGGTGGGCTCGCTCGAGATGCCGAGCGCGTCGCAGCCCTGCTTGAACAGCAGGTTGCGCGGCCCTTGCACCTCGATCGGCGTGGGCCCGCAGAAGAGGAACTCCTCGACCCTGTCGAAGTGCGGCGCGAGCGTGGCGTCGTCGATCTCGACGCCCGTCGCGCGGTGCCACTTCTCCCAGATCCAGGCGGGAGGCCTCGCGCAGATCGCGCTGTTGATGAGCGAGCCGCCGCCGAGCGCGTTGGCCTGCATCGTGGGGATGAACATGTTGCCGCGCGTCGCGCGTGTGCCGCCCTCGCGCAGCATGCGGTGCATCGCCTCGCCCGCCTCCTGCACGAAGTCCTTCTTGCCGAAGGGCGGGCCCTCCTCGAGCAACACGACGTCGCGCCCACCTTCGGCGAGCTCCTTCGCGACCACCGCGCCGCCTGGGCCCGAGCCCACGACGACCACGTCGCAGTCGAGCTCGAGGTCGCTCCGGTACTCGTCGTAGTGCTTCACGCCGGCGTGCGGATCGCCGTTCGGGAAGTCGAACGGCGCGCGCCGCGTGCGGCCGGCAGGCTCTCCCTCTCGCGCGGCGCGCCCCGAAGCTCCGATGACGTCGAGTGTGCGCATCACGACCTCCCTCCGATGCCTTCGCAGATCTTCTCGCCGATGCCGAAGGGGTCGGTGTCGGCCTTCATCTTCATCGCCTCGGCCACCTTCGGGTGGGCGAGGTAGCCCATCGTGAGCATCGTGCGCATCGACAAGAAGGCGATGCGTCGGAAGTAGATCGGGCTCGTGCGCATCGACTCGAGCACGGCCTCGCGATCACGCTCACCGAGGCTCGTGAAGCGCACGCGCTTCGGGCCGAAGACCCAGGGCCCGTGCTCGATGAACTCGAGCAGGAGGCGCACGAGCAAGGCCTGGCCCTCGGGCAGGCGGCGCACGTAGTCGTCCATGTACTCGACGAGCCCGGCCTCGCTGCCCGAGAGCGGGATCGGGCCGCCCGGCGGGAAGAACGCGTCGGCGCAGGCCGCGACGATCGCCTGCTCCTTGCCGTAGAGCAGCGCACCCTCGACGCGCTTGTCGGGGTAGCCCAGGAAGACCCCGCGCGCGAGCGCGGCGCCCCCCGCTGCGAGACCTGCGAAGACGAGCGGCGGTATCATGCGTTCCTCCTGGTTCGGCCGGTGCGTGAGGCGGTGGGCGTGTGCTGCAGGATCGTCTTCGGGGCGCTGCGCGGAGCGGGTGCGCGCGCCGGCGTCGCGGGCTGCGCCTGGGCCGCGCTCGCGGGGCCGAGCATCGCCTCGATGCGCGCAGAGAGCGCTCGGTCGACGCGCTCGAGCCAGGCGTCGAGGTGCTCGAGCGCAGCGTTCGCGTCGCGCTTGCGCACGAGCGCCACCAGCTCCCGCATCGCGGGCTCGAAGTCGGCGGGTGGGCCGCCCGCGAGCGGCGCGAGCTCGGCGTGCATCTCGCGCATCGGCTTGTAGAAGGCGTTCGTGAACCACACCGCCGGCCACACGCGGCTCGAGAGCACCATCGCGCGGAAGAGCTCGAGCTCGGCGAGCGCGTGCTCCGATGGCTCGGTGGCGCTCGAGGCACGCTCGAGCGCGGCCTCGACCTCGCCTAGCGCGTCGGGTTCGGCGTAGGTCGCGGCGAGCCGCACCGCCTCACGCGCGAGCACGCTGCGAAGCCGCAGGAGCTCACGCACCAGCGTGCGCGCCTCGCTCGGCGCCGTGCCGTAGGCCAGGTAGGCCGGGAGCAGCGCAGCTGAGCCGTCGCGCTTCCACTCGAGCACGCGCGCCCCGGAGCCTCGACGCGAGGCGATGAGCCCCTGCGACGCGAGCCGCCCCAGCGCCTCGCGCACCGTGCTGCGCCCGCAGCCGAGCTCGGTCGCGAGCTCGGTCTCCGCCGGCAGGCGCACGCCCGGGGCCCAGCGGCCCCCGACGATGCGCTCCACCAGCGCGCTCGCGATGCGATCGACCTCGCTCGAAGACATGTCGGACTGATTAGTCTGACAACTTTGTTCGCGCAAGCCGCAAATCGAGGCTGTCGCGTGGCGATCCGAGCGGATACAAGCCATGTCCATGAAATCATTAGTGAAGCGAGCGTCGCTCGCAGCTCCTCTCGCTGCCCGGACCTCGGCGTCCGCTGCGCTGTGCTGTCTGGCGGCCTGCGGTGGCGTGGTCGCTCCTGCGTCCCGAGGCGTCGACGCCGCCGAGCGCGCGACGGGGAGCACCGAGCAGCTCGCAGCGAGCGCCGGACCCAGGGTCGCTGGGGCGCCCGCCACGCTGCCCCCGGAGCGGGCGAGCCACGTCTGGGACGTGAAGCTCGAGCGCGACGCCATCGTGCTCGAGGGCGACGCCGCGCGCGCCCTCAGCTCCTGGGAGCCCGGTGGCGCCGCGCGCTTCGACGCCTCGGTGCTCACCGACGCCACGCTCGTGGCCCCCGGGCGCGTCGTGCTCGTCGCCGGCAAGGCGCTCTTCCGTTCGAAGTCGGTGCGAACCGAGGCGGGCGCGCTCGTCGTCGAGACCGAGCCGGCGACGCTGGCCGACGTCATCGAGTCGGGCACCGTTTCGTGGGATCTGCAACTACCGATCGAGCGTCCCTACCTCGCGGCCGTACCGGCGGGCTCGGGCTGGCGTCTCGCGACGAGCGCCGAGATCGAGGGCGCCGACCGCGCGGAGCCGCGCCCCTACCTGCCCTCGTGGAGGCGCGCAGGGTCGAGCCTGAGCGAGCTGCCACGTGCGTTCTTCGCGAGCGGGGGCGAACAGAAGGGCCCCGAGTTCGAGGCCGAGGTGACGGCGTGGCCGCCCGTGTGGAAGCTCTCGGTGAAGCCGATGGCCTACCAGCTCGGCGTCGAGCCACAGCCCGACGGCGCGATGGATCTCACCGTGCTCGTGACGCAGGAAAGCGGAGGCAAGGCGAGCATCGCGTACAAAGCCAAGGGGCGCTTCTCCAACCTGCGCTCACGCACCGGCGCCTACTACGAGAAGGGCAAGCTCGTACGCATGACCTACGAGCAGCCCGCGCTGCGCGGCGACATCGAGGTGTCGATCGCCGCGACGGCGAGCGACGACATCGGCGACTTCAAGTTCGGCTTCCCAGGCTCGATGTTCAGCTTCGCCTACGCCGCAGGGCCGGTCCCGATCGTGGTCGACGTCGGGCTCGACATCACCGGCAAGGTCACCGTGCCCGTCTCCGCGAGCGCGCTCGCGAGCACGCGCTTCGGCTTCGACAGCTCGCTGGGCTTCGAGTGGAAGGGCCTCGGCGGCGAAGCGAAGGGAGACGTCGGTGGCTCGGGCTTCGAGGCCAGCGCGAAGGCCGAGCGCAGCGGTGGGGACTGGCTCACGCAGACGGGCAAGATGGACCGCATGGACCTCGCGCCGAAGCCCGCCGATTCGGCGGCCACGATCGGAGTCCCGGTCGACGCGCAGTTCGGCGTCGGCTTCCCGAAGATGAGCGTGAGCGTCTTCGGCCAGGGGCTCGTGCCCCACTTCCGCCCCGGCGCGATCATCGGCAGCTCGCTCCAGTGGGGGCCGCTCTGCAAGCGCGCTTACGCGAAGTTCCAGGTGGGCGCCGGCGTCGACCTCAAGGTCCTCGGCCACGAGCACAAGCTCTACGAGAAGCTGCTGCACGAGAGCGAGAAGCGCGCCGCGGGCGAGGGCTGCCCTCCTTGAGCTCGCGAGAGCTGCCGGCCCGAGGGTGCGATCGCCGCGCACCCCGGGCGGCGGGATCGCACCACTGAGCACACGATCCACTAGCCTTCCGGTCCCGATCCGATCTAAGGGCTCCACTCCCGTTCCGAGCCCCCCGTCCCCGACCTGGCCCAGGCCAGGTCCCTGGGAGGCGCGGGGTCGGGCTCGTGTTCGCGCTTGACCAAGCGCGGCGCGCGAGTATGCTGCGCGTCCCGCTTTTTCGGAGCCCTTTTCTCCATGCCGACGATCAACCAGCTCATCCGCATCGGCCGCGAGGCCACCGTCTGGAAGACGGCGTCCCCCGCGCTCAAGTCCTGCCCGCAGCGCCGCGGCGTGTGCGTCCGCGTCTACACGACGACGCCCAAGAAGCCGAACTCCGCGCTCCGCAAGGTCTGCCGCGTGCGTCTCTCCAACCAGATGGAAGTGACGAGCTACATCCCCGGCGAGGGCCACAACCTCCAGGAGCACTCCGTCGTGCTCATCCGTGGCGGCCGCGTGAAGGACCTCCCGGGCGTGCGCTACCACGTCGTTCGTGGCACCCTCGACGCCTCCGGCGCCGCGGGCCCGAGCTCGACGAACAAAGCGACGCGCAACCGCAAGCGTTCCAAGTACGGCGTCAAGCGCCCCAAGTCCTGATCCAGCTCCGCCGGGCTCCTGAGCCCCGGCCGCGCTGCTCCACCTCCAGCCTCGAGAGATACGAAGATGCCCCGCCGTCGTGAAGTGCCGAAGCGCCGGATCAACCCGGACCCGAAGTTCAAGGACAAGCTCGTCGCCAAGTTCACCAACACCCTGATGTTGGGCGGCAAGAAGGCGACTGCAGAGGGCATCCTCTACGGCGCGTTCGACATCATCCAGGAGCGCTTCAAGGAGGAGCCCGTCGAGATCTTCCGCAAGGCGCTCGACTCGGTGAAGCCGAAGCTCGAGGTGAAGAGCCGGCGCGTCGGCGGCGCGACCTACCAGGTCCCCGTCGAGGTGCGCCCCGAGCGCCGCGTCTCGCTCGCCATGCGTTGGCTCGTCAACTACTCGCGTACGCGCGGTGAGAAGACGATGCGTGAGCGCCTCGCCGCCGAGCTCGTCGACGCCGCGCAGAACCGCGGCAACGCGGTGAAGAAGAAGGACGACACGCACAAGATGGCCGAGGCCAACAAGGCCTTCGCCCACTACCGCTGGTGAGCCCCTCGTCGGTGGCGGAGGTGGGTGCCTGAGCCGATGGCTCGCCAGCACCTCTCGGCCCACCGACCGAGCGAGAAGCATCCGGCAGCACTGAACTCGTCGAGGAGCGCTAGCGCAGGAATGAACGAGCCGACATAAGGATCGGGTTGCGACCGAAGGGCCGAGAGGCCCACCAGAACGGTGACTCGTACGGCCCAGCCGTCGAGCAGGCACCGCACCCCGATACCCTCTCCGGGTTCCCCAGTGCCCGCCAAATGGCGGCGGGCCAGCGCCTTCGAGAAGCCGAGTGCTTCTCATCGCGCGGAACGGACCGGAGAGGGTTTCGTGCGTCCTAGCCGGCAAGAAGACTCCAGCGCAGCGAGAAAGACCCCACCATGGCCCGCGACTACAGCCTAGAGAGGACCCGAAACATCGGGATCATGGCTCACATCGACGCGGGCAAGACCACGACGACCGAGCGCATCCTCTATTACACCGGGGTCAACTACAAGATCGGCGAGGTCCACGAGGGCGCCGCGACCATGGACTGGATGGTCCAGGAGCAGGAGCGCGGGATCACGATCACCTCTGCGGCGACCAACTGCTTCTGGACGCCGATGGAAGGTGCCCACCAGGGCGTCCCCCACCGCATCAACATCATCGACACGCCCGGGCACGTCGACTTCACGATCGAGGTCGAGCGCAGCCTGCGCGTGCTCGACGGGGCGGTCGCCGTCTTCGACGGCGGCAACGGCGTGGAGCCGCAGAGCGAGACCGTCTGGCGTCAAGCCGACAAGTACCACGTGCCGCGCATCGCGTTCATCAACAAGATGGACAAGGTCGGCGCCGACTTCGACATGTGCCTCGA
>CALKVW010000029.1 GCA_938004785.1 uncultured Polyangiaceae bacterium
CCCCGCCGGTGCCGCCGGCACCTTGCTCCAGCTCCCGAAGCCCACCCGCAGCGTCAGCGCCGAGGCGGGCGACGAAGCCCCTGCGAAGCCCTCCAAGCTGAAGCTCGTCGCGGGCGTCGGCGTCGCCGCCATCCTGCTCGGCGGGCTCGCGCTGTCGGCGACCTCCCTGGGCCCCTTCGGGATTTACGCCATCTCCGACACGCTGAGCGCGTCGTCCTACGACGCGAACCTCGCGAGCCTCGCCGAGGAGGTCACCACCTCGCTCGACGCCGACACGCACGCCGCCGCCGTGCAGGCCATCGATCGCGCTCGCGCGGTCCAGGCGAGCCAGAAGCGGCACGCGGCGACGGCCGCCTACGCGGCCTACGTCGCCCACGCCAAGAGCGTGCGCTTCGGCCGCGACTCGGCCGCGGAGGCGCAGGCGAAGTCCCTGCTCGAGTCGGTCGACCGCAGCATCGAGCTGCGCGAGCTCGCGCTGGCGCTCGCGGCCGAGGCCGCCGTCGAGGGTGAGCTCGCCCGTGCACGTGAGCAGATCGGCCGCGTCCAGGCCAGCCACGCCGAGGACATCGACGCGGCGGTGCTCGCCGGCGAGGTCGAGCTGCTCGCGAAGGCGCCCGACGCCGCGATCGCCGCGTTCACCAAGGCGATCGCGCTGCACAAGTCGCCGCGCACGCTGTTCGGGCTCGCCCGCGCGCAGCTCGCCGCCGGCAAGCCAGCCGAAGCAGAGGTCACCGCGAAGAGCGTGCTCGACAGCTCCAAGGGCCACGTCGCCGCGCGCACCATGCTCGCGTCGATCGCCGCGAGCACGCCCGAACGCGAGAAGGAGGCCCTCGCGCACCTCGAGGCCGTCACCCAAGACGCCGCCGTGCGCGCCAACGCGAGCTCGAGCGAGCTCGTCGAGGTCTACGTGCAGCTCGGCCGCGTGCACCTCATGGGCTCACGCGTCTCGCAGGCGCAAGACGCCTACGGCGAGGCGCTCAAGCTCAACCCACAGGCCGTCGCGGCGCTCGTCGGCAGTGGAGAGCTCTTCTACCGCGCGGGTCGCTACTCGGAGGCCGAGGCCCGCTTCGAGTCGGCGCTCCGGGCCGACGCCGACAACATCGACGCCAAGGTCGGCACGGCGAAGACCTGGCTCCGGCTGGAGCGTCAGAAGGAGGCGAAGGACCTCCTCAAGAAGCTCAAGGAAGCGCACCCCACCGAAGCGCGTGTCCCCTACTGGCTCGCGCGCGTCGAGGAGTCGATGGGCACGCGCAAGGAGGCCGAGGCGCTCTACAAGGAGGCGATCCAGAAGGCGACGACCTCCGACACCGCGGTGCCCCCCTACGTGGCGCTCGCGAACCTGCTCACGAGCGTGGGGCGCCCGAGCGACGCTTCGAAGGCGCTGCGCGAGGCCGCCGAGAAGTTCCCCGACAGCCCCGACCTCTCGCGCGCGCGAGGCGACGTCGCGCTGCAGACGGGCAACTACGAGCAGGCCCTCGAGCAGTACTCGGCCGCCCTGAAGAAGGGCGAAGACCTCGGCACGCTGTTCTCGCTCGGCGTCACGCTGCGTCGCATGCGCCAGTTCGATCAGGCCGTCCAGGTCTTCGACAAGGTCGCGAAGGTCGACAAGGAGTACCCGGGGCTCGCGCTCGAGCGAGGCCTCTACTACGAAGAGACCGGCCAGAGCGATCTCGCGCTCCAGATGTACGCGGAGGCCCTGCAGAAGGCCCCGAACGACATCGATCTCAAGCTGCGCATCGGCTCGACCCTCGTCGCGGCCGGGCAGTCGAAGCAGGCCGAGCCCTCCCTCAAGGAGGTCATCCGAGAGCGCCCCAACTCGGCCGAGGCCAACCACTTCCTCGGTCGCGCGATGCTGCTGAGCGGCTCCAACCTGAACGAGTCGATGCGCTTCCTGCAGCGCGCGGTCGACCTCGACGGCAACCGCGCCGAGTACTTCCTCTACGTCGGTTGGGCCGCCAACGAAGCGGGTCAACCAGCGCGCGCCGACGCCGCGCTCGCCAAGGCGCTCGAGCTCGACTCGAGCCTCGGCGACGCCTACTGGCAGCGCGGCGTCCTGCTCCAGAAGCAGGGCGCGACGCTCGACGCCATCGCCGATCTCAACCGCGCGCTCGAGCTCCGCCCCTCGCGCTACGAGGCCTACGCGACGCTCGCGCTCTGCCACGAAGACCAGAGCGCCTGGGCAAAGGCCGAGGAGTCCTGGCGCCGCGCGCTCAAGGGCAACGAGACGCAGTCCGACTGGCAGTACCGCCTCGCGAAGGTGCTCAAACGCAAGGGCGACGGGAAGGGCTCGCTCGAGGCGATGGAGCGCGCCGTGGAGCTCGCCGAGAACCGCGACCCGCGCCCCGGCTGGCTCGCCGACGCGCACTTCGTGCTCGGCGACGCCTACAAGGGCACCGACAAGGACAAGGCGATCCAGCACTTCAGCGAGTTCTTGCGCCTGTCGACGCCCGACAACGCCTACCGGGTCGACGCCGAGCGCGCGCTCGCCACGCTCAAGCCTCGCTGAACGAGGCGAGCGGCAGCGGGGGTGTCGGGCCCGGGGCGCAGCAAGGCGCCGCCGGGCCCGCAGCTTCGTACTCCCTGCGAGCGAGCACTTCGCTCGTCGGGGTCTTGATCGAAGCGCGTGCCGGATCCATGGGTGGGCACGACGAAGGAACGCCATGACCGACGCATCCAGCTCCCAGTCCACGCAGCAGGCCGCCGAGCTCCCCTTCCAGGCCGAGGTCCGCGAGGTGCTCGCCCTCGTGATCGACTCGCTCTACACGAACCGCGAGGTCTTCCTCCGAGAGCTCGTCTCCAACGCCTCGGACGCGCTCGACAAGGCGCGCTTCTTCCAGATGTCGACCGAAGGCGCCCGCCCGCAAGACGGCGAGGCGCGCGTGGTCATCCGCGCCGACGAAGAGGCGCGCACGCTCACGATCGAAGACAACGGCATCGGCATGACGCGCGACGAGGTCGTCGAGCACCTCGGCACCATCGCGAAGAGCGGCACGCGCGCCTTTCTCGATCAGCACGCGAGCGCCGCCAAAGACAAGGACGCGGCCCTGCAGCTCATCGGGCAGTTCGGCGTCGGCTTCTACGCGGCCTTCATGGTCGCCTCGCGCGTCGACGTGCACACGCTCAGCATGAAGCCCGGCTCCGAGCCGGTGATGTGGCGTTCGTCCGGCACCGGCACCTTCACGGTCGCGCCGGGCGATCGCACGACACCCGGCACCACGATCACGCTCCACCTGAAGGACGAGCACCGCGAGTTCACGAAGAGCTGGCGGATCGAAGACCTCGTCGCGAAGTACAGCGACTTCGTCGGCTTCCCCGTCTACGTCGGCGACAAGCAGGCGAACCAGTCGAAGGCGCTCTGGGCGATGCCACGCGCCGAGGTCACCGCAGAGCAGCACGCGCACCTCTACAAGCACCTCTCGGGTGGAGGCGACGTCGACGAGCCGCTCGTCACGATCCACTTCAGCGTCGACGCGCCGGTGCAGTTCCACGCGGTGCTGTACATCCCCGACAAGCCGCCCTTCGACCTCTTCCAGAAGGAGCGCACGAGCCTGCGCCTCTACGCGAAGCGCGTGCTCATCATGGAGAGCTGCGACAAGCTCACGCCCTCCTGGCTGCGCTTCCTGCGAGGCGTGGTCGACAGCGAGGACCTCACGCTCAACGTCTCGCGCGAGACGCTCCAGGAGAGCCGCACCCTCGCGCAGATCGAGCAGCAGCTCGTGAAGCAGGTGCTGAAGACGCTCAAGGAGCTCGCCGAGAGCGACGCTGCTCGCTACCTGCGCTTCTGGAAGACCTTCGGCAAGGTGCTCAAGGAGGGCGCGACCAACGACTTCAAGCACCGCGACGCCATCATCGAGCTCTGCCGCTTCGAGGCGATGCGAGCCCCCGCGGGCGAGCTCCGCTCCCTCGCGGCCTACGTCGAGGCGATGCCCGAGACGCAGAAGGAGGTGTACTACCTCACCGGCCTCAGCCGCGCCGCCGTCGACTCGAGCCCCCACCTCGAGGCCTTCCGGGCGCGCGGCATCGACGTGCTCTACCTCGTCGATCCGATCGACGAATGGCTCGTGCAGTCGCTGCCTACCTACAAGGGCAAGAAGCTGCGCAGCGTCGCGCACGGCGACCTCGATCTCGGCGAGCAGGCCGCGCGCGAGGAGCCCACCGTCGCGCTCGAGGTCGTGCTGCGGAGCCTCGGCGGGCGCATCAAGAGCGCGCGCTTCTCCAAGCGCCTCACCGACAGCCCCAGCTGCCTCGTGGCCGACGCCGGCGACCCCGGCGCCAACCTCGAGCGCATCATGAAGATGATCGACGACCGCGCGGAGGAGCGGAAGCGCATCCTCGAGCTCAACCCCACGCACCCGATCGTGAAGGACATCGCGCGCATCGCCGCCGCGAACCCCTCGGCGCCCGAGCTCGGCGACTTCTGCGAGCTGCTCTACGACCAGGCCCTGCTCGCCGAGGGCGTCGTCGAAGACCCGGCGAGGCTCGTGACCAAGCTGCGCAAGTTGCTCACCTCCGCGACCGAGCGCGCCGCGAGTGGGCTGCCCACGAGCGAGCCCGTCGCCCAGGCCGCGCCGAGCGACGGAGGAGCGGCGCCGGCGGGCGACGCGGGCGCCTGAGGTGTCGAAGGCCTTCACGAAGGAGAGCGACTCGGACGACGACGAGGAGCCGCTCGAGAACGCTCCGCGCCCGAGCGGCTCACAGCACATCACGCGCGAGGGCGCGCGCGTGCTCGCCGCCGAGCTCGAGCGGCTGTGGAAGATCGACCGACCGAAGATCACCGAGGAGGTCGCGACCGCCGCGGCGCAAGGCGATCGCAGCGAGAACGCCGAGTACATCTACGGCAAGAAGAAGCTGCGCGAGATCGACCGGCGCATCCGCTTCCTCACCAAGCGCCTCGACGCGGTGACCGTCGTCGAGCCCTCGCCGGCGCAGCACGGCAAGGTGTACTTCGGCGCTTGGTTCACCGTCGAAGACGAAGATGGCGCCCTGGCCACCTACCGCATCGTCGGCACCGACGAGATCGATCTCGCCGCCCGCAAGATAAGCGTACGGTCTCCGATCGCGCGGGCCCTGCTCGGAAAGAGCGAGGGCGACACCGTCACCGTGCAGCGGCCCAAGGGCCCCACCGAGCTCACGCTCACGAAGATCTGGTACGAGTGAGCGCTCGCTCGCGGCGCGCGATCCTGAGCACCCGTGCCGCTCATGGCGAGCGCGCGCTCGTGCTAAGCGTCGCTCGGTGAGCGTCCGCCTGCACATCAACATCGACCACGTCGCCACCGTGCGCAACGCGCGCGGCACGCGCTACCCCGACCCGCTCTACGCCGCCCACGTGTGCGAGGCCGCCGGCGCCGACGGCATCACCGCGCACCTGCGCGAAGACCGCCGCCACATCCGCGACGAAGACGTCGACAAGCTGCGCGCTAGCCTCACCTCGCACTTCAACCTCGAGATGGCCGCGACCGACGAGATGCGCGACATCGCCGAGCGCGTCGTGCCCGACACGATCACGCTCGTGCCCGAGCGGCGCCAGGAGCGCACCACCGAGGGCGGGCTCGACGTCGCGGGGCAGCGCGCGGCCGTCGAGAGCTTCGCCGCGATGTGCCGGCGCCGCTCGATCCGCCTGAGCCTGTTCATCGCGCCCGACGAGGAGGCCGTGCGCCTCTCGCACGCGCTCGGCGCCGAGCAAGTCGAGCTGCACACCGGCGAGTACTGCCACCTCTGCGAGCCCGGGCAGCGCGAGCGCCGCGACGCCGAGCTCACGCGCCTCGTCGCAGCCGCCGAGCTCGCCTCTTCGCTCGGGCTCGAGGTCGCCGCGGGCCACGGCCTCACGCGTCACAACGTCGGGCCGATCGTGGCGATCCCCTCGGTCACCGAGGTGAACATCGGCCACGCCGTGATCGCCGACGCGCTCTTCCTCGGCCTCGGCCAGGCCGTCAAGGAGCTGCGCGAGGCGATCGCGCGCCACGCAGCCTGAGCCCGGCCCGCTCGCGGCGGAGCGCGGCGACGCGAGCCGGAGCCCACGCGCCGCGCTCTCCGCCTCAGGCAGGCGTCTCGTTCTTGCAGGAGGCGCTGCAACCGTCGCCGCTCTGCTTGTTGCCGTCGTCGCACTGCTCGCCGGCCGCCGCCTGCACCACGCCGTCGCCGCAGCGCGGCCCGAGCTTGCAGCCCTCGGCGCACTCGTTGTAGCCGCCGTCGTTCACGCCGTCGTCGCACTGCTCGCCGAAGAGGCTGTCGACCTGCCCGTCGCCGCAAGACGCGCCCACGACGCAGCCCGGCGCGCAGCCGCCGTACGGGCTCAGGTTGAGGCCGTCGTCGCATTGCTCCTCGCCCGGCTCGACCACGCCGTCGCCGCAGTAGGGCCCCCAGGTGCAGTCGATGTTGCAGGAGCCGTAGCTGCCGTCGTTCACGCCGTCGTCGCACTGCTCGTCGGGCGTCTTCACGCCGTCGCCGCAGAGGCTCGTGCACAGGCTGCTCACTCGATCGAAGTTGCCGAGCGTGAGACGATAGTTCGACTGCGTCGTGTGACGCTCGGCCTGGAAGACGACGATCTCGTAGATGTTGCCGGGCACGAGGCCGAAGGTCGACGCGGCGGCGGCGTCGAGCGTGATGCCGCCCGAGAGCGCGCCGTGCACCCCGCCGAGGTTCACCGCGAGGCGCTTGTTGACGTAGACCCACACGTCGTCGTCGCCCGTGAACTGCAGCGACTCACCGCCCTGGTACTCGAACCAGTAGCGGACCTCGCTCGTGAAGTGGAAGTTGTTGCCGTTGCCCTCGTTGCCCCAGCCGAGCCCGTCGAGCGGGAAGAACGAGCTGTCGTTGTACTGGAAGGTGCCGTTGGGGAGCTGGTTCAGCACGATCGTCTGCAGCACCGTGAGGTTCACCCCGGCGACGTCGCGGTACCACTGGTCGAAGTTCGCCTGGCCCGTGGTCGTCGGCGTCGTCGGGTTGCCGGCATAGACCGGCTTGCCATCGCTCCCGAGCATCGTCGCGACGATGCCGAGATCGTTGCCGACCACGTACTGGAAATCGGGGTGCGCGATCTTGAAGTCGCGCAGCACGATGGGCAGCGCGAGCTGCGTGCTCGTCGAGCTCAGGTCGACGCAGTCGTAGCCGGGCTCCTCCATGCAGTTGGCCGAGCAGCCGTCGCCGTCCTGCGTATTGCCGTCGTCGCACTCCTCGGTGCCGCCAGGCAGCTTGAAGCCGTCGCCGCAGCTCGTCGTGCAAGGGCCCGGCGCGGGACACAGCGGCTCGTTCACGCAGAAGGGCGTGCAGCCGTCGCCCATGTCGTTGTTGCCGTCGTCGCAGAGCTCGGTGCCCTCGCGCACGCCGTCGCCGCACACCGTGGGCGTGCAGGGCATGCCGGGCAGGTCGCACTTGTAGCCCGTCTCGAGCTGACACGTTGCGCTGCAACCATCACCAGCGAGATCGTTGCCGTCGTCGCACTTCTCCTGCCCGGCGACGATGCTGTCGCCACAGCCGAAGGCCGTGCAGGCCGTGCCGACGACGGGGCACTTCCAGCCCGGCTCGACGACACAGGCATCGCTGCACCCGTCGCCCGCCGCCTGGTTGCCGTCGTCGCAGGTCTCGGTGCCGATGATCTTGGCGTCGCCGCAGATCTGGATCGACAGACAAGCCTGCCCGGGCAAGGGACACGCGTAGCCGATCTCGATGGCGTCGCAGGTGCCCGTGCAGCCGTCGCCCGAGTCGCCGTTGCCGTCGTCGCAGACCTCACCCGCGTCGAGCACGCCATCGCCGCAGGCCGGGCCCGCGCTGCCGCCCTCGCCACCCGCGCCCGCCTCCGAGCCGCCTTGGCTGCTCGTCGCGAAGCCGAGGCCCTCACCGCCTTGCCCCGATCCGCCGCTGGACACGCCACCGCCGCCACCGCCGGCGCCGCCGGAGCCCTGGTTCACGATCTCGAGATCGCCGCAGGCCGCCAGCCCCCACGCGAACAGCGAGGTCGAGAGCGCCGAGACCCCGACCCCAACGAAGCGATTGCGCATGCGACCGTCCTCCACGGGTGCCGCAGCTTCGGAGGCACCCACAGCCGGATGGTACAGCGCCGCCGGATGATTTCAGCGCCACCGGAGCGCTCGGCGGTCGATCGCTCCTCCTCTGTGGGCGGAGCGGGCTGGCCAACCCACACGGTCTACCCGGGACGGAGCGCCCCGACACGCTGCGCTTGCTGCTGCATGCATCGCCCTCTCCGGGTGTGACGGTTCGGTGACGAGAACGCGGCCCAGGGCGGGCGCCGAAGCTATCCTCCCCGCCGATGGCGACGGTGTTGGGTGGTATCGGTCTCTTCCTGCTCGGCATGACCCTCTTGACGGACGGGCTGAAGGCAGCCGCGGGCGACGCGCTCCGCTCGATGCTCCAGCGCTTCACACGCGGCCCGTGGTCGTCGCTCGCCACCGGCGTGGTGGTCACGCTGCTCGTGCAGTCGTCGACCGCCACGACGGTCACCACCATCGGCTTCGTGAGCGCCGGCCTGCTCAGCTTCCAGCAGTCCGTGGGCGTGATCTTCGGCGCCAACCTCGGCACGACGAGCACCGGCTGGATGGTGTCGACGCTCGGTCTCAAGCTGAAGATCTCGGCGGTGGCCATGCCGCTCGTGGGCATCGGCGCGCTCGCTCGTATGCTCGGCAAGGGTCGTTGGTCCGCGCTCGGCACGGCCCTCGCCGGCTTCGGCCTCATCTTCGTCGGCATCGACGTGCTGCAGCTAGGCATGCAGGGCCTCTCGAGGTACATCGACCCCACCTCGTTCCCCGCGGGCAGCCTGGGCGGGCGCCTCTTGCTGGTCCTGATCGGCGTCGTGATGACCGTGGTCATGCAGTCGTCGAGCGCGGCCGTGGCGACCACGGTGACCGCACTCTCCGCCGGCGCCCTCGACCTCACCCAGGCGGCCGCGCTCGTGGTGGGGCAGAACGTCGGGACCACCTTCACCGCCTGGATCGCCTCCGTGGGCGCAAGCGCCGCGGCAAAGCGCACCGCGCTGACGCACGTGCTCTTCAACGCCATCACTGCCTCGGTGGCCTTCGTGACCCTCCCTGCCTTCGTGAGGCTGACCGTCCTGCTCACCGAGTCCATCGGCATGCGCGACGACGCCGTCGCGCTCGCGGCCTTCCACACGGCCTTCAGCGTCCTCGGCATCTGCCTGCTGATGCCCGTGTCGGGGCGCTTCTCGGTGCTCGTCGAGCGCCTGGTGCCCGAGCGAGGTTCCGTGCTCACCAAGCACCTCGACGCGAGCGTCACCCGCCTGCCGGCGGTGGCGATCGAAGCCGCGCAGCGCTCTCTCCGCGACATCGCGGAGGCGAGCTTCGAGATCGCCGAGCGGATCGGCAGGGACCGAAAGGTCGACGCCGAGCTCGACGAGCCGCGCGAGGCGCTCGGCGCGCTGCAGCGCTTCCTCGCCTCGCTGAGCCCCGAGTCGGAGCTGGGGCGAGACTACGCGCGGCACGTGCACGTGCTGCACGCCGTCGATCACCTCGAGCGCTTCGTGGAGACGCTCGGCGAGACGGAGAACGCCGCGCTCTCGGTGCGCGCCCCCGACGTGGCGCACCTGCGCACGAAGCTCACCGCAGGGCTCGCGATCGCGCGCCGCCTGCTCACCCACGAGCACCTGCCGCTCGAAGAAGCCGAGGCGCTGCACGCCGAGCTCGAGGCGATGTGGAAGGAGCTCGCGGTGGCGCGCAAGCGCGGGCGCGTCGAGGTGCTCGAGCGCACCGCGCGCCTGCGCGTCACGCCCGAGGACGCGCTCGATCGCCTCGAGTCGATGCGCTGGGTCGACAGGCTCGGCTACCACACGTACCGCGCCCTGCATCACGTGCTCGCGGCCCGCAACGACGGCACCTCGGCGTCGCAGGTGGCCGTGCCGCCCGACCCGGACGCGCCCGCGCCCTCGCTGTCGGAGCCTTCGGCGTCGAGCTGAGCGCGCCACGCGCGCTGCGGTTCGAAGAGCTCGGCCGCGCCGGAGCCTCAGTCGAGCAACGAGGGCAGGTAGCCCTCGGGCGCGGCGTAGCCGAGCAGGTGCAGCACCGTCGCCGCGACGTTGCCGATGCCCGGCGCGTCGAGCTTCGCGAGCTGGAGCCCAGGCGCGCCGTCGATGAAGCACGGCACGTGGTTGAGGCTGTGGCTCGTCTTCGGCCTGGGGCGCCCGGCGGCGTCGAGGCTGAAGGCCTTCGCCTTCTTGTCCCACTCGTACATCTCGTCGGCGTTGCCGTGATCCGCGGTGACGATCATCGCGCCGCCGAGCGCGCGCACCACCGGCAAGAGACGCCCGACGCACAGGTCGACCGCTTCGACCGCTTGGATCGTCGACTCCCGAGCGCCCGTGTGCCCGACCATGTCGCCGTTCGCGTAGTTGAGCCGCGCGTGGCGGTAGCGCCCGGTGACGAGCTCGTCGATGACCACGTCGGTGATCTCGGCCGCCTTCATCCAAGGGCGCTCGTCGAAGGGCCGCGTATCGCTGGGGATCTCGATGTAGCGCTCACGCGCCTCGTCGAACTTGCCGCTCCGGTTGCCGTTCCAGAAGTAGGTCACGTGGCCGTACTTCTGCGTCTCGCTCACGGCGAGCTGGGCGACGCCGGCGCGCGCGAGGTACTCGCCGAGCGTGCGATCGATCTCCGGAGGCGACACGAGGAAGTGCTTGGGCAGCTGGAGATCGCCGTCGTACTGCATCATGCCGGCGTAGTAGACGTCGGGGCGCTGCTTGCGATCGAAGAAGGGGAAGTGCTCGTCTTCGAAGGCGCGCGAGATCTCGATCGCGCGGTCGCCACGGAAGTTGAAGAAGAGCACCGAGGCGCCGTCGCGGATCGGCCCCACGGGCGCGCCGCCCTCGGCGATGACGAAACCCGGCAGGTTCTGATCGCCGATGCCGGGCGACTCGTCGCGCAGCGTCTCCACGGCCTCGCGCAGGCTCGCGAACTGCCGGCCCTCGCCGTGCACGTGTGCGTCGTAGCCGCGCTGCACCATCGGCCAGTCGGCGTTGTAGCGGTCCATCGTGATCTTCATGCGCCCGCCGCCCGAGGCGACGCGGTAGTCGCGTTCGCCCGCGTCGCGGAGCTCGGCGAGCACGCGCTCGAGCGCGTCGACGTACTCGAGCGCGCTCGTCTCGGGCACGTCGCGGCCGTCGAGCAGGGCGTGCACGCGGAGCTTCTTCACGCCCTCGGCGTGCGCGCGCCGGATCATCGCGTACAGGTGCTCCTGGTGGGAGTGCACGTTGCCGTCGGACAGGAGGCCGATGAAGTGCAGGGCCTCACCGCTCTCACGCACGCGCGCCGTCGCGCGCTGCCAGACCTCGCCCTGGAACATCGCGCCCGAGGCGATCGCCTCGCTCACGAGCTTCGCGCCCTGATCGAAGATCCTTCCGGCGCCGAGCGCGTTGTGACCGACCTCGCTGTTGCCCATGTCGTCGTCGCTCGGCAGGCCGACGGCCTTGCCGTGCGCCTGCAGCTCGAGCGAGAGGGCGCTCGCGGCGAGCGCGTCGAGGTTCGGTGTGCGCGCGAGGTGGACGGCGTCGGACTCGTCGCGCCGGCCGATGCCGACGCCGTCCATCACGACGACGACGACGGGGCCGCGCACGCCGGCCGTGGAGGGGTGGGCGGAGAGCTCGAGCGGGTGCTTGGACACGAGGCGCAGGATAGCGCCGGAGGGAGCGATCGAGGTGTGCTGCGTCGACGATGCGGCCGAGCGCCACCGCGCCTCGGGCGCCTCGGCCGTGCTAACCTCGCGGCCATGCGTTCGCCCTTCGTCTCCTCGCTCGCCCTCGCCGCCTCGGTGCTCAGTCTCTCCTTCGCGCTCGGCGCCTGCAGCGACGACGGCGGCACCGCGCAGTCGAGCGGCGACGTCACCGAGGAGAGCTGCACGGCGACCTTCCGCGTGCTCCAGAAGGACGCCTACAAGGAGACCGCCGGGCGCTCGAGCGAGCTCTGGCCGCCGCACACGACCACGGTGCTCGAGCTCGAGTGTGACGACGCGCTCGTGCGCTCCGCCTTCGAGGCCAACCACGGCACCGAGCCCGGGCAGCGTGACGCGAACGGCGACGTCATCCTCGTCGAGGTCGCGAGCTACACCGCACCGGGCACGCGCGCAGAGCTCGTCGCGCTGCTCGACGCCTACGAGGCCTGCGACTGCGACGGCGACACGACCTTCCTCAGCCTCGACAGCCTCCAAGACGAGACGGCCGCCGCGCTCATGGAGACGGTCGCGGGCTACCTGCAGGCGAACCTGCTCTGCGAGGGCGACGGCACGAACGAGATCCTCGGCGCGCTCCAGAGCGGCGACGTCGCGACCGCGCTCGCGATCCTGCCGAGCTGCGCCTGGGCCGACGGCAGCTCCTTCGACGAGGGCCTGAACGCCGCCTTCTCGGAGCTGCTCGCCGCGACGAACGAGCTGCTCGCGGAGTACCACGTGTGCAACAACGACGCGGTGGTGCAGAAGGCGCTCTTCGACGGCTTCGCCGAGAGCGGCACGATCGCTTGCAACACCGGCGATCTGTGTCGCGGCCCGAAGTGGCTCTACACGCCCGAGGGCGCCGGAAGCAACGCGGCCGATTGAGCCGAGGCGGCACACGGCGCGCCGCCCCGGAACGCCCGGGCGGCGCGCCCGTTTCGTCGCTCAGAAGGCCGTGTAGCCGAGCGAGGCCATCGGCGAGAAGATGAAGGCGTTCAGGCTGCCCGTGCCACCGCCATTCTCTCCGAACTCCACGGCTGCCGCCGGACCTCGCAAGAACCGTAGGTCGACCCCGATGCTGAGCGCCTTGCGACGGATGCCGTTCTGGCCGTAGCCGAGCGCAGGGTGGACCGCGAAGTGCAGTCGCCCGCCGAGTAGACCGCCGCCCGAGGCGGAGCCCCCGCTGCCGTCGCCGTTGGCGCCGATGGCCAGGTAGCTCGTGGCCTCGGGCCCCACGCCGAACGAGATGAGATCGTCGATCGTGAAGTCGACGAGCGCTGCCGCGCTGGCGTAGAGGCCGCCTTGCTTGCCGAAGACGATGCCGAGGCCGGGGATGAACACGATGCCGACGAGATCGTTGATCTGCCCACCGATCTCGCCCTGCACCCCCGTGACGCCGAGCGCGAGCCCAGCGTCGGGGTAGACGAGCGCGCCGGCCGTTCCGGCGATCGCGCCTCTGAAGCGACCGCCGTCGCGATCGTCGCCGGGGTAGGGTTCCGCCGCCTCGGCCGGCGCGGCCGCCGCCGGCTGCGCGGGTGAGGGCGCGAGCGGCGCAGGGGGCTCGGCGGGCAGCCCGGTGACGGGAGGCGCGGGCTGCGCGGGTACGTCGGCGGGTGCGTCCTGTGCGGAGGCTGCCGAGGCGTGGGCGGTGAGGACCGCGATCGCGGCGAAGCAAGCGAGCTTGTTCATGCAGGTCTCCGGACTGGGCGCGCACGACGCGCACCACGGCCATGGTTCGGTACTCCTACGCGGAATCGCGGGGCAGCTTCCCGCGCTTGGTCGGTGCATCACCGAATCGAAGCCCGACGCGGCTCAGGCCGGTGCGTCCGCTTCCGTAGGCGCCGCCGGCTCGGCCTTCGGCTGCTCGCTGGACTTGCTCGACTTCCCGGGCTCGCTGGGCTTCTCGGGCTCGTCGCTGCGAGGCACCTCGGTCGGCGTCGCCCTCGCGAGCTCGCGCAATCCGAGCGCGGCGAGGCCCCACATGGGCACGAAGAACAGCAGATAGAGCAGGTTGTCCTGTCCGAACCAGAGCGGCAGCTTGAGCGCGACCGCCACGAGCGAGGAGACCGCCGCAGCGCCGACGAGCTTGCTCGCGAAGTGGATCGACTTCGCGCGCCCCGCCGCGAGCCTGAGGCCCGTGCCGACGAGCACGATCGTCCATGGCGCGAGCAGGAGGATGTTCTCGTTGCGGTAGGCCACCGCGTGATCGGTGAAGAACCAGAGCCCCATGAAGGCGAAGGCGAAGAAGCCCGTCACGAGGCCGAGCACGGAGAGGATCACACCGAGCGCGATGCGCGCGGGCTTCTGCTTGCGCGAGGCCGCGCGCGCGAGGCCGAAGAGCGCCGCGCCGAAGGCGAGGCCGGCGGCGAGCGAGTGCGGCCACCAAACGGGCGGGTTCTCGAGCGGCGGCGTGCGGTTCGCCGTGAGCAAGACGCGCTCCGACTTCACGAGCGGGCGCTCGGAGCCGTCTTCGCCGACGAGCTTCACGCGGCGCAGCGAGCTCTGGAGCTCCATGGGGATGAAGGCCTCGTCCCAGGCGAGGATCGGCTGATCGATGAACGCGCCCATGGCGACGCCGAGGAAGAGGTTCACCGAGACGAAGTCGGCGGTGAGGCGCAAGGTGTGATCGCGGTAGCTGAGGCGCGCGGGCTGTGACGAGGCGGCCTTCAGGCGGCCGTCGACGATGCCGTCGATCATGTCGCGCACACGCGTCGAGCAGTTGTCGCGGTAGTAGTCGTACTTGTAGTAGCGGTTCTCTTGCTTGGCGTTCTCGTCGACGCGGCGCTTGAGCTCGAGCTTCTGCGCGGGCGACAGATCGAGCTCCTGGATGTCGATGCTGCGGTTCTCGCGCTGGTACACGCGCTTGGTGCTGTCGAGCGACTGCACGCTCAGCCAGTACATGAAGCGACCCATCAGGAACTTCGGCAGGAGCGCGGGGTCGCCGAAGGTGAAGGTGCCCCAGTTGTAGACGAGGTCGCGCCGGCGAGGGTCGCGCGCCTCCGGGTCGCGGATGTAGATCGCGTTGTGCCCGAACTTGTAGAAGGGGTGATCGCCGGGGCTGAAGGTGAGCACGTAGACCTCGAGCGCCTCTCCTGGCTCGCGGCGCTTCGCGGGCGCGGGCTCCGGCATGGGCGCGGGTGCCTCACCCACGAGCGGCGCTCCGCCCTCGGGGCCGGTGGGCTGCGCGCTCGCGCCGCCACCATCGACGAGCAGCGCGCCGAGCAGCACGAGCAGGGCGGCGAAGGCTCGGTTCGCGCGCGTCGCTGGGCGGTTGTCGCTCGTGCGCGCAGTGGCTGCCTGGAGGCCCGTGTTTCGCATGACCCCGAGTGCGTACCACGGGCCCCTCGCCTCGGGCGAGGCCGCAGCGAGACCGAGCCCCCGCCTCGCCGCGACGCGTGGACGAGCACCCTTCCCGGGGCACGCTCGCGGCCGCTACCCTGCTCGGCCAGATGATCCCCGTTCTCTCGCGCTCGCAGATGCGCGCCTTCGACCGGCGCGCGATCGAGGACTGCCACGTGCCCGGGATCGTGCTCATGGAGAACGCAGGCCGCGGCGCGGCCGACGTGCTCAGCGCGATGATCGCCGAGCACCGCTGCGGCGCGCGCAAGCTCGATCGCCGCGCGAGCTTCCCCGTGCGCCACGTGCGCGCGCCCGGCCAGCCCGCCACCTACCCGCTCGACGCGCGCGTCGTCGTCGTCTGCGGTACCGGGAACAACGGCGGCGACGGCTTCGTCGTCGCGCGCCACCTGCTCGCACGCGGCGCCGACGTGAGCGTCGTGCTCACCGGCCGCTCGGAGATGGTCACCGGCGAGGCGCGCATCAACCTCGACGCCTTCGTCGATCTGGGCGGCGAGTCGCGCGAGCTCTGCGACGGCGCGCCTCTCGACGCGCTCGTGGCCGAGCTCGCGACGGCGGATCTGGTCGTCGACGCGCTCTTCGGCACCGGGCTCGACCGGCCGGTCACGGGGCACCTCGTCGGCGTGATCGAGGCCATCAACGCCTCGAGCGCGCGCACCGTCGCGCTCGACATCCCCTCCGGCCTCGACGCCGACAGCGGCGCGCCGCTCGGCGCCACCGTGCGCGCCGACGACACCGTCACCTTCGGCCACCTCAAGGTCGGCCTGCTCACGCCCGACGGCGCGCGCTTCGCCGGCAAGGTGCACGTCGTCGACCTCGGTGTGCCCGACGCGCGCATCCTGGATCTGGTCGGCCACACCGCGGAGGTGATCGACCCGGCCGACGTCGGCGCCTTCCTCGCACCACGCGAGGCGAACGTGCACAAACACGCCGCGGGCAACGTGCTGGTGATCGCGGGCTCGCCCGGCAAGCTCGGCGCCTCGAAGCTCACCGCGCGCGCGGCGATGCGCGCTGGCGCGGGCCTCGTCACGCTCGCGACCTGGCCCGAGGCCGCGCGCTCGATCGAAGCGCAGGCCATGGAGATCATGACGGCGAGCCTCGACCCGAGCGAGCTCGAGGTGAGCCTCGAGCGCGCGCTCGAGGGCCGCAAGGTCGTCGCCATCGGGCCGGGCTTCGGCCTCGACGACGCCGCGCGCCGCGCGGTCGATCACGTGGTGCTGCGCTGGCCCGGCCTCAAGGTCGTCGACGCCGACGCGATCACCTGCTTCGCGGGGCGCGCGGGCGAGCTCGCGAAGGCCGCGGGCCAGCTCGTGCTCACCCCCCACCCCGGCGAGCTCGGGCGCCTGCTCGACAAGACGGGTGAGGAGATCGAGCGCGATCGTTTCGGCGCCGTGCGCGCCGCCGTCGAGCTCACGGGCGCGGTCGTCGTGCTCAAGGGGGCGCGCACGCTCATCGCCCGGCCCGACGGTCGCGTCTTCGTCGCGATGGCCGGCAACCCCGCGCTCGCCACCGCCGGCTCGGGCGACGTGCTCACCGGCGTCGTCGCAGCGCTCGCCTGCAGCCTCTCGCTCGACCGCGCCGCCACCGCCGGTGTGCTCGTGCACGCGATGGCGGCCGATCGCTGGAGCGCACGCACCGGCGCCGACCGAGGCATGCTCGCCGGCGAGATCGGCGAGCTCGTACCGGAGATCCTCGCCGAGCTCATGAAGCTCGGCTGAGGCTGACGGCGGGGGCGCCCCTGTGGCCGCGCGAGCCACGCCTCTGCGGCTCGGTGGCAACACGGACACGGATCCGATCGCTCGTGGATTCCGACACTTAGGCCCTATTCCCGGCTGGCACCGCGCTTGCGACACCTCGCCGCATGCACGCCGCCCAGCTCAGCCTCGCTTCGACCCCCGCCGCCTCTCCACGCAGCTCCGCCCTCCGCCTCGCGCCGAGCTCGGAGCTGCGCACCGCGCTCCACGAGCTGCGCCCCGATCTGCTCGCTCGCGCGATGCGCCTCACGCGCAGCGCCTCGCTCGCCGAAGACGTCGTACAGGACACGCTCGAGCGCGCGATGCGCTTCGAAGCGCATTACCTGCCCGGCACCAACCCGCGCGCGTGGCTCTTCCAGATCCTCTTCAGCGTCTTCATCACGCGCTGTCGCCGCGCACGCCGCGAGCAGCGCGCGCTCTCGAGCCTCTACGCCGACCCCTGCTCGTGGACGAAGAACGACGAGCGCGCCGCGATGAACGAGCTGTCGCCCGCAGTGCGCCGCGCCCTCGACGCGCTCCCCGAGGTGTTCAGGCAGGTCGTCGTGCTCGTCGACCTCGAGGAGATGGCCTACCGCGACGCCGCCGAGCGCCTCGGCGTGCCGGTCGGCACGGTGATGAGCCGCCTGCACCGCGCGCGCAAGCAGCTCGCAGTCGCGCTGCGCGAGGTCGCGGCGAACGACGAAGCGGGCGCGATGGCTGCGTGAGTCGCAAGCGTCGCTCCCACGAATTCGCTCCGCGCCGAGGCCACCGAGACACGCTCCGCGGGCTTCGCTAGCCTGCGCTCCCGAGGTCCACCATGCACCGAGCACTTCCTTTCGTCGCCGCGTCCTTGCTCCTGACGCTCGTCGCCTGCGACAGCGCGCCGACCCCGCCCGCGCAGCGCGAAGCCGCCTCTTCGAGCGTCGCTTCGACCGCGACGACGGGCCCCGTCGCTTCGAGCGCGCCTTCCGCGGCGCCGAGCCCGACGAGCGCACCGACCGCCACACCGACCGCGGCGCCGTCGGCCGACGCGAGCGCGCAGGCCACCGCCTCCGCCTCCGCGAGCGCCGCGCCCGCGCGCCCGCTCATCCCGGCGGCGACGCCTGGCGACGAGGCGCCTTCGGTCGAGGCCTGGGACGCGCTCGAGCGAGAGATCAACGTGCGCGCCTCGGGTGAGCAGAAGTGCTCGACCAAGGTGCTCGATGGCTGGTTCGAGCTGAAATGCGGCGCCGCCGAGGGGCTCGTGCGCGCAGGGCACGTCGACGTGCTGAGCGGCTTCGACGCGAGCCGCGCCGTGCTCGAGGCCTTCGAGGGGCAGACCCTTCGCTGGGTGGCGCCGCTGCCCGCGAGCGGCGAGCGCGCGCAGGCGCGACTCTGGGGCGCCAAGATGCACGAGATCTGGCTCACGCTCGACCACACCGAGCAGGGCTGGAAGGGCGCGCTGACCGGCAAGAAGCCGGCAGACTGAGGCCGCGTCGCGCTCAGCGCGAGCCCATGGGCGGCAGCGCAGGCAGCTTCGGGCGGAGGCGCGCGAGGTCGAAGCGCCCGCGCTCGTCGGTCGCGAAGTAGATCCAACCGTCGCTCGACCAGCGCGGCGAGGCCGAGCGCGCCGTACCGGTCGTGAGGCGCAGGGGCGAGCCACCGCGCGAGGGCACGGCGTCGATCCAGAGGCCCTCGTGGCGCCGCGTGCCGCGCGCCTCGTAGCCGCGGTTCGAAGCGAAGACGATCCACTCGCCGTCGGGCGAGAAGCTCGGGTGATCGCAGTCGTAGGGGCCTGAGCTGAGCTGCACCGCCTCGGCGAAGCGCGCGCGCTCGGCGACGAAGACGTGGTTGTAGCCCGCCACGGTGCGCACGAAGGCGATGCGCCCTCCGCGCGGCGCGTAGCTCGGCGCCCTGCCCTCGCCGAGCACCGTGACCGCGTTGGTGCCGAGTTCCAAGACGGCGATCGCGCGACCGCCTCCAGGTGCGGCGATCGACATCACGACGCTCTTGCCGTCGGCCGAGACGCTCGGCGTCTCCGGATCGGGCAACGGCAAGCCGAGCGTCAGCGGCTTCGCAGGCACCGACGAAGGCAGCGCGTCGGCGAGGTGCAGCGCGAGCGGCCCGTGCGCGTTCGACACGAAGACGAAGCCCTTGCCGGTGGGCAGCCACGCGACGCCGCCCGCGTGATCGCGCCCGGGTGTGTAGGTGAAGCGGTCGCTCGGCTTCGCAGGGTCGATGCCGACGATGCCCTGCGAGGCGAGCAGCTGCTCGCCCTGGTCGTCGATGACGTGCTCGATCTGGAACAGCAAGAACTGACCGTCCGGTCGCGGCGCAGGCAAGAGCTCGTCGGCCTCGTCGTTCGTGAGCCGCTCCAGATCGCTCGCAGCCTCGAGCTCGAGGCTGCGTCGCGCGCCGGGCTCGGCGGGCGCCTGCGGAGCTTGCTCGGCGCTCGGCGCGCTGGGCTCGCCCACGCTCGGCGGAGGGCCGATCGCCACACCGCTCCCGCCGCAGCCTGCCGCGCCGACGCACACGAGCGCGGCGACGCAGGCGTCGAGCAGCGCACGCATCGAGGGCATGGCGCGCAGCGTAGTACGCGAGGGCGAGCGTGGGCCATCCGGCGCTTGCGCGTGCCCCCCGGGCGCAGTACCCCCGAGCGCACGAGGCGGGCGCGTGAGCACGCCTCGATCCATGCTTCGGGCAGAGCCTCGCCTCAGCCACCGAGAGCTTCGGTGCAGAGGCTCCTCTCCCGGGCACCCGAGCCTAGAGGTTTCCCATGACGCTTCCTCGCCCCGTCTACATCGTCAGCGCCACCCGCACGCCGATCGGCGCCTTCCAGGGCTCGCTCTCGAGCGTGAGCGCGCCGCGCCTCGGCGCCGCCGCCATCCAGGCCGCGCTCGAGCGCGCGAAGGTCGCCCCCGACCAGGTCGGCGAAGTCTTCATGGGCAGCGTGCTCTCGGCAGGCATCGGCCAGGCCCCCGCGCGTCAGGCCGCCATCTACGCCGGCGTGCCCGACAAGGTGCCGGCCACGACCGTGGGCAAGGTCTGCGGCTCCGGCCTGCAGGCGGTGATCTTCGGCGCCAAGTCGATCGCGCTCGGCGACGCCTCGGTCGTCGTCTCCGGCGGCATGGAGTCGATGAGCAACGTGCCCTACTACCTGCCGCAGGCGCGCGGCGGCTACCGCATGGGCCACGGCAAGATCATCGACGGCATGATCCACGACGGCCTGTGGGACCCCTACGGCGACTTCCACATGGGCAACGCCGGCGACAGCTGCGCGCGCGACAACGGCTTCACCCGCGAGCAGCAAGACGAGTTCGCCCGCGAGAGCTTCCGCCGCGCGCTCGCCGCGCAGAAGGAGGGCCTCTTCAAGGGCGAGATCGTCGGCGTCTCGGTGCCGCAGAAGAAGGGCGACGCCCTGCTCGTGACGGAAGACGAAGGCCCGCCGAACGGCAAGCCCGACAAGTTCGCCTCGCTCAAGCCCGCCTTCAGCAAGGACGGCACGATCACCGCCGCCAACGCTTCGAGCATCAACGATGGCGCGAGCGCGCTCGTGCTCGCGAGCGAAGAGGCCGTGAAGGCCCACAAGCTCGAGCCGCTCGCGCGCATCGTCGGCTACGGCGGCGCGGCACAGAAGCCCGAGCTCTTCACCACGGCGCCCGTCTCGGCGATCAAGAACACGCTCTCGAAGCTCTCGATGAGCACGAAGGACATCGACCTCTACGAGATCAACGAGGCCTTCGCGGTCGTCACCATGGTCACCAACAAGCTCTGCGAGCTCGATCCGGCCACGGTGAACGTGCGCGGCGGCGCCGTGTCGCTCGGCCACCCGATCGGCGCGAGCGGCGCGCGCATCCTCACGACCCTGCTCTTCGCCATGAAGGACCAGGGCAAGAAGCGCGGGCTCGCGACGCTGTGCATCGGCGGCGGCGAGGCGCTCGCGCTGGTGGTCGAGCGCTGATGGAGCGGCCGGCGGAGCTCGCCGAGGGCGTCACTCGCTTCCACGCCCTCACGCCGACGCTGCCGCCGGCCACCCACACCAACAGCTACGCGCTCGGCACGCGCCAGCTGTTGCTCGTCGAGCCGGCCACGCCCTACGACGACGAGCGCCGCGCCTGGGTCGAGTGGGCGCGCGGCCTCGTCGCGAAGGGGCGCGAGCTCGTGGGCATCCTGCTCACGCACCACCACGCCGATCACGTGGGAGGCGCGGCCTTCTTCGAGCGTGAGCTCGGCGTTCCGCTCTACGCGCACCGCCTCACGGCCTCGCGCCTCGCGCCGCAGATCACCGTCTCTCGCCTGCTCGACGAGGGCGACGAGCTCGTGCTCGACGGCCCCGAGCCGCAGCGCTGGCGCGCGCTCTTCACCCCGGGTCACGCGCCGGGCCACCTCTGCCTCCACGAAGAGCGCCTCGGCGCGCTCGTCGTCGGCGACATGGTCGCGAGCGTCGGAACGATCCTCGTCGCGCCGGGCGACGGCGACATGCGCGTGTACATCGACCAGCTGCGCAGGCTCGAGGCGCTGGGCGCGAAGTTCGCGCTGCCTGCGCACGGCGAGCTGATCGGCGAGCCCTCGCGCCTCTTCCGCGCCTACGTGATGCACCGGCTCATGCGTGAGTCGCTCGTGCACAAGGCCGTCGTCGCCGCGGCAGGCGGCACGCTCGACGAGCTCGTGCCGCGCGCCTACGGCGACACACCCGAGGCCATCTGGCCGCTCGCGAAGCTCAGCCTCGAGGCCCACCTCGAGAAGCTCGAGCACGAGGGCCGCGTGCTGCGCGAGGGCGAGCGCTGGCTGCCGGGCAGCGAGCCCCTGGGCTGAGGCCGCACGAGCGGGCGCGCGCCGCGCCGGGACCGCACGGTGAGCTCGGGGCGAGGCCAGCCTCAGGGCAGGATGTTGAGGTCGTCGAGGCGCACCTTGCCCACGTCGATCGGATCGTTCCACGTGCCCGCGCCGAGGATGACCTCGACCCGAGACGGGTCGAAGTCGAGCTGGGTCTGGGCCCGCTCGGTGAAGCTCGTGCCGTTGGCCGAGGTCTCGAGCAGGACGCTGCCGTTCGACTCGCGCAGCCGCCAGTAGGCGAACTCGCTGGGCAGGTAGGCGGTGGAGAAGATCTGCTCGGTGGAGCCCCCCGCAGGCTTGCGGCCCAGGATGAGCAGGTTGCCGTTACCCACGACCAGCACCGCGTCGCCCCCGACGGCCCGCAGCTCGACGTAGGTCTCGGCCGTCTTGCCCGGCGCGGTGACCTCCACCGCGCGCAGCGAGATCGCGCTCGCCGACAGATCGTAGAGGCGCGACGAACGCAGGAAGCAGTAGCCCGACTCGCCATCGGTGAAGTCGAACTGCAGCCGGCCGTCGACGTAGGCGTGTTTGCAGCCAGGGTCGTCGGAGCTGCGTCGCCAGAGCGTCGCTTCGCTCGACCGATCGAAGTCGTCTTGGAGCGTGGTGAGCTTGCACGCAGGCCCCGCGGTGGCGGTGTCGCCGCGCAGCTCGTCGAAGCGCGCTCGCCCCGGGTTCGCGCCCGGGGTCTCGTAATACGAGCCGAGCTCGAGGTTGAGCAGCTCGAGCGGCAGGAGCGCGCTGCTCGCGGTCTGCGCGCGCACCGTCCAGCCCGTGCCGTCGGGGCTGGTCTCGAAGTAGAAGGTGCCGGCGCTCTCGCGCATGCGCCAGTGCGCGTGCAAGACCGGGTCGTAGGTGATCGCGCCGATCTGCTGGTAGTCGCCCGCCGTGTCGCGCGCGAAGCGCAGCTGCGTGCCGACCTTCGCGATGTGCACGTAGCTGTTGCCGAGCGCGACACGGAAGAAGGTCTCCACGTAGCCGGTCGTCGCGTTGGTGACCTCGACGGCCCTCACGGCGACGGCGCTGTCGCGCAGATCGTAGGTGTGGAGGCTGTAGGCGGCGATGTACTGGGTGCTGGCGCCGACGGTCGCGTGCTCGGCGACGAGCGCGCCGCCCTGCACCTTGGCCTGGCCGAGCCCGAAGTAGCGCTGGGTGGAGGCCTGCGACTCGAAGTCGTCGCGCAGCATGTCGAACTTGCCGCAAGGGCCGACTTCGCCGCCGCCTTCGCCGCCGGCCCCGCCACCTCCGGGGCCGGAGCCGCCCCCGACCCCCGCGCCTCCCGTGCCGCCTCCGCCGGCGCTCGACGTCGTGGCCTCACCGCCGCCGCTCGAGCTCGTCGTGGGCGCGCCGCCACCCTCACCGTCTTGGAGGATGTCGAGCGAGAGCAGCGAGCAGCCCGCCGACGCAGCGACGAGGAGCAGCGCCGCCGCCCCTCGAAGCGCTCCGCCCGCGAGCCCTGCCCTCATCGGCTCAACCCTTCGCCTGACCGTGCGCCTTCTCGCGCAAGACCATCACGGGGCAGCCCGCCGTGCGCACGACCTTCTCCGAGACGGAGCCCATGAGGAAGTGCTTGAGCCCGCGGCGGCCGTGGGTCGCGAGCACGATGAGATCTGCGTCGAGATCGGCCGCCGTCTCGACGATCTTCGCCGCCGGATCGCCCATCGCGGTGTGGATCTCGATGCGCGGCGGATTGCACTCCGGGTTGCGCGCACAGAGCGCGTCGCGCTGCGCCTCGGCGAAGGCCTGGAGCTTCGCGTGGTCGACGCCCGTGAGCTCCGGCGCCTCGAGGTCGTCCGGCGGCTTCACGTTCGCGAGGTTGGGCTCGGTGACGAAGATGACGTGCACGACGTCGGCGCCTTGACCCACGGCGAAGTCGAGCGCGTGCTCGAGGATCATGGCGCTGCGCTTGTGCAGGTCGATGCTGGCGAGGACGACAGGGGGCTTGGGCTGCAAGATGCGTTGCTCCTCGCGCCATCGTGCTCTACGCAGGATGCGGCGTCGAGCCGCACGGCCGATGGCTCGGCGTTCCGTAGTGTAGGCGATGGAGGCAAGGTGAGTGAAGCGCCCAAGGTAGGGGTCATCATGGGCAGCCGCAGCGATCTCGGCACCATGCAGCCCGCGGTCGACCTGCTCGGCGAGCTCGGCGTGCCGCACGAGGTGCGCATCGTCTCGGCGCACCGCACGCCCGACTGGATGTTCGAGTACGCCGAGCAAGCCGAGGGGCGAGGCCTCGAGGTGATCATCGCCGCCGCGGGAGGCGCGGCCCACCTGCCTGGCATGGTGGCTGCGAAGACCCTGCTGCCGGTGCTCGGTGTGCCGGTCGCGGCCACGGGCCTCGTCGGCGTCGACGCGCTGCTCTCGATCGTGCAGATGCCCAAGGGCGTGCCGGTCGGCACCCTGGCGATCGGCCAGCCCGGCGCGGCCAACGCGGCGCTCTTCGCGGCGCGCATCTGCGCGAACCGCGACCCCGCGCTGCGCGAGCGGCTGCGCGCCTGGCGCGACGCGAGGCGCGACGAGGTGCTCGCGCACCGCGAGGTGAGCGGAGGCGAGCAGGCATGAGCATCCCGCCCGGCTCGACCATCGGCATCCTCGGCGGAGGCCAGCTCGGCCGCATGACGGCCGTGGCCGCGCGCGAGCTCGGCTACCACCTGCGCGTGCTCGACCCCGACGCCTCCTGCGCGTCGCGCTTCGTCGTCGAGGAGCTCATCACCGCGGGCTTCGGTGACACGCTCGCCGCCGAGTGGCTCGCCCACAAGTGCGACGTCGTCACGCTCGAGATCGAGAAGGTCGCGCTCGCGAGCCTCGACGCCGCCGCCAAGCACGCGCCGGTGCGCCCCGGCCGCGGTGTGCTCGCCGTCGTGCAAGACCGCATCGTGCAGAAGACCTGGCTCGCCGGGCGCGGCTTCCCCACGGGGCCCTTCGCGGTCGCGCGCAGCGAGGCCGAGCTGGTGACGGCGCTCGAGGAGCTCGGCGACGACTGCTTCGTGAAGGCCGCCCATGGCGGCTACGACGGTCGCGGCCAGTACGAGACCGGCCAGGTGGCCGACGCGCCGAAAGCCTGGGCCGAGGTCGGCGGCCCGGCGGGTGTGGTCGTGGAGAAGGCGCTCCCCATCGACAAGGAGATCTCGGTGCTCGTCGCGAGGCGCCCGGGCGGCGAGCTCGCCGTGTACCGGCCCGCGCTCAACCACCACGAGGCCCGCATCCTCGCGTGGAGCGTGCTGCCCGCGCCGATCGAGCCCGCGATCGAGGCGCGCGCCCTCGAGCTCGGCCGCGCGAT
Organism: uncultured Polyangiaceae bacterium; assembly: GCA_938004785.1. Classification (GTDB taxonomy): domain Bacteria; phylum Myxococcota_A; class Polyangia; order Polyangiales; family Polyangiaceae; genus CALKVW01. The sequence continues at coordinate 24,844 of CALKVW010000029.1, forward strand.
CGCGCTCGAGCTCGGCGTCGAGGGCCTGCTCGTCATCGAGATGTTCATCGTCGGCGGCGAGGTGCTCGTCAACGAGCTCGCGCCGAGGCCGCACAACAGCTTCCACACCACGATGGTCGGTGCCGCGACGAGCCAGTTCGAGCAGCACGTGCGGGCCATCTGCGATCTGCCGCTCGGCTCCACCCAGATCGTGCGCCCCGCCGCGATCGCGAACCTGCTCGGCGACCTATGGGTGGGCGAGCGCACCCCCGATTTCGATCGTGTGCTCGCCCTGCCCGGCGTGCGCCTGCACCTCTATGGCAAACGCGTCGCGCGCCCCGGCCGCAAGATGGGCCACCTCTCGGCCACCGCCGACTCGGCCGAGACCGCCATCGAGCTGGTGCAGCGCGCGACCGCGTTGCTCGAACGAGGCTGAGCGGCGCGACGTGCGGGTCGTCGGCTGGCGCCGCAGGGTCGCGCAGCTACATTGGCGGGCGACCTCAGGGAGGTCCGTGGAGGAAGCGGGTACCATGACGAAGCCGACCTACGACCAGTCGTTCTGGGAGAACCTCTGGTCGAGGACGATTCGGGATCACGCCGATACGGTCGCGCGTCGTCCGCCGAACGCACATCTCATTCGCGAGGCAGCCCAGCTCCAGCCTGGTCGCGCCTTGGACGCGGGCTGCGGACACGGAGCGGACGCGCTGTGGCTCGCCGCACACGGGTGGCAGGTGACGGCGGTCGACTTCTCCGCGAGCGCTCTGGCCCAGGGTCGATCGACGAGTGAAGCCATGGGTGCGCAGGTCTCCGAGCGCGTGACCTGGGTCGAGGGCGATCTCGCGAAATGGTCCGTGCCGCCGGCGCACTTCGACCTCGTGGTGTGCCTGTACGTACACGTCGCCGGATCCGTGCGGGAGATGGTGCAGAAGATGGCGAACGGCGTCGCGTTGGGGGGAACGCTGCTGATGGTGGGCCACCGCCCGATGGACCCGACGACCGGAGCCGCCACGGCAGCGGCGGGGCAGGTGCAAGTGTCGGTGGAGAGCGCCGTCGCCGCCCTCGAGCCGGGCCAGTGGGAGCTCCTGGTCGCGGAAGAGCGTACGCGGCCCACTGCCGGCAGCGGGGTCGACGCAGTGATACGTGCCCGACGGTTGCGCTGATGTAGATCCCACCCGCGCCGCCCGCGCCCAGCCGGCCTCGCTCGGCTACTGCGCGCGCAGCGCCAGCGTGCGCTCGGCGTCGGGGAATCGGATGCGCACGCGCGCGGGCTCCGCGCCGACGACGGTGCCCAGGCCGAACTTCGCGTGTTCCACGCGCTCGCCGACGACGTAGCGCTGCGAGGGATCGTAGGCACGCGGCGCGTGCGGCTCGCCCTCGCACACCTGCTCGGACGACTGGATCCACGCGAGCTGCAGCTCGCGTTCGACGATGGCGAGGATCTGCTCGGGCTTCGTGGGCTGCTCGAGCTCGATGCGCTCGGTCAGCGTGAGGCGGGGTGTGCCCGACGCGTCCGGGAACCGCCACGTGAGCACGCGGATCGCGAGCTGCTCGTTCTTGTGACCGATGCGCTCGAGCTCTTCGTCGAGCGCGTCGGTGTACTCGGAGAGCTCGCCCTCGTCGTCGTGGCGATCGATGCTGCGCGTCCACACCCGCTCGAAGCGCTTCTCGATGCGGTCGCGCTCGATGCGGGGCAGGAGCAGCGGGCCCACCTCGCGCTCCGGCTCGCTCGACCAGCGGAGCCCGGCCTCCGCCGAGAAGCGCTCGAACAAGGCCTCGGATCGGTGGGTATCGGGGAGCTCCGCCACCCACCGCGCCAGACACGCGGCGAGCGGCTCACCCGCGATCCCGTGCTTCGCGAGCGTGCGCAGCACAGGCTCGCGCGAGACCTTGCCCGCGTGGTCGATCACGCCCGCGAGGATCTCCCCCAGCGCTGCGCTCTTGGCGTGTCGGATGAGGTCGCCGCGCAGCGCGTGCACGAGCTTCTGACGGAGCGACCAGGGGAGCGCCTTCGTGTCGGACTTCATCGCGAGAGGTGCCTCAATCCGTGAGCCGCGACAGCCAGCCGAAGAAGCCCGGGACCTTCACGTCGTTGTTCGGGTAGATGTCGTCGATCCATTGCTTCGCGTGCTTCTCGGGCGTGGAGGCCTCGGTGCGGCGCTCCTCTTCGGGCATCGCGTGCCAATGCGCCATCGCGAGCGGCGTCACGCGGGTGTCGACCTTGTCGAAGCGCGGGTTGCCGCCCTCGCCCGGATCGCGCAGGATCACGAGCGCCTCGTAGAGCACCCAGTCCGGCCGCAATCCCTGGCCGACGCGCGCGAGCTCCGCGCTCAGCTCCTGCCAGCTCCGCCCCGAAGCGAAGTCGATGAGGTGCAGCGCCGCGCGCCGCGTGGCGGCTTTGCCCTGCTCGTGCTGGGCTTGGTTGCGCTCGAGCGCGGCGGTGACGGCCTCCTGCTGGTGCGCCATCGCCTGGATCTGCTCCGGCGTGGGCTCGACGCCCGAGAGGCGCATGCGCGCGATGCCTCGCTGCACGACCCATTGCGAGCTGAAGGCCGCGTCGCCCTGGATCATGAGCTCCCATTCGTCGATCCGGCCCGAGGTCGGGTACATCGCTCCGCCCTGCACGGGCACGCCATAGCGCCTGCAGATCTCCGCGAGCGAGGGCGCGAACATGCCCTCGCGCAAGATGGCCGCGTCGCGCTCCTCGGAGAGCATCGCGTATTGCTCGACCGAGAGGCCGCCGTGGCGGATTCCTCCCGCGTTGCCGACGACCACGGGCATGAAGCTCGGCGCGCCCTCGCGCGAGATCGCGCAGAAAGAGAAGCCTCCGTAGGGGGTGTCCATGAGCTCGCAGTAGGTGGCCGAGTAGTTGCCAGGCTCGAGGCGGATCGCATAACCGGCGGGCACGTTGCCGAGGCGCTCGGCGATCTCGGGAGGCGCGGGCAGCGCCACCCAGGGCGCGCGCTGGAGCTTCTGCGCGAGGCTCGCCGCCGGGTTCTGCGGGTCCTCGCCTGCGAGCGTCTGCCTGCCGGAGAGCCGCCCCCATTGCACGACGAGCGTGTTGGTGGGAAAGCGCAGGTTCGCCTGGTTGAACTTCTTCATCCACTCGGCGCGCGGCAGCCCCTCGGGCACGATCGGCGAGGGCTGGTGGCGATCCGAGTAGACGATCACCACGTGCTCCACCGCGCCGCTCGGCGCGCGCGCCACGGCGAGGTAGAGCACGTCGTTCTGGCTGTAGTAGGAGACGACCGGCGGGCCGCTGGGGTAGGCCTCCATCACGCCGATGCAATCGGTGTTGCGGCAGTAGACCTGCAGGTCGGCCATGCGATCGCAGACGAGCCGGTACACCTCCTCCTGGTGCTGCCAGAGGCTCTCCGACCACGCGCTCGGCATGTTGAGCGGGTTGTCCGCGCGGGTATCACGCGCGACGAGGTTCGGCGTGGAGGCGAGCGCGTGGGCGCGCAAGGCCTGGTAGTAGGCGCGCGCCTTCGCTTCGTCGATGAAGTAGCCGAAGGTCGGCCCGTGCGGCCCGGGCGGGAAGCCCTGCACGTGGCGGGCGAGCGGCCCCTGTCCACGCACCAGCCAGCGCCAGCCGAGATCGGCGCCGCTGTAGGCGTTCATCGTCGAGGCGTCGCCGGCGACGAACAGCCCCTCGGTCTCCATGTTCGCAGTCTTCGGATCGCTCGCGCTCACCTGCGCGCGCCCCGCGATCGGCCCCACCAGCTCCAGCCCAGGCATGTTCAGCCCTCCTGGGGCGGACGCTGCTCCCACGGGCCGAGAGAAGCAAGCGGCGCTCGCAGCGCGGCGCCCGCAGGGGCCGAGGCCTCAGCGCCAGGTCGCGTAGAGCTCGAGCTCGTCGTCTGGGCGGCCAGCGACCTGCTCCACTTCTCCGCCCACACCGCCGGCGATGTCGATGAGGCCGAGCGTGGCGCCGACGTGCAGCTCGCGGATGCGCTCGTCGAAGCCTCGGCAGCCCGTCCAGCGGGAGCGCATGCGGCCCACACCGCGCTCGAGCAGCGCCTGCTTGGGGCCGCGCACGTAGAGCCCGTACACGAGGGGCGCGATCGGCAGGATGCGCTCCGGCGAGGCGAACTGCAGCACCGGGCGGAAGATGCCGCGCCGATCCGAGATCACCGCCTCGCGCCCGAGCTCACGCGCGAGCTCCGGGCCGCCTCCCAGGACCGCGGTGATCGATCGCAGGAACTCGCGCACCCACGCAGCCGGGTACCAGCTCGCAGAGTGGAGCGCGCCGCGCCTGAGCGCCTCGCCCACCGGGCCCTCGCAGCCGTCGATGGCGCGGCGCACGGCGCCGGACCCCGCGCGCGCCCCGAGCGCCGTGAGGTTGCTCAGGAAGAGCTGCCCCTTGAACTCGCTCCTCGGCACGACCCCGAGGGCGCCGCCGACGACCCTCACGGGTGCGTCGTCGCTCGACTCTCCGAGCTGCTCTCCCTCGAACTGCATCACACGCCCCCAGGTCCTGGCCGACGCATCGCGCGCAGAGCCACCAGGTACAATCCCTCGTTCGGTACCGAACCGCAAGGGGCCCACCCGAAGAAGCACGGGCTCTCGCCTGCGCACGGCTGCGAACGCGGCCGAGCTCGGTGTGCCAACACTTGGAATTCAGAGCGGTGTGTACATCGTCGGGGCGTCGCAGCCGCCGAGCTCGAGCTCGAGATATTTCGTGTAGTCCGGATCGATCGCGTCGGTGAAGGAGCTCTGCGGCACACCCGCGAAGGTGTACTGCCCGCCGGTCTGTTCGTTGATCATCGAGAGGTGGAGGCGGAGCGTCGTGGGGTTGCCGAGTTCCGTGAGCGGGATGCGCGCCTCGATGAAGTCGCCCGTGCGGAAGATGTCGCCGGTGAGGTCGAAGCCCGACTCGATCCACGCATTCGTGTGCACCATCACGCTGCTGTAGTCATCGCCGCCGGACTTCGCGCGGAAGTGCCAGCTCGCCGCGAAGGGCAGCATCGGTGAGAGCACGCCCCCGCCGTAGGGCTGACCGACCATCGTGCCGCTCGACGCCGCCGCGGGCGTGCCGAGGTAGGCGAGCAGCCAGCGTGTGCCCGAGGTGTTGGCGACGTCGGGGCCCTTCATGCCGAAGTACACGTAGGCGGAGTCCCAGGCGATGTAGCCGGTGTAGCCCGTCGACGTCGACGCGAAGCTCTCGTCGGTCGTGGAGAAGTCGTTCACGCCGTCGATCGTGATCGTGTGCGAGTAGGGCGCGCAGCCACCCGCGCCGCCGCCTCCCGTCGAGCTCGACGAGCTCGTCGTCGTCGAGCTCGTCGTGGAGC
>CALKVW010000030.1 GCA_938004785.1 uncultured Polyangiaceae bacterium
TGGTCTTGCCGTGGTCGATGTGACCGATGGTGCCCACGTTCACGTGCGGCTTGGTACGGTTGAATTTCTCCTTGGCCATGGCGAACTCTCCTCAAGACCTCTTGCGCTGCACCGTGGGTTGATCCGCCTGCCCGTCTCGTGGCTCCTCGGGGCAGCCGAGGCGGGCGTGCGGCATGGGTGACGGGAGCCCACCATCGGGATCGAACCGACGACCTCGTCCTTACCAAGGACGTGCTCTGCCAACTGAGCTAGGTGGGCGAGTGGGGCGGAACCCCTCGGCCGAGCTGACTCGACCGTGGCCTCGAGGGCCGGAGCGGGAGACCGGATTCGAACCGGCGACGTTCAGCTTGGAAGGCTGACGCTCTACCAACTGAGCTACTCCCGCGCTGCCGGCGGGGCCGGCATTCGAAGCATGCTGACTGAAGGTGCGTCTTGAAGGTGCCCCGTGCGAAACCCGAGCCGACTGCCCCGGGTGGGGAGCAGATGGCGGTGTCGAGCAGCGCGCGGTTCGGGGGGCTCGTCGGGAGCCTCCCGGTGGAGGGTGATGGATTCGAACCATCGAAGGCAGTGCCGGCAGATTTACAGTCTGCTCCCTTTGGCCACTCGGGCAACCCTCCGGGATTGTTGGCGTATCGCCTCGCGCTGTCGCTGTTCGGGCTCGTGTCGGGCTGAGGCCTCCTGGGAAGTCGATCGTGAGTTGGAGGTGCGGTCTGGGTGTCGGTGCGGGAGCTCCGGTCGGACCGCCCGGAGAGCTGACGAGGGGAGTTGAACCCCTAACCCCCTGCTTACAAGGCAGGTGCTCTACCGGTTGAGCTACGCCAGCAGCAGGCGCCGTTTGAAACGAACCGGCTCCGCCGTCAACGCTGTTCGTTCGTTCCCTCCTGCGCGGCAACATTGCGACCGCTCAGGACTTCCCGGGGGAAGCGCGAGGCGAGAGCCTCACGTGTCACGTTCGAACCCTTCGAGGCGCGCCGGTGTTCGTCGCAGGAGAGCAAGCACGAGGTGCGCGCTTGTCTTACCTTGCCACGAGGGCACCGAGGCTCCGCGGGGGACCGGCCTTCTACCCCCCTGCAAGGTCCATGTCAAGGCACTTCGGGATCGCCGCCTGGGTCGTCGAGGTCGAGCGTCGCTGCGCACGCCGAGGGGCGCGTGGGGAGGCGCAGCGAGCCCTCGAGCTCACATCGCAGCGCAGCTCGCCTCGTGTGCCAGCGTTGGCGCCCGAGCGCCTCGACCGTGATAGGTTGCTCGCGCTGCCGTCGGCCGAGGGCGTCGCGCTCGCGCCTCCATCGCAGGCTCCCTGGGGTGCTCTCCGGGGTTGGGCGGCGCAGACCAGAGCAAGAGGACGCGGACGCATGGAGTGCCTGGCTTGTCACGCCCCGAACATCGACGGCGCACGCTTCTGTGAGAAGTGCGGCGCTCCACTGCCCCAGGAGGCGGCGGCCGATCCGCTCATCGGGCAGATCATCGGCGGTCGATACAAGGTGATCGGCGTGCTCGGCGAGGGCGGGATGGGCCGCGTCTACCACGCGGAACAACGCATGGGCACGAGCGTGCGCAAGGTCGCCGTGAAGACCCTGCTGTCGCAGTTCGCGAAGGATCCGCAGACCGTCGCGCGCTTCATGCGCGAGGTGGGCACGGTCAGCGAGCTCGAGCACCCCAACACCATCAAGGTGTACGACTTCGGCCAGACGGACTCGGGCGAGCTCTACATCGCCATGGAGCTGCTCCAGGGCCAATCGCTCGACGAGATCCTCGCCTCGGGTCAGCCGCTCCCGCCCGAGCGCGTCGATCGGATCGTCGGGCAGGTGTGCGGCTCGCTCCAGGAGGCGCACGACAAGGGCATCGTGCACCGCGATCTCAAGCCGGCCAACATCTTCCTCACCACGCGCGCGGGTGAGGAGGACGTCGTGAAGGTCCTCGATTTCGGCATCGCGAAGAAGGCCGACTCGAAGGACTCGAAGCAAGAGCAGAAGCTGACCCAGCAGGGCACGATCCTCGGGACGCCGCCCTACATGAGCCCGGAGCAGTTCACCGGCAAGGAGCTCGACCCGCGCAGCGACATCTACTCGCTCGGCGTGGTCGTCTACGAGATGCTCACCGGGCGCCTGCCCTTCGACGCCGACACGCCGTGGCAGTGGATGACGGCGCACATGACGGCACAGCCCTTCCCCTTCGAGACGATCCCGGCCGCTGCGAACGTGCCGCCGAAGATGCGACAGGCGGTTCATCGGGCGCTCGCCAAGGAGAAGGAGCAGAGGCCCTCGACCGCGCGTGACTTCTACGAGGACCTCACCCTGGGCACGCAGCGCATGAGCGTGCTCGGGCTCGGCGTCGCAGGTGCGGCTGGTGCGGCCGCCATGGTGCCCTCGTCGGGCACCGCCATGTTGCCCGCGATGAGCACCCCGTCCGCGAACCGGCCTGGGCAGACCCAGATCGGCGAGCCGCTCTTCCCCGACGGAGCCGCGCCGGGAGGCGCCGGCAAGACGATGATGGGCGGCGAGACCTTGCCGTCTCCCGTGGGCGCCTACGCGCCCGTCGTCGCCGCAGCTCCTCCACCACAGGCGACGCCCGCGAGGTCGAGCGGCCCCAGCCTCGCGGTCATCGGTGTCATCGGCTTCCTCGTGATCGGAGGCGGCCTCGGCGGCTTCTTCATGTGGAAGCGCTCGAGCGCCGACGCAGAGGGCGCGGAGACGACCATCCAGGTGCCGACGGCGAAGCCGAGCAGCGAACCGAGCGCGCTCCCCGTGGGCGGTGACGACACGACGAGCGCGGACGCGGCGAGCTCCACCGGCGGCGACACGGCGTCGACCAGCACCGGTGGAACGCCAGACTCACCGACCACCGGCGAACCCACCGCGACGGCTCCGCCCACGACGCAGCCGAGCACGAGGCCGACGACCACGGCGACCTCGAAGCCGCCGACGCAGGCGGGCATCGATGGCTGCTGCGCCTCGCAGCGCACACCGCAGAAGAAGAACCTCTGCCAGAGCTACAACCGAGGCATCAAGAGCGGCACGATGAACCGGAGCGCAGCGCTGGCGCAGCTGAGGGCCCAGGGCATCAACTGCCAGTGAGCCGCGGCGCTCGTACGGCGCCGCCGCTCGCATGACGCGAGCGGCGGTCTGCGCGATCAGCGCACGATCGGCTTGATGAGCGTCTTGCCGTCCTTCACGACGATCTCGTAGTCGATCTTCTTCGACGCGTGCTTCTGCTTGAGCTTCTCCGTCTGCGAGCGCAGGCTCTCGGAGAGCTTCTCGAAGGTGATGTTCGTCGTCGGCTCGTTGCGCTCCCGACGAGTCTGCACGTACTGCGAGTAGATCTCTCGCATGCGTTGGTCGCTGAGGTCCTTCGGCGGGGGCGCCTCGGGCCTCGCGCCCGCAGGGCTCGGGGCGCGCGATGGTGCTGGCTCGCGCGGTGCTGGCTCGCGCGGTGGGGGGGCCTCGACGGGGCGAGGTGTGGGCGGGCGGCTCGCGGCAGGCGGAGGCCGGAGGGCGGCGCCGGTCGCCGTGCGCGACGAGTCCGGCGCAGGCGCCGGCGCGGGACCCATGACGTCGATGTCCAGCGGCTGTGACAGGAGGGGCTTGCGTCCTGCGGGCGGCGTGGACGCCTGCGTCGGCGTGGAGGGGCGCGCTGGAGGAGCGAGCGGTGGCGCCCCCATGCCGCTGAGATCGATGTCGAGAGGCTGGGACAAGAGAGGCTTGCGCCCGCCCACGGGGCCGAGATCGGCCCCCCCGTGCGGTGGCGGGCCGAAGGAGGAGCCTGGGGCGCTCGGGGAAGCGGTGACGGGCGGGCTCCCGGCGGGGCTCCGGAAACCAGCGTGCAGTCCCGAGGAGGACGCCCGCGCAGGCGGCACGGCCGTGACCGCGGCCGGAGGAGGTGGGGCAGCCGTGACCAGAGGGGCGGGCGCGGTCACGGCATCGCCGCCGAGCGCGCTCGCGATGCGCGACAGCGCCTCGGCGCTCGCCCGCCGTGGACCCCCGCCGAGCCGAAGGCCCCCAGCGGTCTTCTTCTCCTTGTCGACGGGCTCGGTCAGGTTGAGCTGGACGGCCGAGGGATAGGGCGCGGTGGCGTCGAGCCCGGGAACACGCTCGGGCTGCGGGACGGCTTGCGCGACCTGCGAGATCGACGGCGCACGGGCGCGCCCACCGAAGGGGTTGATCCCGAGTGGCCTCGCCGAGGTCGTAGAGACGGCCGGGATGGGCTCGGCTCCCGGCGGCACGTAGGTGAGCTCGTCGCCAGGGTCGTGGAGCTCCCAGACCTGCGCCGGCGGAGGCTTCGGGCGCAGCGGCGGAGGCGTGGGGGCATCGTCGTCGTCGTCCTCGACGAGCTCGGCGTCCGATACGCTCTCGGGCTCGCCCTGCCCGGGCTCGCCGTGCCTGCGCAGGAGCTTCTCGCGCTCTCCCTCCTGGGCGCGCTTCTGCTCGAGCGCCATGGCCATCTTGGCGGCGCGGCGCTTGCCCACGGCGGTGACCGCATCGTCGACGCCGAAGCGCTCGGCCGCGCGCAGCACGTCGCGACGAAACGTGCCGGCCTCCATCTCACGCAGCGTGCGACCCCAGTGCTGCTGCATCGTGTTGTAGCGCTGGATGATCGTCTGGAAACGGAAGCGCTGGGCCGTGTTGCGCAGCTGGATCTTGCGCAGCTGCGCGATCACACGGTCGACCTCCTTGCGCGGGGTCTGGGGCTCGAGCTTCTCGATCCCCATGAAGAACTGCTCGTAGAGCGCGCGCAGCCTCCCGACCTTGTCGTCGAGATCGCTCAGGGTTTGCTCGATCTCCTTCGGTTCCATCTCGGGTGTGCGATCGGCGGTTTGCGGTCAGCAGCGTGTGGAGGTGGTCGACGAGGCCGAGCTCAGAGCGGCACGATCGAGAGGTTGTCGAAACAGACGGGAGCCGTCCAGTCGTTGAACGCGAAGTGCTCGTGGCCCGCGCCTGCGAGCGGCTCGTCATCGACGAGCTCGACGAGCAGGACGCCGTCGACCGACCAGGTGAGCATGTTGCCCTGCCTGCGCTCGAAGCGGAAGCGGTAGGGTCGCTGCGCCACGACCGGGCCTGACTTCGGATCCCTGGAGGCCGGGTCGACCGGGAGCGCGATGCGGTCTTCGCCGTGCTCGTCGAGCCTGGCGAACACGTGCTGGGAGTTCTTCCAGCCGCCCAGGATCGCGATGTAGCTCGTCGCGTCCGAGTAGGAGAGCCCGGTCGCGCCGCTCCGCCCGTCGCCCCAGAGCTCCACCTTGAGGTCGCCGTCGTCGGACAGCGCCACGGCGTCGAACTCGATCCGGGCGTCGGTCGGGAGCCGACGCAAGAGCCAGGCCCCCCGGTTCCTCGCGCCGCGCGCGCAGAGCCTGCCGGCTTCGATGCGCCAGCTCTCCGAGAGGGCGAGCCAGTCCGTGCCGAGCTCGGCTCGTTCGAAGTCGTCCGTGAACGGGGCGTCGATCATCGGCCCCGGCAGGGTCGCCGGCGAGGACACGCTCGACGCTGCTCGTTGCTCGGTCTTGGGCCCCTCGGGCACGCAAGCACCGCAGAGCCACAACGAGGCCATGATCTCGAGCCTGGGCCAGCTCACCGAGAGACAGCATACCACGGACACGGTGCCCGCCTTCGCAGGGCCGTGCCGGCGCGTGGCGCCGCCGAGCGTCGGCGCCGGGGCCCGTCGCTCGCACCGAGGCGACAAGCGGGCACTTGCGCCGTCTCCAGCGTCGAGAGTACACGCTCCAAGTGCATCCCATCCTGTTCCGCCTGCCCATCCCGGGCTTCGGTGAAGTGCCGCTCTACAGCTACGGCGTCATGCTGGCGCTCTCGCTCATCGTGGGCTGGTACCTCACGCTCGGCTTGGCGGAGCGGGATCGCCTGCCCGTGGGCGTGATGGCGAACTGCTACGTGGTGACCGCCATCGCCGCGGTGGCCGGCTCGCGCGTCCTCTACGTGCTGACGAACCTCCACGAGTTCGACAGCGTGCTCTCGGTCTTCGAGTTCCGCAGCGGCGGGCTCGTCGCCTACGGCGGCTTCCTCGGTGGGTTCGCCGGGAGCTGGGCCTACCTCGCCTACAAGAAGGTGCCGCTCTTGCCCTGGGCCGACGTCGCCGTGCCGAGCCTGGCCTCCGGCCTCGCGATCACGCGCATCGGTTGCTATCTCTACGGCTGCGACTTCGGCAAGCCGCTCGCGGAGAGCTCGCCGGCGTGGCTGAAGAAGCTCGGCAGCTTCCCGCACTGGGCGCCGGGCACGGTCGAGGCGGGGCGCGATGGATCGCCTGCGTGGGTGCAGCACGTGCACGAGCGAGGTCTCGACGTCGGCGCCGCCACCTCGCTGCCCGTGCACCCGACGCAGCTCTACGAGTCCCTCGTCGGTCTCGCGCTCTTGGCCTTCCTGCTACGGGCGCGGGCGACGCAGCGCTTCCGCGGCGAGATCTTCCTCTGGTTCACGTTCCTCTACGGCGCCGCGCGTTTCTCCCTCGAGCTCGTCCGCGACGACGCCGAGCGCGGCAGCATCCCGCCTGCCCTGCCCGCGCACATCCTGATCTCGGGCTCGTACTTCGCCTTCGCTTTCGCCTACGCCTTCGGCATCGCGCCTGCGCTGAAGCACCGCAGCCTGCGCGCGATCACGCAGGCGCTGGCGTTCGTCCCTGCGGTGTTCGCCTACCTCGAGCTCCGCCCCGGGGAGTTCGCCGCTGCGCCGCCCGTGCTCCTGTCCACTTCTCAGTTCGTCGGCTTGGCGAGCGGCGTCGCCGCGGCGATCTTCTTCGGAGTGCTCTACAAGGTTGCGCTGGACAACCCTCGGCTCGCGATGGCGCTGCCGGACTTCTCCCACCTCGAGCCCGAGTCGGACGACGACGCCGAGCAGCCTCGGGGGCCGAAGCGGGACGAAGGGAGCGAGCGAGGCACCGACGACGCGAAGGATGAGCCGACGGCTGCGGGCGATGGCGACGAGGTCGACGAGGCGAGCGCAGATCCCTCCGAGGAGGCTTCGCCGCCGAAGCCTGCGCCTCGGCCCGGACCGAAGGTGTCCAAGCCGAAGGCGAGCGCGAGGGCGACGGACGGCGACGCGAAGTCGGGTCAGTCCGACGACGAGGCCTGAGCCGGAGCACGCCCACGCCCCGAGCGCGCTCTCGCGGCGTGCCCGCTCGGGTGTAGGCTCTCGACGTGGACCGGAGCGCGTCTTGGATCGGCAAGGTGCTCGCGCACCGCTATCGCCTCATCGCGCTGCTGGGCGAAGGGTCGGTCGCCGACGTCTACCTGGCGCGACACGTGCTCATCGATCGCCTCAGCGCGATCAAGCTGCTGCGCGCCGACGCCGCGCACAGCCCCGAGCTGCGCAGCTTGTTCCTGCGCGAAGCGCGCGCGGTCAACCGCATCAACCACCCGAACATCGTGGAGATCACCGACTACGGCGAGACCCCCGAGACCGCGTACCTCGTCATGGACTACGTGGCGGGCGAGCCGATGTCACGGGTGCTCGGTCGGGGGCCGCTCGGATGGCGGCGTGCCGCACACGCCGGCCTGCAGCTCGCGCTCGCCTTGTCGCGCGCCCACGAGATGGGCGTGATCCACCGCGACCTCAAGCCCTCCAACGTGCTCGTCGCCCCACGCCGCGATGGCTACGACCAGGTCCGTCTCACCGACTTCGGCATGGCGAAGCTCAAGGACGGCGGGAGCGGCTGGACCGCGACCGGGGAGCTGGCGCGCGGAGGCTTCTCGCCGGGCTACGTCGCGCCCGAGCTCTCCGCGCTCGGCACCGTGGACGCGCGCAGTGACCTCTACTCCCTCGGCGTGCTGGTCTACGAAGCGACGACCGGCGCCCTGCCCTACGCACCGGAGAGCCCGATCTCGAGCCAGCGCCCCCCGCCTCGCACGAGCGACCTCGAGAGCGGCGCGCCACGTGCGCTCGACGAGGTGCTCTCCACCTTGCTGGCGCTCGACCCGGACGACCGGCCGCGCGACGCCTTCGAAGCGGCGGACATGTTCCGCGCGGTGCTCGAGGCTGCCGCCGACGAAGCGCCGGAGACGGTGCGCTCGCTCCCTCCGGACTTCGAAGCGGCCGCTGCGAGGCCGAGGACGCTGAGCTCCTCGGTCGATCGCATCGCGCTCGTCTGTCGCCAAGCCTGGGCCGAAGTGCGCGACCGGGCCCTCCACGAGGTGCGCCCCGGGCTGAGGGACGATCTGCGTCGCGTGGGAGAGCTCATGGTCTTGCTCGAGCGCCTCGACGAGCGTGTGCTCGAGGACACGCGACAGCTGGCCGCCACGGAGGAGCGCGCGAAGCGTCTGCGATCGGACTACGGCACCAGGCTCGATCGCTTGGCCCTCGAACGCTCGCGCATGCTCGGGTGGGCCGGCACGCTCGCCGAGCGCAGCGAGTGGGCGCGCAGCCAGAGAAACAGCGGGCGACTCAGCACGGGCAAGGTCGACGCGATGCTCTGGGAGCAGGCTGCCTACGATCACGAAGAGGAGCGCACGCGCATCGAGGCTGCGCGCGTGGAGGCGGAGGTCGAGTCGATCCGACAGGAGCTCGCCGAACAAGAGGAGGGGCTCGAGGCCGAACGATCGATGCTCGAGGCGCGCTTCGAGGGTCACGTCGCGGCGCTGCGCTCGGTCGCAGCGGAGACGTGGAGCGCGCTCGAGTCGATGGCGGTGGTGCTCGGCGTCGAGCTGTCGATCGGCGCCACCGTCGTGTGACCCCCGCCGAGCTCGCGCCCGAGCGCGGCCTCGCCCCGGAGCTCCGGCGCCCTCGCCGCGTGCTCGCGCGACGAGGGCGCTGCGCGTGTGTTGCTGCCGCGAAATCCGGCCACAGGGCCGGTGACTGGTGTACCCTGGCGCCGTCCAGACGATTGGAGGAGGTCTCGATCATGCGTGCTTGCCGGACGATCCTTGGTGTCGCGTTGCTCTCCGGAACCGTGCTCGTCGCCGGCGCTGCGCCCGCGCTCGCCCAGCAGAAGCCAACCGCCGGAGCGAAGGCGAAACCGAAGACCGAAGCCCAGAAGAAGGACGAAGCCAAGAAGCTCTTCGCCGAGGCCAACGCGAAGTTCGAGGCCGGTGACTTCCAGGCTGCCCACGATCTGTTCAAGCAGGCCGACGAGCTCGTGCCAGGCGCGGTGCCGAAGTTCCGCATGGCCGAGTCGCTCGACAAGAAGGGCGACGCGCGAGCGGCCGTGGCGGCCTACGAGGCCTTCCTCGCGTCGAACCCGCCCGCGGACAAGAACCAGGAGCGCATCGACGCGGCGAACAAGCGCACCGCGGCGCTCAAGCAGACGCCGGCCAGCATCAAGGTGACGATCGAGCCGCCGGAGGCTGCAGCAGCGGTGCTCAGCGTCGACGGCGCTCCGCAGTCGGGTAACCCCGTGAAGGCCGCGCCCGGCAAGCGAACCATCGGCGCGAAGCTCGAGGGCTTCGAGGACGCGAGCGCGGAGATCGAGGTGGCCTACGCGGAGCAGCGTGAGCTCGCGATCACGCTGACGCCGAAGCCGGCCGAGGCGGTCGCAGCGACGACCGAGCCGCCGCCGAGCACCGAGCCGACCACGACCGAGCCCGCGCCCGAGGCGGGCGGGTCCTCCAAGATCCCCGCGATCGTCACGCTCTCACTCGCCGGCGCAGGCGCCGTCGTGGGAACCGTGTTCGGCGTGATGGCCCTCTCCTCGAAGAGCGACTTCGACGCCACGCCGACCCAGGAGCTGGCCGACGACACCGAGCGCAACGCCCTCATCGCCGACATGGCCTTCGGTGTGGCGATCACCTTCGGCATCACGGGCGCGGTCCTCCTGCTCACGGGCGGCGAGGACTCCGAGGCGGCCGCAGCAGCGCGCATGGTCACGCCTTGGGTCGGCCCGACCGGCGGTGGCGCCGTGGGCACGTTCCACTTCTGAGTAGCGTGGGGATCCAGACGATGAAGCTGCGTTCTTACTTGTGGATGGGCCCTTTGCTCGCGGCGACCGCACTCGCGGGCGGCGTGCTGCCCGGATGCGAGCTCATCGCGTCCGTCGACAGGAACAAGATCCCGGACGGCCAAGGGGGTGGGACCACCACCTCGTCGGGCGGTGGTGAGGGTGGCTCGACCACCACCACGTCGACCGGTGGTGGCGGCGGCGCGGGTGGAGGAACCGGCGGAGCTGGTGGCGCGGGCGGAGCTGGCGGCGCTGGCGGAGCTGGTGGCGCGGGCGGAGCTGGTGGCGCGGGCGGAGCCGGTGGCGCGGGCGGCGACGGGGGCGCGGGTGGTGCGACGTCCAGCTCGACGACCAGCTCGACGACCAGCTCGACCACCACCTCCTCGAGCGGTGGCGGCATGGGCGTCGGTGGCATGGGCGTCGGCGGCATGGGCTTCGGCGGCATGGGCTTCGGCGGCATGGGCGTCGGCGGCAACTGACGCGCAGAAGCAGGCCGCCTCGCGGGGCGGTCGCTGAACCGGGGGACGCGTACGCGTCCCCCGTCTTCATTTCCAGTCGTGAGCGGCAGCGTCGGATGCGTCTGCGCTCGGGGGACGTCCGCTCAGGCCTCGGGCACTTCGGCTTCGCTGGCCCACTGTGGGTCGGGCTCGAAGCGCGCGAGCGCGGAGGCCTCCCAGCGAGACTCGAGGCGCGCGGCGATGCAACGGAGCAGCGGCTCGAGGCTGCGCGCATCGCGCGCGGAGACGAACACGGCGTCCGGGTGCGTGACCGCGAGCCGGCGCACGTCACCGGGGTCCATCGCGTCGATCTTGTTGAAGACGAGCAGGCGATCGATGCGCTCGAGATCGAGCTCGGCGAGCAAGCCCAGGGTCGTACGAAGCTGCTGCTCGCGCGCGGGATCCGTGGCGTCGACGACGACGACGATCAGATCCGCATCGGCCACCTCCTCGAAGGTCGCGCGGAAGGCGGCGAAGAGATCCGGCGGCAGATCGCGGATGAAGCCCACCGTGTCGGTGATGACGACCTCGCGCTCCTCGGGGAAGCGCAGCCTGCGCGACCTCGGGTCGAGCGTCGCGAAGAGCTTGTCCTCGGCGACGACATCCGAGCCGGTGAGCGTGTTGAGCAGCGTGCTCTTGCCCGCGTTGGTGTAGCCGACGATGCTCACGATCGGCACACCTTGGCGCGCGCGCTTGCGCCTGCGCTGCGCGCGCTCCTTGGAGAGCTTCTCGAGCTTCGCCTCGAGGTGACTCACGCGCTCGCGCGCGCGTCGGCGCCCGATCTCGAGCTTCGTCTCGCCGGGGCCGCGCCCCCCGATGCCGCCGGTCAAACGAGAGAGTGAGTCGTCCTTCTGGCCGAGCCGGGGCAAGGCGTACTTCAGCTGGGCGAGCTCGACCTGCAGCTTGCCGTCGGCGCCCTCCGCGTGCTGCGCGAAGATGTCGAGGATGAGCTGTGTGCGATCGACGACCT
Source organism: uncultured Polyangiaceae bacterium (assembly GCA_938004785.1). Classification (GTDB taxonomy): domain Bacteria; phylum Myxococcota_A; class Polyangia; order Polyangiales; family Polyangiaceae; genus CALKVW01. The sequence continues at coordinate 11,338 of CALKVW010000030.1, forward strand.
TCAGGTCGGTGTGCCGCGTGATGTTGGATGCCTGTGTGGGCGTGAGGTTGCGATCGAAGACCAAGAGCTGCGCGTCGAGCTCCGCCGCGCGCAAGACCACCTCGTCGAGCTTGCCCTTGCCGAGCACCTGCCTCGGATCCACGCGCTCACGCAGCTGGACCACCTGATCGACCACCTCGACCCCGGCCGTGCGCGCGAGCTCGGCGAGCTCGTGCAAGCTCTCCTCGGCGAGCTGCGCGGCGCCCTGCTTGGACTTCTCGGCGACGTGTACGAGGATCGCGCGACCGTCCTTGGCTTCGTGCACCCTGAGCGAGGTCTGCCGGGCGAACTCGTCTTCGAGCGAGCGCATCAGCGCCCCGAAGTCGACGTCGACGCGGCCGACCGGCACCGGACCGTTGGTCCGGTACGAGGGCATGCGGTTCGACGCGGAGCCCTCGCGCGTGGAGGCGCTGGAGCTCGGGATGTTGTGCGCCCACATCAGGCTGCGCGGCTCACCGTCCGGGGCGAGCATCACGGCTGCGACGAGGTCGAGGCGCAGTCGCACGAGGTCGACGATGTCGTCCTTGGACAGCGGCTCGCCGAAGAGGTGCGTGTGTACGAGGCGCAGCGCACGGAAGCGCCCCTCCGCCGCACGCAACCTGCCGATGTCCGGCAGCAGAATTTTAGTTGCATCACCGACGACCACCGCGTCGATCTCGCCCGAGCGGTGCACCAGCGCGCCGACCTGTCGGCCCGTCTCGCGTGATGCGTCGGCCAGCGCCCGGACGAGCTCCGGGGTCGTGATGACGTCGAGGGGGACCCGCCTGCGGTAGATGCGCTCGAGCGTGTGCAGGGCGCGAGGGCTGAGACCGGTGGTATTGCCTTGGACGGTGGGCATGAGGGGTCGTGTGGACCCGATTCTTGTAGCACGCGTCACCAACTGCGACGATCCACCCCCTCGTGGCGGTACTCACCCAGCTCGGCGACGAGGAGCTCCGCGCCATCGCGGCGATCTACGGGCTCTCCCTGCGCTCGGCGCGTCCCGTGCTCGCGGGCAGCGTGAACACGAACCACGAGCTCGTCGACTCCGACGGCGGGCGCTGGTTCCTCCGGCTCTACGAGGAGCAGGGCGCGGCGGGCGCGCGTCGCGAGTGTGCGCTCGTGCGTCGGCTCGCCGAAGGAGGCGTGCCGACGCCGGCGCCGAAGTCGAGACCGGACGGCGGCGGTCCGATCGCCACGTGGAACGGGAAAGCGGTCGCGCTCTATCCCTTCGTCGAGGGCGAGCACCTCTGCCAGGCGCGCGTACGTCCCGAGCACACGGCGACCGTCGGCGCCGCCCTCGCGCGCATCCACCTCCTCGGGGAGGGCCTCGGGCCCGAGGAGCGCAGTGAGCTCACCGCCCCGAGCCGCTTCTCCGAGCGAGCGCTGCTATCGCGCCTCGTCGGCGTCCTCGAGGGCCCAGCCCCACCCGAGGTACACGCCGACGCCGCGCGCATCCTCGCGCGCCTCGAGCCCCTCGCTTCCTCGCCCGACCCGGCGCCCGAGCTGCCGGTCGTGCACGGTGACCTCTTCCGCGACAACGTGCTCTTCGAGCCCTCCGGTGCGCTCGCCGCGCTGCTCGACTTCGAGTCGGCCTCGAGGGGCACGGCGAGCTTCGACGTGGCCGTCACCGTGCTCGCGTGGTGCTTCGGCTCCGAGCTCGAGCTCGAGCTCGTGCGTGGGTTCTTCGGTGGTTACGCCGGCGTGCGCACGCCGAAGCCGGAGGAGCTCGCCGCCCTGCCCCGCGGGCTCGAGCTCGCCTGCTTGCGTTTCGCGACGACACGCATCACCGACTACGAGCTGCGCAGCTCGGGGCTCGGCGTGCGCAAGGACTACCGGAGGTGGCTCGCGAGGCTCGACGCGCTCGATCGCCACCTCGAGGCGATCCTCGACCTCGCTCGTGCGGTGCCGGCCGAGCGCGAAGAGGTCTGAGCTCGGCGACCCACGCAGGCGCAGCCCTTCGCCCGGGCGGGTTTGCAGAGCCAGCCCGTGGACACTACGCTCGGGTTCGATGGCAGACGTCGGGCCCCTCGACTTTCGTGAGTTCGTGCGCGTCCGAGAGCATCCCTTCCCCGACGGCGGGCGGGCCTCCGCGGTGCCCTATGCCTACGGCTCCGACCACACGACGCGCATGGCCTTCGATCAGCTCGCGCCCGTCGAGGCCGCGGTCGCCGCGGCGGTGCGTGTGTCTCGCGCCTTCGGAAGGAGCCAGCTGCTCGGCCAGGCCGTGAAGGTCGGGCCGAGGCAGTTCCCCCGCGTGCACGGCATCGCGACCGAGTGCGCGGGCGTGCTGGGGATCGCGCCGCCGACGGTCTACATCGTGAACAGCCCGGTGATGAACGCGGCCACCTTCGGCACGAACGACGACTCGTTCATCATGGTGCACAGCGCGCTCGTCGATCACTTCAGCGACGACGAGCTACGGAGCGTGATCGGCCACGAGTGCGGGCACATCCACAACAAACACGTGGTCTATCTCACCGCGATGTCGAGCCTCGCGCGCATCGCGGGCCTGGTGTTCTCCTGGGTGATCTACCCCGCGCAGGCGGCGCTCATGGGCTGGCTGCGCCGCGCGGAGATCACCTGCGATCGAGCGAGCCTCTTGTGCAGCAAGAGCCTCGACGTCTCCACGCGCGCGCTCACCAAGCTCGCGCTCGGCAGCTCGAAGCTCTACGACCAGCTCGACATGGACGCCTTCCTCGAGCAGTACGAGGAGGCGAGGAGCGGCATCGGCAGCGTCGCGGAGATCAACGCGAGCCACCCCTTCCTTCCGAAGCGCGTGCTCGCCCTCCGGGTGTTCGCCGAGAGCGCGCTCTACCGGCGCCACGCCGGGCTCGGTGAGGGCGGGCTTTCCATCGACGAGGTCGACGAGAGGGTCCACGAGATCATCCGCGTCGTCGGTTGAACGGGAGCGTCCGCGCCCACGGTGGTCGCGGCGACGAGGGTGGAAGAAGCGCTCCTGCGGGAGCGAGGAGAGGGCGAATGCTCGAGTCGTTCCACGAGAAGAGGCGAGAGGTCAGTGAGGCGTCCGAGGAGCTGGTCTCGCTCGCGACGGCCGTGGGTGCGTCCTCGCTCGCCGAGAAGCTCCGCGCGGAGCTCGTCGAGAAGCTCGAGGCCGACCGCTTCCACCTCGTCGTCGTGGGGGAATTCAACCACGGCAAGACCACCTTCGTGAACGGCCTCCTGGGTCGGACGCTCTTGCCGACGGGCGTCACGCCGACGACGGCGCTCATCCACCACGTGGAGTACGCCGAGGAGCCGAGCGCCTCGATCGTGTTCCACGACGGAGAGAAGCGCGCGCTGCCGATCGACCAGGTGGGGGCCTTCGCCGTGGGCGGCGACCACGGGGCGGCAGGCGGCATCGCCCGCAGCGGCGAGGAGGTCCGGCACCTCGAGGTCTCGCTGCCGGCCGCCCTGCTCGCGGAGCGCATCGTGCTCGTCGACACGCCCGGCGTGAACGACCTCTCGCACCAGCGCGCCGACATCACCTACAGCTACATCCCCAAGAGCGACGCCGTGCTCTTCCTGCTCGACGCGGGACAACCGCTCAAGGAGTCGGAGCGCGTCTTCTTGCAGGAGAAGCTGCTCGCGAAGGAGCGCAACAAGATCATCTTCGTCGTCACCAAGCGCGACATCTGGGACGCGAAGGAAGAGGCCGAGGCGATGCGCTACATCCGGAGCGAGGTCGACAAGCTCCTGCCCGGCGCGCCGATCTTCGCGGTCTCGGCGCTCGAGGCGCTCGAGGGGAAGCGCGACAAGAGCGGCCTCGTCGAGCTCGAGGCGCACCTCTTCGCCTTCCTCTCCGAGGAGCGCGGTCGCATCCTGCTCGACAACGCGCTCGGTCAGGCGCTCGCGCTGTCTGCGATGCTCACCAAGGGGGTCGACGCGAAGCGCCGGAGCGTGGCGATGCCCTCCGAGGAGCTGGACCGGCGGATCGAGCTGCTCGAGCAGGATCTCGCGGGCGCGACGCGCACCATCGAGCAGCGACGCGGCGAGGTGCGCGAGGAGGTCGCGGCGATCCGCGCCTGGGTGAAGCGAGACCTCGAGCACTTCCAGGAAGACGTCATCAAGTCACTGCCCTCGATGATCGACGACGCGAAGAGCGACGAGATCAAGACGCACCTCGGGCCCTTCTTGGAGCGAACCTTCGTCGATTGGGCAGAGCGCGAGACCAAAGAGATCGCGCGCGCGCTCGAGAGCCTCGCGGAGAAGACGGTGGCGCTGGTGCGCGAAGACGCGAACGCCAACGCCGAGCGGCTCTCCACCGCCTTCGGCAAGGGCCTCGAGGCGCCGGTGGTGGAGGTCGACACGCTCCGCTACGACTTCGGCGTGGTGGCGCTCGCGGCCGTCGGTGTGGGGCTGGCGTTCACCAACCTCGCTGCGGGCGTCGGCGTCTTCCTCGCCGCCCCCGTGCTCGCGGTCTACGTGCGGCGCCGGATCGAGCGCGAGACGCGCGAGAAGGCGCGCGAGCTCGCGCCGGTGGCCATCCGCGATGCCGCCGCGAAGCTCGGCCCGAAGCTCGACGAGATGATCCTGGCCTTCGCGGAGGCGCTCGATCAGTGGGTGGTGAGCGCAGGCGAGGAGCTCCACCGCGAGCTGCTCGAGGTGCTGCGCGCGACCCGGAAGGCGCGCACGGCCGGCGCTCCGAGCGACGCATCCGCGCTCGCGCAGTGCGACGAAGAGCGCGCCAAGCTGCTCGCCTTGCAGGAGAAGCTGAGCGGGATGCGCCGCGCGCTAGGCTCTGGCAAGCCTGCGCCGTCCGTGGAATGATTCGCCGCTGTGCAGCTCGACTTCGCCGCGCGTGAGGTGACGGTCAAGCTGGTCTATTACGGGCCAGCGCTCAGCGGAAAGACGACCAACCTCGTCGCGTTGCACGAACGTGCCGGCGCAGGGGCGAGGGGTCGTCTGATGACGCTCGAGACGAAGAACGACCGTACGTTGTTCTTCGACCTCTTGCCGCTCACCTTCAAGGCGAACTCGGGCGACGCGAAGCTGCGCATCAAGCTCTTCACCGTGCCCGGGCAGCCGATCCACGCAGCGACGCGCAAGCTCGTGCTGCAGGGCGCCGACGGCGTCGCGCTGGTCGCCGACTCGCGCCTCTCGGAGACGGAGGCGAACGCCGCCAGCTTCGTGGATCTGCGCGACAACCTCCGCGCGAACGGCTCGGAGATGTCGCGCATGCCGCTCGTGATCCAGTTCAACAAGCGCGACCTGCCCGACGTGCGGACCGACGCGGAGCTCGCCCAGATGGCGAAGCGCGGCAAGGAGCCGGTCTTCGGCGGAATCGCGACCCAGAGCGTGGGGGTGCTCGAGACCTTCCTCGGGCTCTTGCACCTCACGTGGATCACGCTCGACCAAGTCCACGGCCTCAGCCGCAAGCTGCAGATCGAGGGCGCGAGCCTGCTCAGCACGGCCGCCGAGCAGCTGGGTGCCGATCGCTCCGTCGAGGAGCTGCTCGCGACGCGGTTCGGAGGTCGCTTCGAGCCTCTCTCGCCTGCCGTGCCTCCGTCGACCGCGGGCGGCGCTGGGCCCGCCTCTCAGCGTCCAGGACCAGGCCCCGAGAGCACGCGCCGCGGAGGCATGCGATGAGAGCGGCGCTCGACCCCCACGCGCGCGAGGCTCGATGATGGCCGAGAGCGCCTTGCCCTACGCTCCGATGTCCAGCGAGATGGCTGACGCGCTCGACAGTGCAGAGCTCGCAGCGACACCGCGCATCGAGGATGTGCTCAAGCCGGAGGCGCTCGCGGAGCTCTGCAGCTCCTTCCGCGGCTCCACCGGCCTCGACGTGCGGGTGCTCGGACGCTCGGGGCGCACGCTGCACGCGCCGAGCGCGAGCTCCGGCTTCCGAAAGGCCATCGCTGCCGCGCCGCGCGGCGCCGAGCTGCTCGCTCGCGAAGACGACTCCCTCACGCAGGCCGAGGCCCGAGGCGCGCCGACGGAGCGCGTGGGGCTCGGAGGATGCGTCTACCTCGTCGGTGAGCTGGACTACGACCACGAGCCGCTGGGAACGCTGGTGCTCGGGCCCTACACGCGCGCACCGAGTCGGCACGACGGCTCGCAGCCGACCGGGACGAGCGGTGACCGCGGTGCGACGCCGAGCGCCGTCTCGCTCGACGCCACGCTCGAGGCCACCCTCGGCGCGGCGCTCGCCGAGCTCCCGAGCATGGACTCGCAGCGGGCGAGCGAGCACTTCCACCACTTCCGGACGGTGCTCGATCTCGTGCTTCACGCGGGGCAGCGGGCTCGTCTCGCGTCGACGATGCACATGGCGTCGATCCAGGAGAGCTACCGGGAGCTGCTCGCCAAGAACGCGGAGCTGCAAGCGGCCTACGAGCGCTTGAGGGAGCTCGACAGCCTGAAGAGCGCCTTCCTCGCGACGGTCTCGCACGAGCTACGTACGCCGCTCACGTCGATCATCGGCTACAGCGAGATGCTCGCGGAGGGCATGTGCGGTGAGCTCACGCAGGACCAGCTCGAGTTCGTGAACACGATCCGCCAGAAGGGCGACCAGCTGCTCTCGCTGATCATGAGCCTGCTCGACCTCTCCAAGCTCGAGAGCGGCACCTTGCGCATGCACCCGGTGTCGCTCGGACTCGAGCCCGTGGTGGAGGACGCCCTGTCCACGGTCCGACCCGCCGCCACGAAGCGAGGTGTCGAGCTCGTCGTCGAACGCGGCGCCGAGACCCACCTCGTGCGGGGCGATGCAGATCGGCTCCGTCAGGTCTTCGTCAACCTGCTCGACAACGCCGTGAAGTTCACGCCGAAGGGAGGTCGCGTCACCGTCGAGCTCTGCGAGGAGGAGGCGATGGCAGACGGCGACGAGGGCTTGGTCTTGCTCGCCCCGACCCGACGCGTGGTCAGCGTGCGGGTGCGTGACACCGGCGTCGGCATCCCCGCGCACGAGCGTAGGCGCGTCTTCGACCCCTTCTACCAGATCGACCAATCGTCGACGCGCGAGGTCGGCGGCGCGGGGCTGGGGCTCTCGATCGTCAAGCGCATCGTCGAGGCCCACCAGGGCACGATCGACGTCGAGGACAACGAGCCCCAAGGGGCGGTGTTCGTCGTCTCTCTGCCGGTCTCTGCGCGCAGCACCATCCCACCTCCTCCGAGCGTGGCCCCGGCCTCGCGACGCTGAGGCGGATGGCGAACGGAGCAGCGAGCGACGAAGACGCGAAGATCGCGCTGCTCCGCCGCGTGCTCGAGGTCGCGAGCCCAGGCGTCGAGCTGGGGATCGGCGATGACGCCGCGGTCCTTCGCTTCGGCGGGGCTGGGCTCGTGTGGTCGATCGACGCCGCCGTCGAGGGCGTGCACTTCAGCGAAGGCCTGATGTCGCTCGAGGACGTGGGCTACCGAGCGACCACCGCGGCGCTCAGCGACCTCGCCGCCATGGGAGCGCGCCCGCTCGGCGTGCTCGCTGCGCTGGAGCTCCCTCCGCACTTCCCGGACGCGAAGCTCGAGGCCCTCGCGCGCGGTCAACGCGCCGCGGTCGATCGGGTGGGCACGGCGCTCGTCGGCGGCAACCTCGCGCGCTCCGCTCAGCTCAGCGTCACGTCCACGGTGCTCGGTGTGAGCGAGCGCGCGCTCACACGCGATGGCGCGCGTCTCGGCGACGAGGTCTGGCTCGCCGGACCGGTGGGACTCGCCGCGGCCGGGCTGGCGGCGGCGAAGCGCGGCATCGACGCTCGCGCGTCGAGCCCCGCGCTCGCAACGGCGCTCGGCGCGTTCCGGCGCCCGACCGCGCGCTTCGAGGCTGGCCTCGAGGCGGCGCGTGCCGGCGCGACCGCAGCGCTCGACATCTCGGATGGCACGGCACGCGACGCGCGACGCCTCGCGGACGCGAGCGGCCTCAGCTTGGTGCTCGAGGCCTCCGCGCTCGTCGGCGATACCTTGCGCGAGGCGTCCACCGAGCTAGGGCTCGACCCACTCGAGCTCGCGCTCTCGGGCGGCGAGGACTACGCGCTGCTCGTGACCGCCCCGCCGGGAGCCACGGTCGAAGGCTTCGTGCGGATCGGACGCTGCGAGCAGCGCGGCGCACAGCCCGTGTGGGTCGAGCTCGCCGACGGCACCCGCCGCCCAGCCCGTGGTGGCTGGGACCACTTCGCCTGAGCCACCCCACCTCCGCGTGGCCCTCCTCGAGGTGCGGCCGGGGCCCCCCGTGTCAGCAGCGCGTGGCCCTCGTCAAGGTGCGGCCGGGGCCCCCCGCCTCAGCCACGCGTGGCCCTCTTCAAGGTGGGGCCGGGGCCCCCCGCCTCAGCAACGCGTGGCCCTCTTCAAGGTGGGGCCGGGGCCCCCCCGTGTCAGCAGCGCGTGGC
>CALKVW010000031.1 GCA_938004785.1 uncultured Polyangiaceae bacterium
CCCCTCGGCGGGTCGTCCGGACCCCCTCGGCGGGTCGTCCGTACCCCGGCGGGAGCCATCCGTTCAGGTCCGGGCGGCTCGACCTGGGGGTCCGGAGGGCTGTCGCGCGCGGCGCGAGGCTGTGGGTCGGTTTGTGCGAGGCAGTGTGCGTGTCCGTCGGGGCGGATCACTCGGCGCGCGTCGGGTTCGGCGCGAAGCAGTCGTCTCGGTGCGGCTCGAGCGCGAGCTCGAGGCCCAGATCGTCGGCGCACTCGACGAGCGGCTCGAGGTCGACGCGCTCGGAGCGCCGCGTGAGCACCGGCGCGCCGCGCTTCGGTCGCGCTTCGGCCTTCGCGCGCGGCGGCGTGCGCACCACGAGGCGCTCGAGGCCGAGCTTGCGTGCGCTCCTCACCTGCTCGTTCGCCAGATCGGCGAAGGAAGGCGCGAGCGTGCCCGGGAAGCTCACCTCGATCGTGCCGGTCGCGAGGTCGACACCCACGTCCACCTTGCCCAGCCAGCGCACTTCGGCGAGCCCACGCTCGAGCCCGAGCGCGGCGAGCTCGCCGAGCGAGGCGTCGACCGCGACCGACAGGGAGCGCAACGCGGGTAGGCGCTCGAGGAAGCGGCGCACCCACGCCAGCTTGCCGTTCTCCGCTGGCATACGCAGGCTCTCGAGCGATGGCGCGAAGTCTGGGATTGCGTTGAGCTCGCGCGCGAAGAAAGTCCACCAACCGAGCGCGCGTGCCTTCGCGAGCTCGAGCCTCGCGAGCGGCCTCGGCCCACTGGCGGCGAGATCGCCGAGCGAGCCGTGCCCGACGTCGACCAGCTCGCGCACGCCGCGAAGACGCGAGCCACGCAGGAGGCTCGGTGCGCCGATCGATGCGTGACGCCAGAGTGAGAGGCGCCTCACGGTGGACCACTCGCGCTGTGTGCCCTGCCCGGAGGCGAGCAATGGATGGCGTTCCGCAGCGTGCTCGTTGAACTTCTGGGCGGTCGCGGCGTGCACGAGGAAGCCTCGCTCGAACTCGAGCTCCGGCCCCAAGATGGAGTCGATCTCACCGAGCCAGCGCCGGCCGTGCTCCTCGAGCAGGGCGCGCTCGCGCTCGGTGGGAACGCCGCCGCTCGTGTGCCGTGCGAGCTGGAGCGCGATGAACTCGCCGCGTGGATCGCCGGCCTCGAGCAGGCGCTCGGCGAGCGCGTGGCGAGGGGCGTCGTCGTCGGGGTTCTCGTAGACGGCCTCGTAGAGCTCGTGCACGCCCGGGCGCTTGGGCACGTGCCTGCGCTCCGCGAGGGCGTCTTCGATCGCCGAGAGTTGCTCCAGATCGGCCTCGCCGAGCGGCAGCGGCTCGGTCTGTCGGAGCTCGGAGAGCGCGGCGCGGAGCGAGGCGCGCATGGGGTAGGGCGCGTTCGGTCGCCCGAGCGCGCAGTGCTGCGCGAGGCTCTCGACGAAGCGCAGATCGCGCAGGTGCACGAGCAGCGCCGCGGCCGCGTCTTCGCATTTCGCGATCCACGTCTTGCTCGTGTAGATGTCGCTCGTCCACAGCCAGCCGAGCAGCTCGCGTGCAGCGCGTGGGTCCGGCGGGGCCTCGAGCGCGGCCGAGAGCGACGCCAAGGTGGCCTCACCGTCGATGCGGTCGCGCCCGGCGACGATGTGGCCCGGGCTCGGGCCTCGCGTCCAACGCGCGAGCGTCTCGGCCGCTTCGGCGAGGCGAGGCTGTGGGTTGAGGCTCCACGCCTCGCTGAGCAGGCGTCGCGCGGCGGTCGTGTCGCCGCGGAGGAGCCGCGCGGCCTCGGCGAGCAGCGTCGATACGCGTGGCGCGTCCGCCGGGTCGACGGCTCGCGCAGGGCCGGGCAGCGCGTCGGGAACGTAGGCCGCGTGAAGGCGCGGCCAGAGCTCCACTGCGCCACCACGCTCGGCGATGCGCATGAGCGCACCGCATGCGCCGTGGTTGGGCAGCGGCGCACCCGAGTCGAGCAGGAGGCGCATCACCTCGACGTAATCGGCGGCCGTGCCCTGGCGCAGGTGCTCGAGCGGGCAACAGACGCTCTCGAGCACGACCCGGTACGGCGTGTCGGTCTTCACGCTCGCGCCGAGCTCGAGCAGGCGACGCACCATCGCCGCGTCGCCCTGCGCGGCGGCACGACGCAGCGGCGACTCCGGGCCGCTGCCGCCGTCGATGTGCACCTCCACGTTCGCGCCGGCCGCGAGCAGGTGCTCGGCCACCTCAGGCTGATCGCTGCGGATCGCGACGAGCAGAGGCGTCGCGCCGCTGGGGTAGTAGGGCAGCACGAAGTCCGGCAGCGCGACGTCGATGTTCGCGCCCTCCGCGAGCGCCGCCTTCAGTGCCTCGAGATCGCCGGTGCTCGCTGCGCGCAGCAGCCTGAGCTCGGGTTCGGGCAGCGCCGAGGCGGCCTCGCGCGCGGCCCTGCTGGCTGCGGCGAAGGGGCGCGCCTGGGTGAGCGCGTGCTTCCAGGTCACGCCGAGCCTCGCGAGCGCCGCGACGGCGCGTTTCACGTCGCTCGGTGGCAGATGCGCGCCTTGGGCGCTGGCGTTCGCGAGCAACAGCTCCGCGTCCTCGGCCGTGATCGTGTAGCCGTCCACGCTCGCGGCGCGCGCGGCGAGCGCGGTCTGGGGATCCCGGGCGAGCATGCCTTCGAGCGCCTCGCGCGCCGTGCGTCCTTGACCGAGGCCCGTGAGGCGCGGGATCACGTCGAGCGACATCGACTCGCCGCTCGCGCCTTGCTCGCCGGCGGCGATCCACAGGCCCTCGGTCGCGAGGCGCTCGCCGTCGTCGGTGGCGCGCTCGGCCAGCGGCGCGAGCGCGGGCGGCACACCGACCAGGTGCTGCCCGGGGTTGCGTTGGTCGAGCGGCAGCTCCCACTCGCTGCCGGCGCCGATGTGGTCGAAGCCGAGCACGACGATGCCCGTCGGGTCCCAGTGCGCGACGAGATGATCGCCTTGGCCGTCGGCGAGCAACAGCGCTCCCGAAGAGAGCGTGCCCTTGGCGACGACGTCGCTGCCTGCGCACATCAGCTGCGCGAAGGCGTCGCTGACGGCGAGGCTGCGGAGGAAGCGGATGAGCTCGCCGTGCGTGCCGAAGCGGCTCGTGGGCTGCTCCGGCGCCTCCGGCTCCGACTGCGCCTTCGCCCGGGCGCTCGGCGCGCGCTTCGTGCGCTCGGGCCGCGGTGCGCTCGTCGACGACCGGCGGAGTTTGCTCCGTGCTTCCCCCATGCGCCACGCAGCCTAGCGGCTCGCCGCGACGTGCGTCGACGCTCTCCCGCTCCTGCGCGTCGCCGCTCACCCACGCGCTGCGCGTGACCCACGCGCGGCACGCAAACTTCGCGCAGCGCACCCCCTGCGAAGCTCGCTCGACTTCGCCTATGCTCCGCCACGATGAGCGGACCTGTGTGGAGCCCGGGGCACCCGTTGATCGGGCGTGTCCTCGAGAACCGCTTCCAGGTCGCCACGTTCATCTGCGAGGGCGGCATGGCGCAGGTCTTCTGCGGCGTGCAGTCGGCCGAGCCCAGGCACGTGGCCATCAAGGTCATGCACCCCGAGCTCGCCGACGACGCCGAGCTCGTCTCGCGCTTCCTGCGCGAGGCGCGCATCGCCCAGCGTCTCCAGCACCCGAACATCGTGCGCGTGCTGCACGCGGGCAAGGATCGCGAGCTCACCTACATGGCGATGGAGCTGCTCTTCGGCGACGACCTCTCGGCGCGCGTGAAGACCAAGGGCTCCTTCACCGAGTCGCGCGCGGTGGAGATCATGGTCGACGTCTGTGCCGCGCTCGAGCACGCGCACCTGCAGGGCGTCGTGCACCGCGACATCAAACCCGAGAACGTCATGCTCTGTCGTCAGCCACACGCACCGACGGAGGAGAGCGTGCGTGTGCTCGACTTCGGCATCGCGAAGATCCTCGACGCGCGCCCCGACGTCGCCCTCGCCGAGGAGGCCCCGACCGGCGTGCGTTCGGTGCTCACGCGCGTCGGCACCTGGGTCGGCACGCCGGCGTACATGTCGCCCGAGCAGGGGCGCGCCGAGCCCATCGACCACCGCTCCGACATCTACTCGGCGGGAGTGCTGCTCTACGAGCTGCTCTCTGGCCGGCCTCCTTTCGAGGGCCAGACGCCGCTGCAGATCATCGCGCGCCACGTGCAAGAGACCCCCCCAGCGCCGAGTCGTTTCGGCAGCATCCACCCCGAGCTCGAGCGCATCGTGCTCCGCGCGCTCGCCAAACGCCCCGAAGATCGCCCGCCCACCGCGCGTGCCTTCGGCGAGGCGCTCGCCGCCGTGCTGCCTGATCTCGACATGGCCTCGAGCCAGCGCTGGAGCCAGGCGACGCTCTCGGGCAAGGTCCACAGCCAGCCGACGCTCGCCTCGGCGCGCATGCAGGAACGCGGCTCGTTCACCGCGGTCGACGAAGCGCCGACGGCGGCGCGCGCCCTGCCACGGGCGGGCTCGCCCGCCCTGGGGCCCACACGCGAGGCGACCTTGCCCTCGAGTGGTCAGGCTGCGCGCGGCGCGCAGGGGTCGCGGCCCGTCGAGGCCTCGAGCTCGGGCGCCTCGTCGCTGCGTGAGCTCCAGCAGACGGTGACGATCGAGCTGAGCGACGCCGACATGCGCGCCCTCGGCGCGAAGGGCGCGCCCAAGCGCGCCGCGAGCGCGAGCGCCACGAGCCACCCGCTGGTCGGTCGACTGCTCGCCGAGCGCTACCAGGTCGCTTCGTTCATCCGCGAGGGCAGCATGGCGCAGATCTTCTGCGGCCTGAGCGACGAGGAGCCGAAGCACGTGGCCATCAAGGTCGTGCACCCCGAGCTCGCCGGCGATCGCGAGATCGTCTCGCGCTTCTTGCGCGAGGGTCAGGTCGCGTCGCGCCTCGCGCACCCGAACATCGTGCGTGTGCTCGACGTCGGTGAAGACGGCGATCTGCTCTTCCTCGTCATGGAGCTGCTCTTCGGCGACGACCTCTCCGCACGCATCAAGCAGCGCGGCTCCTTCACGCAGGAGCGCGCGATCCAGATCACCATCGAGGTCTGTCGCGCGCTCGCGCACGCCCACGCGCAGGGCGTCGTTCACCGCGACATCAAACCCGAGAACATCATGCTCTGTCGCAGCCCCGACGCGCCCGAGCACGAGCTCGTGAAGGTGCTCGACTTCGGCATCGCGAAGACGCTCGACGAGCGCAGCGACGTCGCCCTTCCGACCGAATCACCGACCCAGGTGCGCAGCGTGCTCACGCGTGTCGGCGCGCTCGTCGGCACGCCGGCCTACATGTCGCCGGAGCAGGGGCGGGCCGAGAAGGTCGACCACCGCTCGGATCTCTACTCGGTGGGTGTGCTGCTCTTCGAGCTCGTCTGCGGCAGGCCTCCCTTCGAGGGCGAGACGCCGTTGCAGATCGTCATGCGTCACGTGCGCGAGCCACCGCCCAAGCCGAGCTCGCTCGCGGAGGTCTCGCCCGAGCTCGAGGCCCTCATGCTGCGCGCGCTCGCGAAGGATCCGGCGCAGCGCTTCCAGTCCGCCGAGGAGCTCATCGGCGCGCTCGAGCGCGTGGGTCGCCGGGCCGCCGAGCTCACGGGCTCGGGCGCCGCGAGCGACCGCTGGCTGCGCCACACCGGCCGCGGGCAGGCACCGCAGACCACCGCGCCCGCCGGCGCCGCCGTGGCAGCTACGGCGCCGGCGGCTCCGGCAGCACCCGCAGCACCCGCTGCACCCGCGGTTCCGGCCACATCCGCGGTCCCCGTCGGGTCCTCCGCTGCCGCGAAGCCCGACCTGCGTGCCGTCGCTTCGACCCAGAAGCTCGAGCGCCCGAGCGATCTGCCCAGCCCCCCGAGCCAAGCGCGCCCACCCTCGCTCGCGCCGCCCGCGCCGCCGCCGCCCTTCGCGCAGGCGCAGCTGCCCGCGCTCGCGCCACAGCCCGTGGCAGCGCCTCAGCCCAGCGACAGCCCATCGAACGCCGAGGCGCGCATCGCGCGCCTGCTCAAGCTCGTGACGATCCTGCTCGTCGCGCTGGTGCTCGTGCTCGCCGCCTTCGTCGTCGTCTTGATCGTCGTGCTCGAGAAGCGCTGAGCAGGTGACGACTGCGCGCGCGCACCACGCCGGGGTCGAGCGCGCCCTCGTGCGAGGCTTCGACGAGGAGAGCCGATCTCGGCCTCGCGATGGGCGGCAGCAGTCCGGGCGCAGGCTGGTCTATGCTGCGCCCATGATCGAGCGAACCTTGCTCGTCGTCGATCTCGAGGACGCCGATGCCGAAGCCGCGAGGATCTGGGAGCACACGACGCCTCTCGAGCGACTCGCCGCCGTCGAAGCCATCCGCCGCGCGACCTTCGCGCTCCATCGACCCGCTGTTCGAGGACTGGAGCGAGTTCTTGAGGTTGCTGACGCGCCATCGCGTGAGGTTCCTGCTCATCGGGGGGCACGCGGTGTCGATCCACGCCCGGCCCAGGCACACCGAGGACCTGGACGTGCTGATCGACGCCTCGAAGGCGAACGCACGGCGCGTTCGCGCAGCCCTCGATGACTTCGGCTTCGGCGACGTCGCACCGTCGATCGAGCTGCTCAGCACGCCGTCGAAGGTGTTCATGCTCGGGAGACAACCCTACCGGATCGATCTGCTCACCAAGATCGATGGCGTCAGCTTCCGCGAGGCCTGGACCGGACACCTCGAGCTCGAGCTGGGCGGACTGACGATCCCGGTGATCGGGCGCGCCGCGCTCATCCGGAACAAGCTGGCGTCGGGGCCCGAAGGATCTCGCCGACCTCGTGATGCTCGACGCGTCCCGACCTCGAGCGCCCTGACGACGCGCACCGCGTGGCGTTGGAAGGAAGGGCGAGCTTCCACCGACAAGCTCGAAGCGCAGCACACCTGCGGCGCGGAGCTGCGCGAGCGGCGATCCCCGAGGCGATGCTGGAGACTGCCGCGCTTGCACCGACGTGCGGAGCACCCCGAGGCTGGCCTCGAGCTGGTCGTATTCGCCGTGCCGGAGCCAGATCGCTTCTCGCTCTGCGAGCGGCTCGTGGCGTCTGCGTTCAGCTGAGCGCCACGACGCCGAGCGCCGCGGACGCGACGAGCGCCGCACCGCGGCCAGTGACGCGCTCAGCGATCCCGATCCGAGCCCTGCAGCCTCAGCACGAAGTACAGCAGCTGCAGGATCGCCGTCACGGCCGCCGCGACGTAGGTGGCCGCCGCCGCCGTGAGCACGCTCGAGACGCCGCGCAGCTCTTCGCCGGCGAGCAGGCCGCTCCGCGCGAGCGCCGCCTTGGCGCGCGTCGATGCGTTGAACTCCACCGGCAAGGTGATGAGCGTGAAGGCCACGAAGCCTGCGAACACGAGCACGCCGATCTTCGCGAGGCCGAGGAAGCCGAGCGCGAAGCCGATCATCACGAGGATGACGCCGAGCTGGGTGCCGAGGTTCGCCACGGGCACGAGGCGCTGGCGGATCTGCATCGGCCAGTAGCCCTCGGCGTGCTGCACCGCGTGCCCGGCCTCGTGCGCCGCGATGCCCGCCGCCGCGACCGAGCGCCCGTAGAAGTTGTCGTGGGAGAGGCGCAGCGTGCGCGTCGACGGGTCGTAGTGGTCGCTGAGGAAGCCGTCGGCCATCTCGATGCGCACGCCCGGCAGCCGGCTCTGCTTCAGGATCGTCGCGGCCACGTCGGCCCCGGTGAGGCCGGAGCGCAGCGCCACCTTCGACTTCGACTTCACGGCGGTCATCACCCACGTCTGCGCGCCGAGGGAGATCGCCGCGCTGACGATCATGATCACGAGGTAGAGCGGATCGAAGAACATCGTTGTTCCGGAAGATGCGTCCTCGGAACGTAGATGCAAGCCTTGCGCGCCTCGCGTGTCGAGGCGCGCTTCGCAGCGTCTACGCTCGGGAATGCGCCGTCAGACCACGATGTTGACGATCCGCCCCGGCACGTAGACGAACTTCTTCAGCGGCTTGTCGCCGACGAAGGCCACGACGCCGTCGGCCGCGAGCGCGGCCTCGCGCACCTGGGCCTCGCTCGCCTCGCGGTGCATGCGCAGCTTGTCGCGGACCTTGCCGTTCACCTGCACCGGCAGCTCGATCTCGTCGTCGATCGTGAGCGCTTCGTCGAACCTCGGCCAGGGGTGCAGCGCGAGCGACTCGGTGTGGCCCAGCTTGCTCCACAGCTCCTCGGCGAGGTGCGGCGCGAAGGGCGAGACCAACAGCACGAGCGCCTCGGCCGCCTCGCGCGGCAGCTCGGGCAGGCTCGAGAGGTGGTTCGTGTAGACCATCATCGCGCTGATGGCCGTGTTGAAGGCGAGCGCCTCGATGTCGCGGCCCACCTTCTGGATGGTCTTGTGCATGAGGCGGCGTGTCTCGTCGCCCATCGCGTCGACCACGGGGCGCGTGCACAGCGCGTAGACACGATCCCGGAAGCGCACGACGCCCTGGATCTGCCCCGACTGCCAGGGCTTCACGGCGTCGAGCGGGCCCATGAACATCTCGTAGAGGCGCAGACAGTCGGCGCCGTGGGCCTTCACGATGTCGTCGGGGTTGACGACGTTGCCCCGCGACTTGCTCATCTTCTCGCCGTCTTCACCGAGGATCATCCCTTGGTGGATCAACTTGGCGAAGGGCTCGGCGTGCTTCACGTGCCCGGTGTCGAAGAGCACCTTGTGCCAGAAGCGCGCGTAGAGCAGGTGGAGCACCGCGTGCTCCGCGCCGCCGACGTAGAGGTCGACGGGCATCCACGCGTCGTAGGCCTCCTCGCTCCAGCCGAGCTCGCCGTTCTTCGGATCGAGGAAGCGCAGGTAGTACCAGCACGAGCCCGCCCATTGCGGCATCGTGTTCGTCTCGCGCGCGTACCACTTGCCGTCCTTCTCGAAGAAGCGCCAGTCGAGCGCGCGCGCGAGCGGGCCGGCGGGGTCGTCGCCCGGGCGGAAGTCGTCGAGCTCGGGCAGGCGCAGCGGCAGCTCGGCTTCGTCGACGGCGATCGGCTGGTCGAAGCGGATCGTGCATTTCGCGCCCTTGCGCGGATCGCCGCCGGCCTCGAGCTCGACGGGGAAGTAGATCGGGATCGGCTCACCCCAGTAGCGCTGACGCGAGAAGACCCAGTCGCGCAGCTTGTAGGTCACGCGCTTCTTGCCGCGCCCGAGCTTCTCGAGCTCGGCGATCACGGCCTTCTTGCACTCGGGGGTGCGCAGCCCGTCGAAGGCGCCGCTCTGCACGGCGACGCCGTCGTCGACGTAAGCCGCCTCGAGCGCGCCGTGCAGCATGCCGTCGGGGCTCACGACCTCGACGATCGCGAGCCCGAAGGCCTTGGCGAACTCGTAGTCGCGCTCGTCGTGGCCGGGCACGGCCATGACCGCGCCGGTACCGTAGTGGCCGAGCACGTAGTCGGCGACCCACACGGGCACGCTGGCCCCGCTGATGGGGTGCACCGCGAAGGCGCCCGTGGGTGCGCCCGTCTTGGTCTTCACCGCGGCGACACGATCGCGATCGCTCTTCTTCGCCGACGCGGCCACGTAGGCCTCGACCTCGGCGCGGTGCGCGTCGGTCGTGATCTTCGCCACCAGCGGGTGCTCGGGCGCGAGCACCACGTAGGTCACGCCCATGAGCGTATCGGGGCGCGTCGTGAAGACGCTGATCGTCGCACCCTCGTGGCCCTCCACCGCGAAGTCGATCTCCGCGCCTTCGCTGCGGCCGATCCACTCCTTCTGCATCGTGAGCGTGCCCTCGGGCCAGTCGACCTGGGCGAGATCCTCCGCGAGGCGATCGGCGTAGGCGGTGATGCGCAGCATCCACTGGCGCAGGGGGGTGCGCACGACCGGGTGGCCGCCACGCTCGCTCTTGCCGTCGACGACCTCCTCATTGGCGAGCACCGTGCCGAGCGCGGCGCACCAGTTGACGGGGATCTCGTCCTGGTAGGCGAGCCCACGCTTGAAGAGCTGCAGGAAGATCCACTGCGTCCACCGCACGTACTCGACGTCGGTCGTCGAGAGCTCGCGGCTCCAGTCGTAGGAGAAGCCGAGGCGCTGCAGCTGCCGGCGGAAGGTGTCGATGTTCTTCGCGGTGGTCGCGGCCGGGTGCGTGCCGGTCTCGATCGCGTACTGCTCGGCGGGCAGGCCGAAGGCGTCCCAGCCCATCGGGTGCAGCACGTCCTCGTCGTTCATGCGCGCGAAGCGGGCGAGGATATCCGTCGCCGTGTAGCCCTCGGGGTGCCCGACGTGCAGGCCCGCGCCGGAGGGGTAGGGGAACATGTCGAGCAGGTAGCGCTTCTTCTTGCCGGGGCGGCGGCGCGCCACGAACAGCTGCTCCTCGGCCCAGCGCTGCTGCCAGCGAGGCTCGACCTCGGCGTGGTCGTAGCGGTTCTGGCCTCGCTCGTCGCTCTTCTGCTCGTCGTTCTCGCTCATGGTCGGCCGGCGATCTACCACGGGCGCGTCTGGGCCGGATCGGCGTCGCGAGCCGTGGCACAGCTCGGCGCACCGCGCGCGAGGCCGCGCGCACCGCGCCCCGCGCCACTCGAGATGCGCCCGGAATTCGAGCCGATCGCGCGGCGCTCGTGCTCGGCAGCGCCCGGGCACGCGACGTGCAAACCGGGCTCCCATGCGCGCCTTCAGCTTCGCCGTCGCCGCCTCCCTGCTCTCGCTCACGGCAGGCTGCCTGAGCACCGTCACGGTCACGCCCGACGACGAAGGCTGCCCAGGCGCGTTGCCGAGCTTCGGCGCGGACTGCGGCGAGGTCGGCCTCGTGTGCAGCTACGGCGCAACGGGCGAGTGCGGCGACGCCTCGAGCACCGCGCGCTGCACCACCGAGGGCTGGCAGACGGCCGCGCCTCGCTGCTCGGAGCCGCCTCCGTTCGAGTGCCCGGTCGTCGCGCCGAACGCAGGCGCGCCCTGCGACGAGCTCGGCCAGCGCTGCGAGTACGAGGAGTTCTACGGCAGCTGCGGCGAGGAGTGGCAGGTCGCGACCTGCACCGGCGACGGCTGGGCGATCTCCTACGAGAGCACGTGGTGCTCGATCGGCTGCCCCGAAGAGCTCCCGATCGACGGCAGCGACTGCACGAACTGGGGCGAGGTGCAGGGCTGCTTCTACACCGAGACCTGGGCCTGCGGAGACGTGCAGCTCACGGCCGCGTGCAGCGAGGGCCAGTGGAAGGTCGAAGCGCCTGGGGCCTGTGGCAGCTGCGACGCGCTCGCCAACCCAGCGAGCTGCTCGGCGAACCCGGCCTGCCAGTGGCTCGAGCCCGGCTGCGGCGAGGTGCCGCTCGCGATGGCCGGCTGCTTCCCGATCGCCGCCTGCGTCGACGAAGCCTGCCCCGAGGACAGCTCCTGCCAGCTCGTCACGGCTGACCCCTGCTGGAACTCGCTGTGCGACGCCTGCGGCATGCAGGTCGAGGTCTGCCAGCCCGACATGGGCGGCGCCTGAGCGTCGACGAAGTCGCGCGCTTCGCGCGAGGGCGGATCGCCCCGATGGACTAGACTGCGCCCCCGATCATGCGCGTTCACTTCGTCGCGGTCGCCGGCACCGGCATGGGAGCGCTCGCTGGCCTGTTCAAGGCCGCCGGGCACGAGGTCTCGGGCTCCGACACCGCCTTCTATCCACCGATGGGTCCGGCGCTCGAGCGCTGGGGCATCCGCCTCGTCGAAGGCTTCGATCCGAAGCACCTCGAGCCCGCGCCGGATCTGGTGATCATCGGCAACGTCTGCCGCTCGACCAACCCCGAGGCGCGCGCGGCGATCGACGGCGGCCTGCGCTACGCGTCGATGGCGCACGCGCTCGCCGAGCAGCTGCTCGAAGGGCGCTCGCCGCTCGTGGTCGGTGGCACGCACGGCAAGACGACGACGAGCGCGCTCTCGGCCCACTTGCTGCACGAAGCCGGCCTCGAGCCGGGCTTTCTCGTGGGTGGCATCCCGAAGAACTTCGACCAGAGCTTCCGCCTGCCGGGCGCACGCAAGCTGCCGATCTCGGGCGCCGCGCGTGAGGTCACCGGCGCGCGCAACCAGCGCAAGACGCCCTTCGTGGTCGAGGGCGACGAGTACGACACGGCCTTCTTCGAGAAGACGCCGAAATTCTGGCACTACCGCCCCGAGGTCGCGATCCTCACCTCGATCGAGCACGACCACGTCGACATCTACCCCGACGAGGCCTCGTACCTCGCGGCCTTCGCCGGCTTCGTCGATCGCATCCCCGAGCAGGGTTTGCTCGTCGCCGCGCTCGACGACGCGCGCGTGGTCGAGCTCGCGAAGCGCGCGCGCTGCGAGGTCGCCTACTACGGACTCGACACCGACGAGGTCGGCGACGCGCCGCCGCACTGGGTCGCGGCGCTCGCCGAGGTCACGCCCACGCTGCAGACCTTCGACGTCTACGTCGGCGGCTCGCTCGCGGGCCGCGCGGCGCTGCGTGTGCCGGGCAGGCACAACGTGCGCAACGCGCTCGCGGCGATCGCGGCCGCGTGCCAGGGCTACGGCGTCGACGTGCGGCGCGCGATCGCCTCGCTCGAGTCCTTCACGGGCGTCAAACGCAGGCAGGACCTCCTCTACGTGGAGCGCGGCGTGAGCGTGTACGACGACTTCGCGCACCACCCGACGGCCGTGCGCGAGACGCTCGCCGCGCTGCGCGCGCGCCACGCCACGGGCAGGCTCTGGGCGATCTTCGAGCCGCGCAGCGCCACGGCCTGCCGCGCGATGCACCAGGTCGAGTACGAGGGCGCCTTCGGCGCCGCCGACGAGGTCGTCTTCCCTCCGCTCGGCCGGCCCGACATCCCCGAGGCCGAGCGGCTCGATCTCGATCGACTCGTCGGTGCGCTGACGAAGCAGGGGCAGTCGGCGCGCGCCGCGGCCTCGGTCGACGCGATCGTCGAGCTCGTGGCGCGCGAGGCGCGCGAGGGCGACGTCGTCGCGCTGCTCTCGAACGGCGCCTTCGGCGGCATCTACGACAAGCTGCGTGCGGCGCTCGCGGCGCGAGCGGGTTGACGTGCGCGCGCTCGGTCCTATCCTCTACTCGTTCCCTCTGCTGCCGACGTGAGCCTTCGGCATAAGAATCCCGAGTAAGCACGAACCCGGGGGCCAGCACCTCGACCGTGGTGAGCAAGCCCAGACTCTTTCACTGGGAAGCCTGAAGCGGTCCGCCAGCCCCCACCTAGCAACTTGCTAGGGGTTCAGGCCGGAACGCGACGCGGCAGCGGTCAGGAACACTTGGATGGGTCGAGCCCCGCGCTCGACCTTCCGAGTTTTGTGGCGACTCCGATGGCAGCGGAGCTTTGCACGGTTTGTGCTCCGCGCTCGATCCCGATAACTTCGCCGGTCGATGAAGACGACCCTCCGGCGCGTCGCGCTCGCGACCGTGCTCAGCTTGGTCCCCGTCTCCGCGGCCTTCGCCGCCACCCTCAAGGGAAAGGTCGTGAACACCCACGACCTGCTCAACCCGGTGTGGAACGAGGCCAAGGACCCGGCGAACAACCGCTACAACTTCCGCGAGCCCGCGCCCTCGGTGCCGCCGGACGCGCGTGTGCTGCGAGGTCATCTGCCGCGCGAGCTCGCGCTCGTCGCGCTCGCCGACGGCGCCGCGCCCATGAAGACGCCGCTCAGGGTCATCGTCTCCGGCGGTCGCATGATGCAGACCACGATCGTCGTGCCGCCCGGGCAGGAGATCCGCTTCGAGAACCACGATCCCTTCCCGCACGTGCTCTACGAGACGACGGGCACCGCCGGCATGTCGAAGGGCGTGCTCGCGCCCGGCGCCGCCACCCCGTGGACGGCGCCCACCAAGCCCGGCAAGTACGAGTTCCGCGACGAGGTGACGCCCAGCCTGCGCGCCTGGGTCGTGGTGGAGCCGCGCGCGGTGCGCTCGGTGTATCCGAACAAGAAGGGCGAGTTCGCGATGGAGCTCGAGCCGGGCGCCTACACGCTGCGCGCCTTCCACAACGGCGAGCCCGTCGGGGAGGAGCTGCCGGTGGAGGTGAAGGTCGCGCCGCAGGAGCAGCTGCTCACGGCGCCGCTGAAGGCCGGCGCCGACAAGAAGAAGGACGACAAGAAAGACCAGAAGGCGGGCGGCTGACCGATGCTCCTCTCACGATTCTGGTACGTGATCCTGAGCTTCGCGCTCGCGGCCGCCGTCGGCGTGCTCTTCGTCGCGCAGAGCTTCCACAACCGCAACACGCAGCGCTGGATGAACGAGGCGCTCGCGGCCGACTCGAGCGCCGTCGGTTGGTACCTCAAGGACGACGCGCGCAACCGCGCCGTCGCGCTCCTGCCGGTCGCGCTCGCACCCGAGCTGCGCGAGGGGCTCGCGAAGGCGAGCGAGGCCGACGAGGTGTCCAACGAGCTGCGCGCGAAGGTGCGCGGAGCGCTGCGCAAGTCGCTCGACGAGGTGCCGGCCGAGCTCAAGTTCACCGCGGTCTGGGCGATCGACGCCGACGGCCGCGTCATCGGTGACTACGGCTGGGAGCACAAGGCCGACTGGAACATCGGCGGCTTCGCCGTCGTGGCCGACGCGCTCGCTGGCTGGATCCGCGACGACGCCTGGGTGCTGAAAGAGAAGCTCTACCGCGTCGTCGCGCGCCCGGTGGAGCGCGATGGCGGCGGCGAGCCGGTCGGCGCGGTCGTCGCGCTCGTCGCCGTCGACGACGCCTTCGCCGACGCGGTGTCGAAGCGCACCGGCGCCGCCGTCGCCTTCTACGCGCTCGGCACGCGCATCGCGACCGGCGCCCCGGCCGACTTCCCCAAGAGCCAGCTCGATCTCATCCAGACCGATCTCAAGGAGCTCGCGACCGACGAGGACTACGGCCAGAAGGGGCGCAGCAAGGTGCGCAAGCCGCGCGAGGACATCGGGCTCGTCTACGCCCGCATGCGCGGCGAGGCCTGGGATCTCGCCTCGGGCTACGCCGTCGGCCGCACCATCACGACCTTCTCGAACCCCTACGGTTTCGTCGAGAAGGCCGAGCAGCAGGACACCGACGCCGCGCCGCGCGTCATCCTCGCGATCGTCGCCTTCGGCCTCGGCTTGCTCGGCATCCTCTTCAGCGTCTTCGAGCACACGATGCCGCTGCGCACCTTCCGCCGCGAGGCCGTGCGCTTCGCGAAGGGCGAGACGGATCAGCTCGCGCCGAGCCGCTTCCGTGGCCTCTTCAAGAAGATCGCCGCCGACGTGAACGACGGCGTGGAGAAGGCCGCCGCCAAGGGTGGTGTGCCGCGGCGTGCCGCCGACCTCGAGCAGGTGATCGGCCCGCTGCCCGCGCAGCCCCAGATGAGCGCCTTCGCGGTGCCCGACGCGAGCGCCGCGCCGGCCGCCGAGAAGACCCTGCCGAAGCCGCCCGAGAAGCGCGTGCCGGCGCCTCCGCCCCGCGCGAGCGCGGCCGGGGCGCCCGCGCCGGCGCCTTCGTCGGAGGGCGAGGCCCCGTCGGCTGGTGCCAAGCGCCCGCCGCCTGCGCCACCGAAGCCGCCGTCGAAGGCTGCCGAGGTCGAGCCGGAGCCGCCGAGCGCACCTGCCTCGTCGGGCGCGCCCGTCTCGGGCGCCGTGCTCTCTCCGGCCGACGAGCTCGCCGAGTGGAAGAAGGTCTACGAGGACTTCGTGCAGATGAAGCGCAAGTGCGGCGAGTCGACCGAGGGCCTGACGTTCGAGAAGTTCAAGGGCACGCTCGAGCGCAACAAGGCCGCGCTCGTCGCGCGCCACATCTGCTCCTTCGTGAAGTTCTCGGTCTATGAGAAGGACGGCAAGGCCGCGCTCAAGGCCTCTCCGGTGAAGTGAGGAACGCGTGAAGCACTCGTCGCAGGTAAGGCGGCTCGTCGGAGGCTCGATCGGTGTCGGCGTCTCGTTCGTCGCGGCCACGGCGGCCGCTTCGAGCGGCCTCGAGACGCCCGATATCGGCACCGTGCAGGTGGGGCGAGGTGGCGCCTGGGTCGCCAAGGCCGACGATCCGCTCGCCGCCTACATGAACCCCGCGGCGATGAGCTTCCAGGCGAGCGGCGTGCACCTCGGCGCGCACCTGATGTTCACGAGCCAGTGCTTCAACCGCGTCGACGCCGCGGGCCAGCCGGTCTCGCCCGGCAGCGCGATCCCCGGGCCCGGCGCCGAGGGCGGGCCCACGGCCGACACCTGCACGAACGCCGTCTTCCCCAACCCGCAGCTCGCGGCGGTCTTCCGCCTCACCGATCGCCTCGCGCTCGGCGTCGCCGTGCTCGGCCCGCACCAGGTGGGCGGCGTCGAGTGGCCCGAGGAGGTCGAGTACACGCGCCCCGACGGCTCGACGCGCACGCAGCCCTCTCCGAACCGCTACCTCCTGCTCTCGCAGGACTCGGTCCTGCTCTTCCCCACGCTCAGCGTGAGCTACGCCGTCACCGAGGAGCTGTCCTTCGGCGCGGGCTTCGTGTGGGGCATCGCCTCGAGCGAGTTCTCGAGCTTCACCGAGTCGACCTCGCCGCGCGCCGTCGACGACTTCACCCGCGACGTGCGCGCGCGCGTGAGCGCCTCGGACCTCTTCGTGCCCGGCTTCGTGCTCGGCGCGAACTGGCGCGCGTCGAAGCGCTTCGACCTCGGCGCCTGGTATCGTTTCAGCGACTCCATCCGCGCACGCACCGATCTCGAGCTCCAGAGCCAGTACTGGCTCGCGGGTGGCACGCGCAACGAGGACCCCTGCCCGGCGAACGACGCCGAGTGCAACGTCACGCGCCGCGAAGACGCAGGCAGCTTCAAGCTCGCCATCCCGATGGAGGCCAAGCTCGGTCTCCGCTACCACCACCCGATGGCCAAGGCGATCGACGCGCGGCCCGACTGGGCGAAGCAGAAGGGCTTCGTGCGCGACGGCCTCAGCCAGGACTGGTTCGACGTCGAGGTGGATCTCACCTGGGCCCACAACAGCGCCGTCGATCAGGTCGAGCTGCGCTTCGAGGAGGGCATCGCCGTGAGGGGCACGCCCGGCTTCGTGCCGACCAACGGCGACATCCCGCACCAGTGGCGCGACGTGCTCGGTGTGCGAGTCGGCAGCGACGTGACGATCCTGCCCGGCATGCTCGCGCTGCGCGCGGGCGGCTTCTTCGAGTCGAAGATGCAGGACGACGCCTACCTCAACCTCGATTTCCACGGCGGGTGGAAGCTCGGCCTCTCCGGCGGTGCGACGGTGCGCGTCGGCCCGGTCGACATCAGCGCGGCCTACCAGCACGTCTTCTTCGGCACGCTGGACAACGGCGGTGCCGGGCAGATCCGCGCGCTCTCCGGCGACGCGAGCACGGGCTTCCGCAGCCAGCAGGCGGTGAACGGCGGCTCCTTCAGCCAGGCGAACAACGAGGTCGCGCTGGGCGCCACGCTCCGTTACTGAGCGGGCGATCGGTCATCCGGCCGAGCAGCCGAAGCGCTCGCCGGTCGAAGCGCTCGCGCTCCACGATCGTTGCGGCATCCGAGCCCCGCTGCCGGGGTCCTTATGCTAGATCCTTCGGCCATGTCCGACGCCGAAGTCCGCAACGTGATCATCATCGGCTCTGGCCCCGCGGGGCTCACGGCCGCCATCTACGCCGCGCGCGCCAACCTGAAGCCGCTCTGCATCGAGGGCTTCAACGCCGGCGGGCTCATCCCTGGTGGTCAGCTCATGTTCACGAGCGACGTCGAGAACTACCCGGGCTTCCCCGAGAAGGTCACCGGGCAGGAGCTCATGGAGCGCTTCCGTGAGCAGGCCGTGCGTCAGGGCTGCGAGATCATCACCGCCGACGTCGACAAGATCGATCTCTCGAAGCGACCCTTCGAGATGTGGGCCGACGGCAAGAAATACCTCGCCAAGACGGTCATCGCAGCGACGGGCGCGCGCGCGAACTACGTCGGCCTCGAGAGCGAAGAGAAGCTCAAGAACAAGGGCGTCAGCGCCTGCGCGGTCTGCGACGGCGCGCTCTTCCGCAACGAGGACGTGCTCGTCGTCGGCGGTGGCGACACCGCGATGGAAGAGGCGCACTACCTCGCCGGGCTCTGCAAGTCGGTCACGCTGGTGCACCGCCGCGACGAGTTCCGCGCGAGCCAGGCGATGCAGGATCGCGTCAAGGCGCACGCGAAGATCAAGATCCTCTACAGCCACGTCGTCGACGAGGTCCTCGGCGTCGAGGAAGATCGCGTGACGGGCGTGCGCGTGAAGGACCTGAAGACCGGCGAGAAACGCGACATCACCGTCGCCGCGATGTTCGTCGCGATCGGCCACACGCCGCTCGTCGACATCTTCAAGGGCCAGGTCGATCTGCACGAGAACGGCTACATGAAGACGGTGCCCGGCACGACGGCGACGAGCGT
Source organism: uncultured Polyangiaceae bacterium (assembly GCA_938004785.1). Lineage (GTDB taxonomy): Bacteria > Myxococcota_A > Polyangia > Polyangiales > Polyangiaceae > CALKVW01. The sequence goes on from CALKVW010000031.1 coordinate 18,211, forward strand.
GCCCGGTGTCTTCGCGGCCGGCGACGTGCAGGACTACGTGTACCGCCAGGCGATCACGGCCGCGGGCACCGGCTGCATGGCCGCGCTCGAGGCGGAGCGCTGGCTGTCGGCTCAGGGCGACCACTGAGCGTGAACGATCTCGAGGCCGAGCTCCACGACCTGGTGCGCGACGTGCGCAGCTGGGTCGAGTGGCAGGCCTCGACGGGCGCGCAAGGGCTCGTCGTCGAGCGCGATCTGCGCGCGGCCATCGCGGCGCAGCGGGCCTCCGCCATCGAGGCCGAGCGCGCTCGGGCAGATGCTGGCATCGACACCGGGATCGACGAGAGGGCGCACCGCGCACCCGGGGCGAGCACCGCGCAGGTCGCGCTGCACGCTGCTCGCGCACCCGAGCCGCGGCCCGAGCCCCGCGCCGAGGCACCCGCCTCGCCGCACGCGCGAGGCCTGCTCAGCTCGGTCTCGCTCGCCCGCCCGGAGCGCGAGGCGAGGCTCGTCGCGCTCGCCGAGGCCGTCTCGACCTGCACGAAGTGCCCGCTCGCCGAGCACCGCACGCAGACGGTGTTCTCGCGGGGTGATCCGATGGCGGAGCTCTGCTTCGTCGGCGAGGGGCCGGGGCAGAACGAAGACCTGCAGGGCGAGCCCTTCGTCGGCGCGGCAGGGCAGCTGCTCGATACGATGATCGGCGCGATGGGCTTCGGGCGTGACGAGGTCTACGTCTGCAACATCGTGAAGTGTCGGCCCGAGAACAACCGCACGCCGACCGACGCGGAGATGGCGGCGTGCATGCCGTACATCACCGAGCAGCTCGAGTTGGTGCAGCCCAAAGTGATCGTGGCGCTCGGCGCGACCGCGCTGCGTGGCCTGCTCGGGCCCGGCGAAGGCATCACCAAGGCGCGGGGCCGGTGGAAGCTCTATCGGGGCTCGATCCCGGTGATGCCGACCTTCCACCCCTCCTACGTGCTGCGCATGGGCACGAAGGAGGTGAAGGGTCTGGTGTGGAACGACCTCAAGCAGGTGCTCGCGCAGCTCGGGCGCAAGCCGCCGCAGCGCAGCTGAGGGCGGGGTCGGCCCTTCGAGCAGCGTCCTGGTGGAATTTTGCTACACGAGAGGACCCGGTCCGGTTCTCATGAAGGCGGTTCGCGGAGCTCGGTATGACGAAACGACTCAAGGCAGCGCACAAAGGGCGGCTCCTCCGGCCTCGGTCCTCGGAGCGGCCGTCGCGTAGCTCCATCCCGGCCGGAGACTCCGCTGCGGGCGAAGAGCTCCGCGACAGCCTCGATGGCGCAGAGGCCGAAGACGCCGAGCTCGCGGCCGCCAGAGCGGCGGAAGAAGCGGCCGAAGCCGCAGCGCGCGCTGCCGCCAAGGCTGCCGAAGCCGCGAAGGCTGCCGAAGCTGCGAAGGCGGCGAAGGCCGCGGAGGCGGCGAAGGCCGCGGAGGCGGCGAAGGCCGCGGA
>CALKVW010000032.1 GCA_938004785.1 uncultured Polyangiaceae bacterium
CCATCGCGCGCCGTAGAGCGACCCCGCGGAGCGCCCCGCCGAACGAGACGCTCCCATCGCGCGCCGTAGAGCGACCCCGCGGAGCGCCCCGCCGAACGAGACGCTCCCGGCACGCGCACGACCCCGCGGAGCGCCTCGCCGAACGAGACGCTCCCATCTCCCTCTCCGCTCACTCCACGCCGACGAGCCCGCAGTCGGCGCGCAAGAGCGCGATCGTCGGCTGCGCCCGCGATCCATCGACGACCGCCACGAGCAGGCTCGTGCGCCCTGCCTCGGTGCCCAGCGAGGGCGCGCCCGTGGGCACGAGCTCGAGCCCTTGGCTCGAGGCCATGCCGAAGCCCGCGAAGCCCTGGCGCACCGCGAGCAAGAGCGAGCGGCTCCCGTCGAAGCTCTCGGTGCGCACGACCGCGAGCGCCAGCTCCTCCTCGATCGCCGCGAGGTCGTGGGTGTCGTCGTTGTCGAGCTCACCGACCCATTCGACGAGCGGCTCGGAGGCATAGCCGTCGGCGTCGACCGGGTGCACCGCGAAGATCTGGCTGCCCTCGCGTGCGATGCCGAGCCATCCGCCTTCTGGGCGTGGCGCGAGCCGTAGCTCACGCACCGGCGACAGCTCGCTGAAGGCGCTGCGCTGCTCGGCCTTGCCATCGAGCAGGTGGTGCAGCTGCGCCACGACGGGCGGCCCGGGCAGATCGGGATCGGCGCAATCGTCGAAGGCCAGGTCGGCCGTGTTCGCCACGAGGAAGCCCCCCTTGGGTGATGGCACCGCCGCTGCGAGCACGCTCTCGGCGCAGCCGAGCATCCCGACCGTGCCGACCTGTGGATTGGGCCCGTAGGCCGCGACGACGTCGACGTAGAGCCCCGTGTCGCCGGCGCCGCGCCCGATCGCATAGGCGCCGCTCGGGCTGCGGCTGAGAAAGCGCATCGGCGCGACCGGCCCAGGCCAATCGACGAGCGTGCTGCCGTTCTGGCCGGGCTCGGCCTGCCCGAGCAGCTGCCTGCCCGCGCTGTCCGAGGCTGCGTAGGCGAAGCGCCCGGGCTCACCCTCGCCGACCGCGAAGGGCAGCGCCGTGGGCAGGTTGGCGTCGGGTGCGCCGGTGATGGGCGGCCAGGCGCCGAAGGGATCCTCCACCGCGAAGGAGGCGATGAGCCTGCCGGCGCCGTCGTTCGCCTCGAAGGCCACGGCCCAGCGCGTCGCGCTCACCCGCACGAGCTTCGGCGCACCGAGCGCGCCGCCGAAGGGCACGGCCACGCGCACCGGATCGCCGGCCCAGCGCAGCTCGGGGCAGACCAGCGGCCCGCCCCCCGCGCCGCCCGTGCCGCTCGAGCTCGACGTGCCGCTCGCGCCGCTCGAGGCGCCGCCTACGCCGGCATCGCCTCCCACCCAGAGCGCGTCGCGCGCGCCGCAGGCGGAGAGAGCCACCGAGACGAAGGCCACCAAGCCGAAGCCACGCACGTGCATGGCTCGCCTCTACACGAGGCTCGGGGCGCGCGCATCGCTGCGGGGTGCGCCCAGCTCAACGCTTGGCGACCGGCCCGAGCACGATGCGCCGATCGCAGCGCTGTCGCTCGATCGAGTAGACACAGATCGTCTCCTCGTCGACGCGCAGGAACAGGGTCGCGTCGTCGACCGACAGGTTCAGGTTGCGTGGGCGGAAGTCGGTGGTGAGCGAGGCCGCCTCGGCGGCGTCGACGTCGAGGTGGAACAGCGCGTAGTCGACGGCCCAGGTCTCCTGGCCCAGGACGCGCGCGTCGGAGAGCACGTAGGCGTCCTTCGAGCTCGACGTGAAGGCCACGACGTCGACGCTCTCGATCCCCGTCACTGGCCGGAAGCTGCGCGTCTTCAGGTCGAAGAGCTCGGCGCCCAGACCGAAGAAGGAGTCGACGAGCAGCAGCTCGCCATTGGGCGCGGGCGCATAGCGAGGCAGCGCGTCGCCGTAGGCCTCGAAATCGTAGGCCATCGTCTCGGTGTCGATGATCATCAGGTGGTAGCGTGCGTCGCCCGCGGGGATCTGCGCCGGATCGTCGAACATCGACTCGTCGATCGCGCCGAGGTCGAGGAAGCCCACGGCCGTGGTGCCGTCGGGGCTGAGCGCGACGGGCCCGAAGCCGGGCAGGTTCTTCACGAAGCGTTCCTGGCCAGGCTCGAGGTCGAGGTGACTGATCGGGTCTTGCTGGCAGAAGGTGGGCGCGAGCAGCGCCACCTTGCCGCCCGCCGGCACCTGGATGTCGTCGGCGCAGTTGGGTACGTCGATCGTGCGGGCGCCGCCGTCGTCGAGCGAGATCACGAAGACCCGCGCCGAGGGCCGGTCGTCGATCCAGGTCTCGCGCTCCACCGCGAGCAGGCGCTCGTCGTCGGGCAGGATCTCGAGGTCGACCACCTCGCGCTCGAGGCGGTGCTCGGCCACGCCCGCCCCCGACTCGGCCTCGAAGAGCGCGACGCGCCCCGAGCCGGCCACCGCGACGCGTCCGTCGGTCTTGCTCGCCACGACCATGAGGTCGCCGCGCATCTCGGTGTCGATCGACCACAGCGACGAACGCGTCGCGAGGTCGACCGCCTGCACCTGCCCGAGCTCGCTCGTGGCGTAGACCACGTCGCGCTCCTTGGAGAAGGCCACGCGCGAGGGCGAGCGCACCGGCAGCGTCTCGATGCGACCCGTGTCGATCCACGCGACCGCGAGCTCCTCGCCGCGCGCGAAGACGATGTACTTGCCGTCGGGGCTGACCGCGACGTCGCCCGCGGCGATGGTCACGCCGCCCGGTTGGTCGCCAGGGCCACGGAGCCCGTCGTTCAGGCCGCCGAGGTTGCAGGCCGGCGCCGAGGCGAGCCCGAGAGCGAAGACGGCGAGACCGAGCGCAGAGCGCAGCTGCGATGCGAAGCGCATGGATGACCTCCGAAGGAGTGAAGGAAGGAAGGGAGCTGTCACCGCTCGTGGTGCCGTGGTGCGCGCGGGCGCGCCGCCCACCGCCTCGGGAGCGTGCTCGTGGGAGCGGAGACACTGAGCAACGCGCGTACCACTCCGTCGACGCCCGTGGTGAGCGCGCGAATCCGCGTGGATTTCGCGGTGCTGCGCAGGAGCCCACGCGCCCTCGCGGCTGCGAGGCCGGGCATCGCTGTCATGCGAGACAGCGATGTCAGACCGGTGCGTGCGGGTGTACCGAGCGCGACGAGGTGCTCGCCTTCAGGTTGCGCGCAGCCTGCGAGCGAGGCTCACGAGGCTCGAGAGCAGCTTCGCGTAGGACTCACGAGTCGCTTCGTCGACGAGCTTGCCCTCGGCGTCGAACTTCTCGTTCGCCTTGCTGACGAAGAGCTCGGGTTTGTTGATCGCGTGCATGTTGGTGAAGATGCACGTCGGGCGCAGGGCCATCTGGCCTCGGATCGTGCCGAAGGCGCCGGGGCTCGCGCCGGTGAAGGCGACGGCTTTGTCGTCGAGCACGTTGGGCGCGCGGCTGGCCCAGTCGATGGCGTTCTTCGTCACCGCGGGCATCGAGTAGTTGTACTCCGGCGAGACGATGAGCAGCGCGTCGGCCCGCGCGAGCACCGCGCGGAAGCGCTCCACGGCCGCGGGGTAGCGCGCGGGCCCGCCCGCATCGCCGGGGATCATCAGATCGGCGTTGTAGAGCGGCACCTCGCTGAGGTCGGCGATCTCGAAGCTCGCGCCTTCGGGCAAGAGCTCCGCCGCGGCGCGGAGCAGCGCGGTGTTGAGGCTCGCCTTGCGCAGGCTGCCCGAGAATCCGACGACGTGGATGGGTGCGGAGCTCATGCCCGCGAGCATGCGGCGGTCGCGCCTGGCTGTCGACGCGTCCTCCACGCAAGCGCGCGTTGCGTGGGTGCAACGCTCCGGATCAGGCCGCGGAGCCCCTCGACGTCGGGTCGGAGCGCTCGTCCGGCCTCGCCGCGCGCGGCTTGGTCTTCGCCGCGGAGACGCGATCGCGGCCCGCGCGCTTCGCTTCGTAGAGCGCCTCGTCGGCCCGCGCGACGAGCGCGTCTTCGGTCTCGCCCTCGTCGAGCGCGGCGTGCCCGATGCTCGCCGTCACGCGCGCGCCGTCCGGCAAGCGTATCTCGCGGACGGCCGCGAGCAGGCGCGCCGCGACGGCGTGCGCGCCCTCCTCGGGCGTATGTGGCAGCACGACGCCGATCTCCTCGCCGCCATGACGTGCGGCGACGTCGCCGAGGCGCAGCCCCTCGCGGATCACGCGCCCGAGCGCGCGCAGCACCTCGTCGCCCGTGGCGTGTCCGTGGGTGTCGTTGATGCGTTTGAAGTGGTCGACGTCGAGCATGAGCACGCTGAGCGCGTGCCCGTAGCGCCGTGCGCGCGCCGCCTCCGCGATGAGCTGCGCATAGAAGACGCGCCGGTTGGCGAGCCCGGTGAGCATGTCGGTGCTCGAGAGGTGCTCGAGCTCTCGCTGGCGCTTGGCGAGCTGGCCGAAGACGGCGATGAACACCGCGAGCCCGAGGCCGGCGGCGAAGAAGGTGGGCACGCCCTGCGAGATGATCCACGTGACGTCGAGCTGCCCATCCCTGTAGGGCGCGTGCGCCAGGAAGGGCGCGTAGGGCGCGAGCCCCGCCAAGGGCAAGGCGATGCCGACGGCCGTGCCCGTGAGCCCGGTGGCGAGGCCGAGGTGCATCGCGCGCCGATCGAAGAAGAGGTACCCGACGACGGGCAGCACGAGCAGCATCACGCTCATCGAGGTCGTGAGCGGGCCGAGCACGTAGAGCGAGAAGGCCGTGCACGCGAACCAGAGCTGGATCTCGGCGTGCATGAGCCACTTGCCGTTGGTGCCACGCAGGCGCGCCACGAGCGAGGCGACGATGAGCAGGGCGTGCGCGCTCGCCTGGAAGCCCAAGAAGCCGATCATCGTCGGCAGGAAGCTGCGGCTCACGTAGGTCGAGGTCGTGGGCAGCCCTCGAAGCAGGACCATGCGCAGCCACCACGCGGTGGCGAAGGGCAGCGTGAGGCCGGAGACGAGCATGACGCGGGCGGGCAGGCTCCAGCTCAGCACCCGGAAGATCGACCAGCGCGAGACCTGGGCGGCTTCGTGCGGGGGGAGCGCGGTGATGCGCAGCTCGGTCGCGGGCATGCTCGGGAGGGTGATCCTACACCCGGGGGGCGCGCGCCGAGCGTCGATGCCTTGTCCCGCCGGGCGGAAGCGTGACTAGTCTCTCGCGATCATGCGCCACGCGGCCTCGGTCTCGCTACTCTCGCTCCTCGGCGTGCTCGGCCTGCTCGGTGTGGGCTGCAAGAGCTCGCGCCCGAAGGGGCCCATCGTGGGTTGGGCTCCTCCTCCGCAGCTGCTCCTGCCCATCGAGGCCTCGCCCTCGCCGGTGCCGAGCTACGAGCCGCCTCCGGCGGAGCCCGTGCCCACGACCCCGCTCCTGCCCGCGGGCTCGGGCGAGCTCCGGCCGGTGCTCGAGGGTGCGTGTCGCGTGCGAGGCGTCTCGGGGCTCGACGGCGCCACCTACGTGCACGCGAGCGGCGCCTCGGGCGAGATCCGCGCGCTGCGTTTCGTCGACGGCGGCTTCGACCCGAGCGCCTCGGCCTTCGGCACGCAGGTCGCAGGTAGCTTCCCCGGGCGCACGCACTTCCTCTACGTGGGCCCGGCGACCGCGGAGCGCTACGTCGGCAGGCTCGACGGCGGCACCGTGAAGATGCTGAGCAGCTTCGGCACCTGTCGCGCGTCGGCGACGAGCACGATCGGCTGGGCCTGCGACGGCGCGAAGCCCGCGCACCTCGAGGCCTTCCCCTGGCTCGAAGGCTCCACGTTGGTGCTCGGACACTTCGGTGAGCGCTACGCCACGGTGCTCGGCGGCAAAGCCGCGCCGCCCGACATGAAGCTCGCCGCGCCGGTCGTGCGGGGGGAGTTCCACTCCGGCGCTTCGCTCACCGCGACCGCGAAGGGGCTCGCGGTCTACGCCGAGCTCGTCACCTGGCAGGTGCCCAAGCTGAGCCCCGACGCGCCGCCGGACATCCGCGTGCAGCACGTGTGGATCGAGACCTCGAGCCCGACGAAGGGCGTCGTCTCGACGAAGAAGAAGTCGCCCGAGAAGCTGCTCGCCACGCCGCGCACGGCGCCCGGCCCGGACGGCAGCGTGCTCGTCTTCGTGCCCGGGTCCAAGGAGGTGCTGCGCTTCGACGGCGACGCGCTCGCGGTGCTCGCGAAGCTGCCGTTCGCGGCACACGAGGTCGTCGAGACGGCGCTCACGCCCTCCGGCGAGGTCTACCTGCTCGTCGAGGCGGGTGGTGGCGTGCCCACCGCGCCCGGAGGCGGCGCGCGCTCGCTGTATCGTTTGGGCAGCAAGGGAGCGCTGGCGGCCGTGCCGCTGCCCGAGGAGCTGCGTACGAGCCGAGGCGGCGAGCGTCGGCTCGCGGTCGCGCGCGGCACGCTCTGGCTGCGCGGCGACGCGCGCCTCTACCGCGCGCGGGGCGACGCCTTCGACGAGCTGACGGTCGCGCCGCTCGCGGGCAGCTCGGAGGCGCGCCTGCGCTGGTTCGGCTCGAGCGGCGAGGAGCTCTGGGTCGCGGTCGGCAGCGAGGGCACCGCCGAGGCGCTCTACACGACCGCGGCGACGCGGGGCGCTGCCTCCTGCTCGGAGCTCGACCGACTCACCGGCCTCCGGTGGGTGCGCTGAGGGGCCGCTACGGAACCCCTTCGCGCTGCTCCGCGCCGAGTTTGCGCGCCGGCTGATTTCGGCCTGACCGGCGTTGACGACTCAGAGCTGAGTCACTAAGCGGAGGGGGCCATGTCGCACATGCCCCGCTCTGGTCGCACCCTCTCGGTCCTCGCCGCTGCGAGCCTGCTCTGGGGCTGTGCGCCCAGCGGCCCGATCGACGAAGCCGAACAGGCGCAGTCGGAGTCGGCGGCGCTCAGCGTCGCCACGATCACCTTCGACGGGGCCTGGGGTGAGCGGCTCGAAGGCGTGCTCGCCGAGGGTGGCGTCGTGCACCTGCGCTACGACGAGAGCCGCCTGCCGGCCTGCCAGTCGGTGCAGCAGGGCGTGCCGCAGTACGCGATCACCGCGCACGCGCGCGTCGGTGGCGAAGTGCAGAGCGTCGTCGTCGCCGGCCTCGGCGCGAGCGACGACCCCCAGCTCGAGCTCGACGCGGCGGGGGAGCTCGAGCTCTGGTTCGAGGCCACGAGCCGTTACGGCTGTCGCGAGTGGGACTCCGACTTCGGCGCCAACTACCGCTTCGTGGTCGTCGAGGATCCGACCAAACCCGACTGGATGGGCAACGCGGCCTTCGTCATCGATCGTATGACGTGCAACGGTCCCTGCGAGGGCAGCCGCCGCTCGCTCGACCAGGGCTTCTACTTCGAGTCCTGGGCCCGCCAGCGCGCGGCGATCACCTCGGCCTACTTCGACGTCTGGGAGCCGGGAGTGACCGACTTCGACAACGCCGATCTCTGGAAGCAGCTCGACGTGCAGATGCACTACCGCTGGGCCGGCCAGGAGGGCTTCCAGTCGCGCTACGTCGACTTCTTCCGCCGCCAGGGCAACGACGCGCGTTACGAGCTGCCGCTGCGCCCGCTCGACCCCTTCAAGGGCTACTACACGCTCACCGACCCGAGCGAGTGCCCCGAGGGCGAGATCACCGCCGACGAGAACGGCGCGACGCTGAGCACGTACATCGAGTTCTACTTCACCGCCAACGGCAAGGAGCTGCGCCCCGCGGGCGGCGGGCTCTACCGCGGCGACTACCAGGGCTACCGCGCGCCCTACGAGATCTGCGTCGGGGAGTGAGCGGCTCGCCGCGAGCTCAGGCCCGCCAGAGCAGGCCGAGCTCGAGCTCGATCGCGTCGAAGGGCGCCGCGCGCACCGGCTCGTCGCCCTCGAAGGCGTCGACGATGCGGTAGCTCTCGCCGTCGAGCTTCAGCACCTCGAGCGAGCGCCCGTCGGGGTCGATGATCCAGATCCACGCGACGCCCTCGCGCGCGTAGATGCGAGGCTTGCGCACACGGTCGATCGACGACGACGAAGGGCTCACGACCTCGCAGACCCAGTCGGGCGCGAGCGTGAGGTAGGGGGCCGCGGGGACCTCGGGCAAACGCTCGCGCCGCCAGCCCGCGAGGTCCGGCACGAGCACGTTCTTGCCGAAGTGCAGCTCGGGCTCGTCCAGGAGAACCCAGCCCCCCGGCCCGCCTCGCCCCCGCCGGAAGGGCGGGCCGAGCTCTTCGCCCAGCGTGGAGCGCACCGTGGCGTGCGGGATCGCCGGCCGTGGCAGCGCGACGAGCTCGCCGTCGATGATCTGACCGATCACCTGCGAAGGCAGCGCCTCGAGATCGGCGTAGGTCGCGGGCGGGTCCTTCGGGGCGCGGGTGGCCATCCTTCGGACATCGTGCCACCGACCCGGGCTGGCCGCGAGGGCCGGAGCCCTCTCGCGCGCGTGCGCGACGCCATGCTCGGAGCCTCGACGCACGAAGGCCCGGCGCACCTCGCGGCGCTCCGGGCCTTCACCGGGCCTTCGTCGAGCGACGACACCCTCCGCTGACGGACGGGCGCCGCAGCCGAGCTCAGACGCTCTTCTTCACGACGTCGACGATGCCCTGCACGCTCGCGGCGCTCTTGGCGAGCATCGCCCTCTCGTCGGCCGTGAGGTCGAGCTCGAGGATCTTCTCGACGCCCTTGCCTCCGACGACGCAGGGCACGCCCATGTAGATGTCCTTGTAGCCGTACTGACCGTCGAGGTGAGCGGCGACCGGGAGCAGGCGCTTCTGGTCGAAGAGGTAGGCCTCGGCCATCGCGACCGCGGCGCTCGCGGGCGCGTAGTAGGCGCTCGTGCCCATGAGCTTGACGATCTCGCCGCCGCCCACGCGGGTGCGCGCGACGATCGCGTCGATCTTGTCCTTGGCGATGAGCTCGCTCGCCGGCACGCCGTTGATCGTCGTGGCCGACATCACGGGGACCATGTCGTCGCCGTGGCCGCCGAGCACCATGGCGCGGATGTCCTTGATGTTCATGCCCGTCTCGCGCGCGAGGAAGAGCGAGAAGCGCGCCGAGTCGAGCACGCCCGCCATGCCGACGACCTTCTCCTTGGGGAAGCCGGTCGCACGCTGGAACTCGTAGACCATCGCGTCGAGCGGGTTCGAGATCACGATGACGAAGGCGTTGGGGCAATGCTCCTTCGCGCCCTTGGCGACGTCGCGGATGATCGGCAGGTTGATCGCGACCAAGTCGTCGCGGCTCTGGCCGGGCTTACGCGGCACGCCCGCGGTGATGATGATGACGTCTGCACCGGCGGCGTCTTTCCAGTCGCTCGAGCCGGTGATCTTCACGTCGTAGCCGAGCACGGCGCCGTTCTGCTCGAGGTCGAGCGCCTTGCCCTTCGCGAAGTCGGCCTTCGCGGGAATGTCGAACAGGACGATGTCGCCGAGCTCCTTCTGCGCGCAGAGGTTGGCGAGCTCGCCACCGATGTTGCCAGCTCCGATGAGGACGATCTTCTTGCGGGTGCTCATGGCGCGCCGATCTAGCACCGCGCTTCGCACCTGTCAGGAGTCGCCGTGTCAGGCGTCGGGGTCGTGGAGGGCGGCGAGCAGCTCGCCCCCCCAGCGGCTCGCTTTGGCCGGGCCCCAGCCGGGCACACCCACGAGCTCGTCGGTGCTCGACGGAGCCGCCTCGGCGAGCGCAAAGAGTGCGCGGTCGTGGGCGACCACGTAGGGCGGCACGCCGTGCTCCTTGGCGAGGCGGCCGCGCACCGCGCGCAGGCGGTCGAAGCGCGCCTTCACGAAGACGTCGACGCCTTCGAGCGCCGCGTCGCGCGCCGCCGAGCCTTTGCCGCGGCTCTTCGTCGCAGACTTCGGCCCGAGCACACGCGAGGGAGCGCGCCCGCCGCGCACGACCTCGCGCAGCAGGATCTCGCTCGGCTGCTCGCCCTTCATCACGCGCGCGCCCGCCTGCGTGAGGAAGGGCACCGGGTGCTCGGTGGAGCTGAGGCCCACGTAGCCCGCGGCGATGCACGAGCGCAGGACCTGCATCGCGCCGAGCTCTCCGCGGTCTTCGAGCAGGCCGTAGGTGCTGAGCTCGGTGAAGCCGAAGCGCTCGGTGCGCTCGTTGCGCAGCCCGGCGAGCATCTGCGCGATGGCCGCCATGCCGCCCCGGCGGTTCGCGCGCGCGACGCCCGCGAGCGCCTTGCGTACGACCTCGCCGTCGCGCTCGATGCGGGTGGGGTCGTCGCCCACGTCGGCGCGTCGATCGCACACGTCGCAGTGCCCGCAGCCGCCGAGCGACTCGGCTTCGTCGCCGAAATAACGCAAGACGAAGTCGTGGCGGCAGCTCTGGGCGTCGACGAAGCGCAAGAGGTCGCGGTAGAGCGCCCACTGGCGCGCGACCTGCTGCGGGTCGGCTGGCTCGCCGCCCGAGCCCATCTCGATGAGCCTGCGGCGCGTGGAGATGTCGATGGGCGCGAAGTACATCACGGCCTCGGCCGAGTCGCCGTCGCGCCCCGCGCGGCCGACCTCCTGGTAGTAGGCCTCGATCGAGCCGGGCGGCTGCGTGTGGATGACGACGCGCACGTCGGGGCGGTCGATGCCCATGCCGAAGGCGTTCGTGGCGACGACCAGATCGAGCTCGCGCGCGGCGAAGGCGTCGGCGACGCGCGTGCGCTGCTCGGCGTCCATGCCCGCGTGGTAGGCGCCGACGCGGAAGCCGCCCTCGGCGAGCTCCTCGGCGAGCTTCTCGGTGCCCTTGCGTGTGCCGGCGTAGACGATGGCCGCGCCGCGGGGCTTCTTGCGGTCGCCGAGCACGCGGTCGAGCGTGCGCGTCGCGAGCAGGCGCGCCGCGCGTGGGCCGTCGACCTCGACGACCGAGAGCGCGAGGTTGGGCCGCGCGAAGCCACGCACGATCGTCGCGGTGCGCGCGGGATCGAGGCCGAGCGCCTCCACGATCGCCGCCTGCGAGGCGCTCGTGGCCGTCGCCGTGCAGGCGAGCACGCGCGGCGGGCGCACGCGCTCGAGGAAGCCGCGGATCTCGAGGTAATGGGGCCTGAAATCGTGCCCCCACTGCACGACGCAGTGCGCTTCGTCGATCGCGAGCAGCGCGAGCCGTCCCTCCACGAGCGAGGCGAGGCCGTCGCTCAGGCGCTCGGGCGCGACGTAGGCGAGCTGGACCTCGCCCTTGCGGATGCGCTGCCAGCGCGCGTTGCGCTCGTCCGGGTCGAGCGTCGACGCGAGGAAGGTCGCCGGGATGCCGCGTCGCTCGAGCGAGCGCACCTGATCTTCCATGAGCGAGATGAGCGGAGAGACCACGAGCGTGAGGCCGTCGAGCAGGACGGCCGGCAGCTGGTAGGTGAGGCTCTTCCCGCCGCCGGTCGGCGCGACGACGAGCGCCTGCCCCGGGCCGTCGAGCAGCGCCTGGACGGCCTCCGTCTGCCAGGGCCGGAGCTCGGCGAGGCCGAAGCGCTCGCGAAGCGCGGCCTCGGCGCGTTCGATCGTGCTCCGCGCGCTCATCGGGAGGGGCCTACACCGGGGCGTGCCCAGACTCCACCTCGGCGCGCAGGCCTCGGACGACGCCCGTCCGAGCGGCGCGCTCCTGCCATTCGGGCTCGAGCCCTCAGCCCGCGGGGGCGCGCCCGCCGTCGACGATCGCGCGGCCGAGCTCCGCGAGCTCGGTGGCCTGCCAGCCCGCGCCGAGCTCGCGCGCCATCCACGCAGCCGCGCCGTCGAACTCGCCGAAGACCTTGGCCGGCAGGCTGTTCTTGCGTACGAGCAGCGCGGTGCTCAAGAAGGCGCGCGCGGCGGCGCCCGCGAGCCCGGGCGCGAGGATCACGTGCACGCTGCCCAGCGAGAAGGTGAGCTCGCGGGTGATGCGGTCGACCTCCACGCGTACGTCGTCGGTGAAGCGCGGCGTGCCTCGAACGACGATCTGATAGAGCCAGAGGCCGCGCGGGTGCTTGAGCAGGCGCTGCTTCGCGAGGCGCTGCAGCTCGCGCAGCTGCTGTGCCGTCGGCGCCTCGAACCACGCGACCGCGACGACCTCCCGCAGCGCCCAGACACGCAGCGTGGCGTCCTCGTGGAGGACGTCTCGAGCCACCGCGCCCTTGGGGCCGCTCTTCGGCTGCTGGAGCATGGCGCCGAGGCTAGCGCGGGATCGCGCGCCGTCGAACCCTGCACCGCAGCGTGCCCGCGGAAATCGCGAACCGAGGCGCTCGGGCGGCTCGCGCCGCAGCGGCAACGGCGGTATCCGGTCGCCATGATCGGCCACGACGTGCTGCGCGCGGCGCTCTCGCACCCCCTCGACGCCACGAACCGCGAGGCGCTCGGCCTCCCGGCCTCGGCGGCCTTCTACGAAGGCAAGGTGCGCGACAACTACTCGCTCGGCGACGGTCGGCGTGTGCTCGTCACGACCGATCGCATCAGCGCCTTCGACCGCGTGCTCGGGACCTTGCCGCTCAAGGGGCAGGTGCTCAACCGCATGTCGCACCATTGGTTCGAAGAGACGCGGGCGATCGCGCCCAACCACGTGCTCGCGATGCCGGATCCGAACCTGCTCATCGGTCTCGAGTGCAGGCCGCTGCCGGTGGAGATGGTGGTGCGCAGCTACCTCACCGGGGTCACGAGCACCAGCGTGTGGACGCACTACGCGCGCGGCGAGCGGTTCTTCGCGGGGCACGCCCTGCCCGAGGGCCTGAAGAAGAACGAGCCCTTGCCGGAGCCCATCCTCACGCCGAGCACCAAAGCGGCGAAGGGCGGCCACGACGTGACGGCCTCGCGCGCGGAGATCCTCGCCGAGGGCAAGCTCGGCGAGGCCGAGTTCGACGAGGCGGCGCGCCTCGCGATGGCGCTCTTCCGCTTCGGGCAAGAGCGCGCGCGTGCGCGTGGGCTCATCCTGGTCGACACCAAGTACGAGTTCGGCGTCGACTCGAAGGGGACCATCCGCGTGATCGACGAGATCCACACGCCGGACTCGTCGCGCTACTGGTTCGCGGCGAGCTACGAGGCGCGCCTCGCGAAAGGCGAGGAGCCCGAGAGCTTCGACAAGGAGTACGTGCGCCGCTGGCTCGCGAGCGTGGGCTTCACCGGCGACGGGCCCATCCCGCCGATCCCCGAGGAGGTGCGCATCGAGGCGGCCTCGCGCTACGTGGCGGCCTACGAGGCCATCGTCGGTGCGCCTTTCGAGCCGGAGCTGTCGGAGCCCTTGCCGAGGATGAAGGCCGCGCTCGCGACGGCGCTGGGCTGAGCGAGCGAGCGGGGGGTGGAACCGATCACGATCGCGCTCTACGCGTTGTTCATCGGGGCCGCGCTCGGCTCGCCGGCCTTGGGTCGGTGGGTGAATGCGCGTTGGCCCAACCCATGGGAGGAGCACTGGGCTCGCCTCGCGACCGAGCGCGGGCTGCGAAGATGGGGCGACCGGGTCTACGGGATCATCGACGGTGTGCCGGTGGTCGCGGAGCACGAAGCGCGTGTGAGCCTCACCAGCAACAGCAAAGAGATCTTCACCGTCGTGAGGGCCCAGGTGCTGCCGCACCTCGACCTCGGGCTCTCGGTCTGCGTGAAGACTGCGGGGCTGCGCGTCCAGGAAAAGCTCGGGCTGCGCGCGCCCGACGTGCTCACCGGCCACGCGGAGTTCGACGAGGCGTTCTACGTCGGCGGCTGGGAACCCGAGCGCGTGCGCGCCCTCGTGAGCCCCGAGATCCGGCAGGTGCTGGCGACGATCGGCAGGCGCGGGAGCCTGCGCATCGACGACGGCTTCGTCCATCTGGAGCACCACGGCCGCATCGAACCGATCTTCACGCGCTGGTGTCTGGACACCGCCGTCTGGGCCGCACGAGCGCTCGCGCGAGCGGCGCCGAGCGTGCCTCCCTCGCCGGTCACGGCGCCCTACCTGCCCGCCTACGATCAAGCTGCGCGCGCGCTCGGGCTCGGCTGGCGCGCGACGCCCGCCTCACTCGGAGGCATGCTCGAGGGAGTGCAGGTCTGGGCGCAGCTCACGCGTCGCAACGCGACCAGCCTCGGCTGCGATCTCTACGCCGCCTGCCCCGAGCCGCTGGGGCTCGGGCTCGGCTTGCGGTCTCGACGCGGCACCAGCGCGATCTCGCTCGGTTCGCCCGAGATCGAGCTCGGCGACCGGGGTTTCGACGAGCGCTTCGACGTGCATGCGCTCGACGCGGAGGCCGCGCGCCGTGTGCTCGGTCCCGAGGAGCGCGCGCGCATCGCCTACCTCTCCGACCGCGGCGGTCTGGTGGGCGACGACTTCGGCCTGCGTCTCGTGATGGAAGGCGCGAGCGACCCACGCGACCTCGTGCAGACGCTGCGCTCGCTGCGCGATCTCGCGGCGGAGCTCTCGCGCCGCGCTCGAGGTGGAGCGGTCGGCGCGCGCGGCGCCTACCGCTGAAGACGTGACCAGAAATGCCAAACAGCGCTTGGGGCCGGGGCCCCGAGCGC
>CALKVW010000033.1 GCA_938004785.1 uncultured Polyangiaceae bacterium
TCGGCGCGCCGCCGGCCGCGAGCACCGCCAGCTCACCCGCCGCCACGCGCCGGCCGGCGAGCTCCAGCTCGCCCTCGACGACGTACACGGCCCGCTCTGCTTCGTCGGGCACGGCGAGGCTCTTGCCCCGCGGCAACAGGGCGTCGACGTAGACGAGCCTCGAGAGCGTCTCGACCGGCGAGCGCAGCCCGTAGGCCTCACCGGCCATGACGGTGATCTCCACGCCCTCGAGCGTCGTCTTGGGGATCTGCTCCGCCGGGTGATGACGAAAGCTCGGATCCACGTCTTCGTGGGCGCGCGGCAGCGCGATCCAGAGCTGCAAACCGTGGAAGCGCGCGCCCGTCCCTCGCAGCGCCTCGGGGGTGCGCTCGGAGTGCACGATGCCTCGCCCGGCGGTCATCCAGTTCACCGCGCCGGGCTCGATGAGCTGCTCGGAGCCGAGACTGTCGCGATGCAGGATGGCGCCCTCGAAGAGGTAGGTGATCGTCGCGAGGTGGATGTGCGGATGGGGCCTCACGTCCATCGCCACGCCGGGCGCGAGCTCGGCCGGCCCGATGTGGTCGAAGAAGACGAAGGGCCCGACGCTCCTGCGTCGCACCACGGGCAGCGCGCGCCGCACCGTGAAGGCATCGATCGGCCGCGTCTGGGCCTCGATGACGAGCTCGATCGCGCCCGACGCCTCGGCCGGCGCCCCTTCCCCTCGCGAACCCTCGTGCTCCGCCATGCTTCCTCCCTCGCTGCCCGCGCGAGCATACACGCGTGGGGCCGAGCCACCGACGCGCGCGAGCGCTCGGCCGCGCGCCTAGCCCAGTGAGACCGTCTCGCCCAGATCCGGATCCGCGACCGACCAACCGAAGCTGTCGCGCAGCTTGCGGCGGAAGGCGTCGGTCGCAGCGGGCTCACCGTGCGTGACGAAGACCCGCGAAGGCGAGAGCTCGCTCGCCTTCAGCCAGTCGAGCAGCTCCGCGTAGTCGCCGTGGGCCGACAGCGCGTCGAGCTGCGCGATGCGCGCGAGCACGGGGTGGTACTCGCCGTGGATCTTCACCTCGTCGGCGCCCTCGAGCAGCGCCCTGCCGCGGGTGCCGGGCGTCTGGAAGCCGACGAAGAGCACGGTGCTCTTCTCGTCGGGCAAGAACTGCTTCAGGTGATGGAGCACACGGCCGCCCGTGCACATGCCGCTCGCCGCGATGATGATCGCGGGCCGCTTGCCTCGGGAGATCGCCTTCGACTCGTCGGGCGTGCGGGCGTAGGAGGCCACGCTGAACATCGCGCGGCACTCCGCGGCCGAGAGGCGATGATCGGCCTGGTGCGCGGTGAACATCTCGGTCGCGTCGATCGCCATGGGGCTGTCGAGGTAGACGGGCACCTCGGGGATCCTTCCGGCGGCGCGCAGCCGCGCGACGAGGTGCAGCATGTGCTGCGCGCGCCCCACGGCGAAGGAGGGCACGACCAGCGTGCCGCCGCGCGACACCGTCTCGTCGATGAGCTTCGCCAGCGCGGCCTCGACCTCGATCGCGGGGTGGCGACGGTCGCCGTAGGTCGACTCGACGACGAAGAGCTCGGTGGGCCCCAGCGGCTCCGGCGGGCGCATGATGGGATCGTGCGGGCGGCCGACGTCTCCGCTGAAGGTGATCGTGCGGCCGTCGACGCGCATCGCCACGCAGGCCGAGCCGAGGATGTGGCCCGCTCGCGTGAAGCGCGCGCTGATGCCCGGCGCGACGTCGAACCAGGTGTGGAAGTCGCGCGCGTCCACCTGATCGAGGCTGCGCTTGGCGTCCTCGAGCGTGTAGAGCGGCAGCGCGGGCTGGTGGCGCGAGGTTCCACCTCGGTTGGCGAGCCGAGCTTCCTCTTCCTGCAGGTAGCCGGAGTCCGGGAGCAAGAGGCCGAGCAAGTCCTTCGTGCCCTGCGTGCACAGGGCGCGCCCGCCGTAGCCGTCGTTGCACAGCTTGGGGAAGTAGCCGCTGTGGTCGACGTGCGCGTGCGTGAGCACGACGGCGTCGAGCTCCGAGGGCTCGAAGGGCAGCGGCGCCCAGTTGCGCTCGCGGAGCTTCTTGAGCCCCTGGAAGAGGCCGCAGTCGACCAAGACGCGCGCGCGATCGGTCTCGATGAGGTAGCGCGAGCCCGTCACGCTGTCCGCCGCGCCCAGGAAGCTCAGATCGAAGCGAGCCATGCGGCCGAGCATGCCACGGCTCGCGCCCTCAAAGGGGGCACACCGCGCAGCCGAGGCCCCTCGCTCGGGTCTTCAGCGCTCGGGCTTGGGCGGCAGCCTCGCGCCCTCCATCCGGGTCGCCACGATCGGGTCCTCGGCCCCTCGGGTCCACGGCGTCTCCGGCCACCAGCGCGCCACGGGCATCGCCACGCCAGGCTCCACGCTCTCTCCGGGCCTCGGCGCGACCACACGCACCCCCTCGGCCTCCGCGGCCTCGAGCACGCGCTCGATGGGCTCCGTCCAGCCGTGGAAGGCCAGGTCGAAGAGGCCCCAGTGGATCGGCAGGAGCAGCTCGCCGCGCACCATGCGATGCGCCGTGACAGCCTGCTCGGGGCCGAGGTGCCAGTCCGGCCAGGCGCTGCCATAGGCGCCGGCTTCGATCATCGTGAGGTCGAAGGGGCCCAGCTCTCGGCCGATGTCGTCCATCGCGGGGAAGAGCCCGGTGTCGCCGGAGAAGTAGACCCGATGGCGCGGTCCGAGCAGCGCGTAGCCGGCCCAGAGGGTGGCATCCTGGTCGACGAGGGTGCGCCCCGAGGCGTGTCTCGCGGGCGTGCAGACGATCTCGAGCCCGGCGAGCTCGGTGCGCTCCCACCAATCGAGCTCCACGATGCGCTCCTCGGGCACGCCCCAATAGGCCAGGTGCGCGCCCACGCCGAGCGGCGCGACGAAGCGCAGATCCCGATCGCGCAATGCGAGGATCGTCGGCATGTCGAGGTGATCGTAATGGTCGTGCGAGATGAGCACCGCGTCGAGCGCGGGTAGATCCTCGAGCGACAGCGGTGGCGCATACCAGCGCCGCGGCCCCAGCCAGCCGAGCGGCGAGGCGCGCTCGCCCCAGACCGGATCGGTGAGGATGCGTTTGCCGTCGATCTCGACGAGCAGCGTCGAGTGACCGAGCCAGGTGACGCGCAGCCCGCCCGCGGGTGGCTCCGCGAAGCGCGACGCGGAGACCTTCACCACGGGCAGCTCTGCATCCGGAGAGGCGTGCTCGCTCTTGGCGAACATGCCGAGCAGCATCTCGCCGTAGTAGTTCGCGAGCGGCTCCGGGTTCACGAAGCGGCCGGCATGCCGCGGAGAGCGCTGCATGCGCTCGAGGCGCGCCCCGCTCGCCGCCTGACCGAAGGCCTGCCAGCCGTCGATCACGGCCACGAGCACGAACACCGTGAGGGCGGAGACCAGCGCGAGCAGAGCGCGCAGCGCCAAGCGTCGGCGCGCGGCGCGACGGATCGCGCGAGGCTCGGGCGCCGTCACGGCAAGACCCCGGGGACCCAGCGCCAAGGGTGCCCGTCGGCCGCGCCACACATGCCCATCAACATCGCCTCACGCCCGAGGCGGAGCTTGGCCGCGAGCGGCATGAGCGTGTCGCGCAGCACACCGAGCGCGTCGTGATCGCTCTGGAAGAAGGGCGTGAGGGCGCGCGTGACGAGCTGGTAGTAGCCGAGGTGGCCGCGGCGCTCGCGCGAGTAGCGATCGAGCGCGCGCACGAGCTCGCTCGGCTCCTCGGCGATCGCCTCCGCGAGCACCATCGCGTCCCACAGCGCGAGGTTCGCACCCTGGCCGAGCTGAGGGCTCATCGCGTGCGCGGCGTCGCCGAGGTGCACCACGCTGCGGGTGTTCCACGGTGAGAGCACGACGTCGTGGTACTGCGAGAACAAGAGCTCGTCGACGTGGCCGACCTGATCGAGCAGGGCCTCGGCGCGCGGCTCGAGCCCGAGCACACGGTCGCGGAACGCGCCGAGCCCGCGTGCGCGCAGCGCGTGCAGCTCGTCGGCGCGCAGGCTCCAGTACAGGCTCATCAGGCGGGCCTCGTCGGGGTGCTCGTCGTCGCTGGGGCCCTGTCCGGTCGGCAGGAGGCCGAGCATCGTGCGTGTGCCGTCGACGACCTGGTGGAGCTTGCCGTCGAAGCTCCCCTCGTCGTCGCGCCCCACGAACCAGAGCGCACCCCAGGGGTAAGGCGTCACCCTGCGCGCGAGCCCCGTGTCGTCTCGCAGGCGTGAGCGCGCGCCGTCGGCGACGACGACGAGATCGTGCCGCCCGTGCAGCGCGCCGGCTTCGTCGACGACGCCGAGCTTGCCGACCCCCGCGCGCGCCAGCCCCTCGCAGGGCGTGCCGAGACGCAGCGTGACGCCGGGCTGTGCGCAGAGCGCGCCATGGAGCGCCTCGAAGAGCACGCCGCGGTGCAGACCGAGCCCGAAGAGGCGAGCGTCGACGTCGGCGTAGCGCAGCTCGAGCAAGGTGGAGCCGTCGGGGTGCACGACCTCGAGGCCGTCGAGGCGCGCGCCCTTGGCGAGCACGGGCTCGAGCAAGCCGAGCTTCGCGAGCACGGCCTGCCCGGTCGGCTGCAGGATGATGCCGGCGCCGACCGCGCGAGGCTGCTCGAAGCGCTCGTAGACGGTCACCGCGTGCCCCTGTCGGGCGAGGAACAGGGCCGCTGCCGGGCCGGCGGTGCCGCAGCCGACGACGCCGATGTCGAGGGGTCTCAAGGTCCCGGCAGACTACACCGCGGATCGGCGTGCATCATGCGGCTTCGCCGGCGCGAGCCTCTCCCGCGGGCTCGCACCGAGCCCACCGATGCGCCGCTCAGGCGCCCCAGGCCTCGGCGAGCTCGAGCGTGAGGCGATTCTCCACCACCCGCTCGAGGAAGCTCCTGCGCCACGCGGGCTCGGTGAGCTTCGCCGCGCGCGCCAGGAGCCGCTCGCGCGCCGCGCCGATCGCCGTGCGCGCCTCGTCGTGCAGGCCGTTCGCCTCGAGGGCCTCGGCTAGCACGAGCCGCACGAGCGCCTCGCCTTCGTCGACCTGACCGAGCGCGACCACCCTGGAGGCCGCGTCACGAGCCTCGTCGAGGGCGCGCTCGGTGTCTCCGAGGGCGAGGCGCGCCCTCGCCGCGCAGGCCAGCGCGCCAGGCAGGAGCGGCGGCACGAGCTCGAGGTCGGCGACGCCGGCGAGCGCGAGCTCGAGCGCGCCCTGGGCGTCGCCCATCGCGAGCAGCACGCGGCTCGAGGAGCTGCGGGTGTTGCCCGCCATGCGCGCGTTGCGCTGCGCCGTGAAGCGCCGCAGCGCCTCCTCGAGCAGCGCCCTGCCCTGCTCGTGCTGCCCGAGCTTCGCCAAAGCCACGCCGAGGTTCTGCGTGGCCACGGCCGCGGTGTGCGCGAGCCCGAGGCGCTCCGCGCTCGTGAGCGCCTCCTTCAACACGTGCACGGCCTCTTCGTAGAGCCCGAGCTCGGAGCGCGCGAAGCCCAGGTTCGCTCGCTCGAGCGTGAGCTCACGCACGTCGCCGCTCGTGGCGAAGGAGCGCACCGCGAGCTCGAGCTGGGCGAGGTAGCCGCCCACGTCGCCGCCGAGCAGCGCGCGCGTGGCGTGCGCGCGGTAGGCCCAGCCCCAGCGCGCAGGATCTTCGGCGAAGGCGCCGAGCTTCTGCGACACGGCCGCGAGCAGCTCGTCGGCGGGCTCGCGCTGCCCCGCGAACTGCAGGTAATGGGCGGCGCGCGCCGCGGCGGCCGGCAGGTCGGCGAGCACGCCCGAGCTCGCCATGGCGGCGAGCCTCGCGAGCTCGGCTTTCTCACCCAGTCGAATGGCACCGAGCACCGCATTGGCATAGGCCGTCCACCAAGGCGGGCTCCGCAAGGGCAGGTGCTCCATGCCGGAGAGGCCCGCGCGGAGCATCTCGGCGTTCCGACCGGCGTGGCGGAAGGCCTCCGTCTCGAGCAAGCGTACGCGACCTAGCAACATGCCCGTGGCGCCCGCGAGCGCGCCTCGGCCCGCGAGCTCGGCGGCGCGCTCGAAGGCGTTGGCCTCGAGGGCGAGCTCGGCCGCCTTGGCGAACCAGATCGCCGCCTGCCTGGGATCGCCTCCGGCATCGTAATGGTGCGCGACGATGGGTGCGTCGCGCGCCTGCGCGTGCTCGGCGAGGTAGCCGGCCGCGAGCCGATGCCCGAGCTCACGATCCTCGTCGGTGAGCGTCGCATAGGCCGCGTCGCGCAGGAGCGACGAGCGAAAGGCGTAGCGCGCGGCGCCCGAGGCGCTGCGTGAGAGCAGCCCGACCGCGCAGAGCGCCTCGAGCCCCGCCTCGAGCGCGCCGAGCTCGGTGCCCGACAGCAACGCCGCCACGCCCCTCGGCTCGAAGCGCCCACCGAAGATGCTCGCGGCGCGCAGCCTGAGGCGCTGCTCCTCGTCGAGCCCGGCGAGGCGGGCCTGCGCGAGCGCGAGCAGCGTCGGAGGCGTGAGGTGCGCCCGGCCCTCGAGCTCGGCCAGGGCGAGCTGCTCGATCGCGAGCGGGCTTCCATCGGACTGCTCGACGATGCGCAGCGCGGCCTCGTCGGTGGCGCGCGCGCCGAGCGCCGCGCGGGCGAGCGCCTCGGCGTCTCCGGGCTCGAGCGGGCCGAGCTCGCGCACCTCGAGGCCGGTCCAGCCCGCGTCCACGTCGGCGCGCGAGAAGGCGACGATCGCGAGCGCGCGCTCTCGGTGATCGCGGAGCGCGGCGGCGAAGAGCTCGAGGCTCGGCGCGTCGGCGAGCTCGAGATCGTCGAGCACGAAGACCACCGGGCGGAGCCTGAGCTCGCCGGCGACGAGGTCGTGCCAGGCCGCGCGGATCTGATCACCCATGCGGATGCGGTCGGCGCGCGCGGAGCGCAGCAAGGAGAGCGCCTCGTCGGCGAAGGGCACGCCGACGAGCTCGCCGACGAAGCAGGCCACGCGGAGCGCCTCGGCTGCACCGACCGAAGCCGCGACGCGCTCGAGGATGCGGGCCCTCGCGGCCTCGACGCCCTGCGCGAGGTCGAGACCGAAGAGGCCCTCGAGGGCGCGCGACGCGAGCCCGAGCGGCACACCCGCGCGCGCAGGCTCCCCGCGCGCCGTGAGCAAGGTGCAGGCTCGCTCGGCGATGTGCTCACGCAGCGCACGCGCGAGGCGCGTCTTGCCGATGCCGACCGCGCCGCGCACCAGACAGGCCCGGGCGCGGCGGTCGCGTGCGCAGGCCTCGACGAGCGAGGCGAGCTCGCGGAGCTCGGCGCCCCGCCCGACCAAGGGCGCGGGCTCGGCCGTGGACTGCTCTTGCTCGTCGGTGCGCTCCCGCTCGGCGAGCAGGCTGAGCTCCACGCCCTCGCCTCGCAGTACGAAGGCGCGCTCGAGCAGCCCCGCCGTCACGGCGTCGACGCCGACGCCTCCGCGCGCCAGCGCCGCCTTGGAGACGCGCCGGGCGAGCAGGCCGGCGCCGCGGTCGAGCAGCTCGCCGACGGGTACACGCTCGCCGCGCTCCGAGCGCCCCGTGACGAGCACCATCGGCTGCCTCGGCAGGATGCGACGCACGTCGAGCGCGCAGCGCGCGGCGCGCGCCGACTGCTCGAGGGCCTCGTCGCGCCCGGACACGAGGACCAGGAGCGCACCGTCCGGCAAGCGCTCGAGCTCCGCCGCGTGTCGGCCCACCGCGCTGAGCAGCTGCTCGTAGGCCGAGGCCCCGGTCTGCTCGACGCCGAAGCTCGAGCCCCCCTCGAAGAGCGACTCGTCGAGCGGCGCGACGAGCAGCACGCTCGAGAGGCGCATCTCGCGCCGCCCGAGCGCCGCCGACGCGGGCGCGAGCGACGCGGGCGCGAGCGACGCGGGCGCGAGCGACGCGGGCGCGAGCGACGCGCGCCCCTCCGAGGCGCGGCGCTCACGCAGCGACGCGAGCACGTCCGCCACCGCCCGGGCGGAGGCCGGTCGCGCCTCCGGCTCCTTCTCGAGCATCGACGCCACCAGCTCGGCGAGCGCGCTCGGCAGCTCCTCGCCCCGGCTCCGGAGCGGTGGCGCAGGCTCGAGGAGGATCTTCGCCATGACGCCGAGCGGGTGCGCGGCGCTGAAGGGCGGCGCCCCGGCGATCGCCTCGTAGAGCAGCACGCCGAGCCCGAAGAGGTCCGCGCGAGGATCGATCTCGCCGCCTCGCACCTGCTCCGGCGCCATGTAGGCAGGCGTGCCGAGCACCATGCCGGAGCTCGTGAGCCGTGCGCCTCGCTCCACACGCGCCAGCCCGAAGTCGACGAGCTTCGGATGCGCGACCGAGCCGAAGGCGAGCACGACGTTGTCGGGCTTCACGTCGCGGTGGACGACGCCCTCGGCGTGCGCCGCCTCGAGCGCGAGCGCGAGCGCCTCGCCGAGCTCGAGCGCTTCCTCGATCGAGAGCGCGCCGCGCGCGATGCGCGCCGAGAGCGCCTCGCCTTCGAGCCACTCCATCGCGAGGAAGAGCTCTCCATCCAACGAGATGCCGCTCGCGACGTGACGCACGATGCCCGGGTGCTCGAGGCGGGCCAATACGTCGATCTCCCGCGCCGCGCGATCGATGCCCATCGCCGCGCCGAAGCTCTTGAGCGCGACCTCTCTGCCGTTCGAGAGGTCGAGCGCGCGGTGGACCGAGCCCATGCCCCCCTCGGCCGCGAGCTCCTGGAGGGCGAACCTGCCCGCGATGACCTCACCCGATTTCATCGCGGCCCGCGCCGAGGTTCCGAGCGAAGCGCGGCGCACGGCGCGTCTTCGCCGCCGGGTGCGCTGCGCGATGCATCGAGGGGGAGCACGCCATGGAGGCTAGCAAAGCCGCGAGCCGCCACGCCAAGCGCAGAGCCGACGATCGCGCCGCGCTGGCCCGGCGCGCGCGCCCGCTCTACCTTGCCTGGCGACGTGCTCGGTCACTACTGGACGCTCCGGCCCTTCCTCGCTGCGCGCCTGCGCGCGCCCGAGCCCCCGCCCTCGCGCGCCTTCGGGGTCGTCGTGCCCGACGCGCGCCACGGCTCGATCGTGCTGCGGGGCCTCTACGCCTGCCCACCGGAGGCGCGCGCCTGCGTGCTCATCGTGCACGGACTCGGCGGAGACGCGCAGAGCGAATACGCCGTGCAGGCCGCGCGCGCCGCCCACGCGCGTGGGCTCGCGTCGCTGCGCCTCGAGCTGCGCGGCGCCGACGGCTCGGGCGACGACGTCTACCACGCGGCCATCTCCGGCGACCTGCGCGCCGCCCTCGCGAGCCCCGAGCTCGCCCGCTTCGAGGCGCTCTACCTGCTCGGCTACTCGCTCGGTGGCCACGTCGCCTTGCGCGCGACCACCGAGGGGGCCTCGCTCGACGAGCGTGTGCGCGCCACCGCCGCCATCTGCCCACCGATCGACCTCGAGCTCGGTGCGCGCGCCTTCGACGGAGCCCGGAGCTTCCCCTACCGCAGACACGTGCTCGCGAGCCTGGTGCCGATCGCCGAGGCGCTCGCGCGCAGGGGTCGCCTGCCCTGCGCGCTCGACGAAGCCAGGCGCGTCTCGCGCATCCGCGACTGGGACCGCCTCGTGGTCGCGCCGCGCTTCGGGCACGCCAGCGCCGAGGACTAATACGCGTCGGCCAGCGTGGCGCCCCGCCTCTCCGAGCTCGCTCGCCCCACGCTCGTCGTCGCCGCCGAGCGCGATCCGATGGTGCCGGCAGACGTCGTGCGCGCAGGCCTCGCGCAATCGAAGAGCGACAGGCTCGAGCTCCGATGGGTCGACCGAGGAGGGCACGTCGGCTTCCCGCCCTCCTTCGCGCTGGGCGAAGCCGGGCCGAGAGGCCTCGCACCGCAGGTGCTCGCCTGGTTGCAGCGCGCCGGGGGCTAAGCCGTGGAACCACCAGGTCACGGCGCTCCCTCCGACTCGGGCGCACCGCATACGTTCGAGCCGGTCGGTATGGCTAGGCGGTCTGGCTCAGCCAGCTCGCCTCGCCAGGTGCTTGCGCAGGCCCTCGCTGACCTCGACCAGGTTGGGCTGGATCTTCGCGACCAGGACGCTCTCGACCGCGCTCGCGACCTTGCCCGCGAACATCGACGGCACGCCCTTGATCTTGCGCGCGTCGATGGAGACCTCTCCGCGGATCTCGATGCGTGTACCGCCCTCGACCTCCACGAAGCGGTTCAGCCCCCTGCACTCGACCGCCTCGGTGAAGGCGTGCGTCTCGATGCGCCAGGCGCAGGTCCACGCGCTCTCGTCCCAGGTGGCGTGGTCGTCCCAGCTGAGCATCGCCTCGCTCACGAAGGCGCGCGCCACGGCCGGGATCTCGCCACCGCCGCGCCACAGGTTCACGAGCTCGGTGCGCGGCCCCTCGCTCTTGCGCGACTTCACCTCGATGCAACGCACGTTGGGCAGGTAGGCGAGCAGCTCGAGCAGATCGTCGCGGTATGCGGCGTACACGAGCGGGCGCGCATGGGCGAGCGTGGCGTCGGCGGAGATCAGCATCGGAGCCTCCTCGGCGCGAAGCTATCAGGCTCCCTCGCGGCCGTCGTCTCTCGGTGGCGGAGTCGCCTTCGACGGGGGTGCATCCGGCGGAGGCAGATCGCGCAGCGCCACGAGCCCCGCGAGGCGCGCGCCACCCTTCGCCTGGATCAGCCGCTGCGCGGGGTAGATGCTGCGGTGCCCGGCGAGCAGGTAGGCGACGACGCACACGACGACCACGTGCGGAAACACCCCCCGACCGAGCAGCTCCATCGCCATGATCGACAGCGCGAGCGGCGTGTTCGACGAGGCCGCGAACACGGCGGCGAGGCCCACGCCGGCGCCCAGCTCGATGGGGATGCCGAGCAGGCGCGCGAGCACACTGCCGAGCGCCGCACCCACGAAGAAGAGCGGCGTGACCTCACCACCGAGGAAGCCCGAGCCGATCGTCACCGCGGTGAAGACGAGCTTGAGCGCGAAGGCGTAGACCGGCAGGTTCGGGTCCTGGAAGGCGCGCTGGATCATCGGCACGCCGAGGCCGAGGTAGTCGCTCGTACCGACGAGCTTCCACAGCACGACCACGGCGAGCCCGCCCACGAACATGCGCACCGGAAGCCGCGGTGCGTAGCGCTCCCCCAGCTTCTTGATCCGGTGCGTGAGCTCGATGAACGCCGTCGTCACGAGCGCGACGGCCGCCGCGAAGACGATCCACTTCAGGAGCAACACGGGCGAGAGCGGCACGCTCGGCGCCACGGGGTAGAGCGTGTGGCCGGTCCCGAGCGCGTGCGCGGTCATGTCACCGACGATCGACGCGACGAGCGCGGGCACGAGCGCGTCGTACTCGATGCGCCCGAGCACGATGAACTCCAGCCCGAAGACGGCGCCCGCCACGGGCGTGCCGAAGACGGAGCCGAAGCCGCCCGCGACGCCGGCCGCGAGCAGCTGGCGGCGCACCGCGCGGTTCACGCGCAGCCGGTGCGACAGCCAGTCGCTGAGGCTCGCGCCCATCTGCACCGCCGTGCCCTCGCGGCCCGCGCTCCCGCCGAAGACGTGCGTGAGCACGGTGCCGATGAGCACCATCGGCGCCATGCGCAGCGGGATCTCCGGCCCCTCGTCGTGGATCGTGTCGATGATGAGGTTCTGGCCCGCTTTGATCGGCTGGCCGAAGCGCTCGTAAGCCCAGCCGATCGCGAGCCCGGCGACCGGCAAGGTGTAGACGACCAGCTCGTTCTTCGTGCGGAAGCTCGTCGCCACCTCGAGCAGCCACAAGAAGAGCGCAGACGCCCCGCCGCACAGGAGGCCCACCAGCGAGCCCAGCACCAGCCACTGCCCGAGCGCGCCGAGGCGCTCTCGCCGGCTCATGAGGCCTCCAGGGGCGAGCACGCGGCGCGAGCTCCGTCGGCTCGAGCGGATCGAGGCAGCGGGGGCTGCGCTCCGGGGCTGGTCCGGCTCACGTGGCTCATCTCTCCAGGGCTCCTTGCGCCGGAGGTGCTCACGCGAGCTCCTACGGCGCCCTCTCGGGCGGCATCGTAGGAGTCATTGGCGGTCCTTCGACCGCGGTTCTCGGCGGACTCCACCGCCATCGCGACCTGTACGCTCAAGATCGCCCGCCCCGCGCTCCGCTGTCAAGCCGAGCGCCCACGCGAGCAGCGTGCCCGCGACCAAACCCACCACGTAGCCATAGGGCAGCGCGACGACGGCAGCCGCGACCAGCAGCGCGACACCGAGCGCGCGTCCGTCGCCGGCCACGTCGCGCACGAGCCGCATGAGCGCCACCGCCTCGAAGAGCAACACGACGCCGAGCACGGGCATGGGGAACACCTGCACGACCTCGGCGAACCCCGGCGCGAAGCAGAGCCCGAGCACGAGGTACATCGCGCCGTAGATCACCGGCGCGCCGCCGGTGCGCGCGCCGAAGCCGTGGAAGCCCACGAGCCCTCCGCAGCCGTGGCACACGGGCACACCACCGAACCACGGCGCGACGAGGTTCATCAGGCCGTAGCTCAGGCCGATCTTGCGCACCGGCACCGGGCGATCCGGGAAGAGATCGCGCGTCGTCTGGCTCGTGGCGATCACCGAGTTGCCCAGGGAGAGTGGGATCTGCGGCAGAGCGAGCAAGAGCGCGCCCTGGGCGAGCTCCTCGCGCGTGGGTGCTCGCAGGCTCGGCAGGCGCAGGCCGACCGCCGAGGCGAGCGAGGCCTGGTCGAGGTGCAGCGCTGCGGCGTAGGCGGCGCCGAGCGCCATCACCACGAGAGGCCCGGGCACGCCGGGCCTCTGGCGCAGCGCGACGAGGAGCAGCGCCGAGACACCCGCGAGCAGGTAGCCGGAGGCGCCGTTCGCGCCCGCGTACTTGCCGAGCGCGAGCATCGCGAGCGTGAGGCCGAGCCCGAGCTGGATGCCGCGCACGACCTCCTTGGGCACGACCCGCGCGAGCCAGTCGAGGCCGCCGCTCAGCGCCAGCAGCAGCATCACCACGCCGATCACCAGACCCCCGCCGGCGAGCGTGCCGGCCGAGAGGCGCTCGGCCAGCATGATCGCCGCCATCGCCTTGAGGGGCTGCACCGGCATGGGCAGGCCGTAGAGCAGCCCGGTCGCGATCTGCAGCAGCCCGAAGACGATGCACACGCTCGCGGCGTCGAGCCCACAGGTCGCGATGAGCGCGACCAGGAGCGGCAGATCGGTGCCGATGTCTCCGAAGGCGCCGGCGAGCTCGTGACGATCGAAGCGTAGACGCGGCGTGCTCGCCCCGGCGGCGCTCACCCTGCAGCCTTCAGGATCTCGATCGCGATGGGCTTCACCCCGTCGACGATGAACTGCACGCCGATCACCACCACGATGAGCCCCATGATCTTGGTGAGCAGCTGTGTGCCCGCCTGACCGAGCCTCGAGAGCAAGACCGGCGCGAGCAGCAGCACCACGAAGGTCGCGAGCAGCGCCGCCACCAGCGCGCCGAAGAGCGCGGCCACGTGCAGCGCACCGGAGGCCTGGCCCATGAGCAGCATCACGGTGGTGATCGCGCCCGGCCCGCCGATGAGCGGCACCCCGAGCGGCACGACCGAAGGATCGCGGTCCGGCTGGACGACCGCGGCCTCGTCG
Organism: uncultured Polyangiaceae bacterium; assembly: GCA_938004785.1. Lineage (GTDB taxonomy): Bacteria > Myxococcota_A > Polyangia > Polyangiales > Polyangiaceae > CALKVW01. Next base: position 13,490 of record CALKVW010000033.1, read on the forward strand.
TGGCTCGCGCCCCCGAGCATGGGCAGCCCGAGCAAGAGAAAGACGAGCCCACCACCGATGCGGAAGGCGTCGAGCGTGATGCCGAAGAGGCGGAAGAGGAAGGCCCCGGAGGCCGCGAAGACGAGCAGGACGCCGGCCGCCGCGAGCGTCGCGCGCAGGGCGAGGCGCTTCACCTCGGCGCGCGAGCGCCCCTGGGTGATCGACACGAAGACGGGCGCCGCGGCCACCGGGTCGATCACCGTGAAGATCGACGAGAAGCAGAGCGCGCCGAAGCTGAGCGCGGTCATGTGCCCGCCTCGTGCGGCAGGACCGCGCCGTGCTTCTTGTGGCTCGAGAGCACGAGCGTCGTCTTCACGCGGTCGACCACGCCGGAGCTGCTCAGGCGATCGAGCAGGAAGCGCTCGAGCTCGGCGATGTCGTGCACCGAGACCTCGAGCAAGAAGTCCTCGTCGCCGGCGATGTGGTGGCAGGCGAGCACCTCGGGCAGCTTGTCGACGAGCCCGAGGAACTTGGTGTGCTGCGCGAGCCCGTGCCCCTTCAAGGAGACGTGCACGAAGCAGGTCACGCCTTTGCCGAGCTTCGCCGGGTCGACGAGGGCGGTGTAACGCTCGATGACCCCGGCCTCCTCGAGGCGGCGCACGCGCGCGAGCATCGGCGTGGGCGTGAGCCCCACGGCCTCGGCCAGCGCGGCGTTCGTCAGGCGGCCGTTCTCCTGGAGGAGGGCCACGATGCGCCGGTCGATCGCGTCGAGCTCCATGCGCGGACCATGATGCTTTAGGATGGGCCCGTCAAGGAATTTTCGGCTGCGCAAGCACACAGCTACAGCACCATGCTCTGCACGCCCACCCACCCGGGACGCGTGGGAGCCCCCGAGCCAGGGTCGGCGG
>CALKVW010000034.1 GCA_938004785.1 uncultured Polyangiaceae bacterium
GAGCGTCGCCGTCACTGGACTTCGTCCACTTCGTGGACTCCGTCCAGTTCCGGTCGAACCCCCTGGCGGAGGAGGAGAGATTCGAACTCCCGGTGGGTTGCCCCACGGCGGTTTTCAAAACCGCTGCCTTAGACCACTCGGCCACTCCTCCAGGCGGGCGAGGTTCTACGTCGCGCGAGAGGCCTGCTTCAAGCGGGAACGACGCGCGGAGGGCGATCGGTAGTAGGGTTCGCGCCCATGGACGCGCAGGCCGGGCGGCTGATCGAGACGATCCGTGGGGCGATCATCGGCGACGACGAGGTCATCGACGGGCCCTACGGGCCTCGGCGCGTGACCTACGCCGACTACACGGCCTCGGGGCGCTCGCTCGGCTTCATCGAGGACTACCTGCGCCACGAGGTGATGCCGCTCTACGCGAACACGCACACCGAGTCGTCTGGCACGGGGCTGCAGACCTCGCGCTACCGCGAGGACGCGCGCGCGATCATCCACCAGGCGGTGGGCGGGAGCGCCGACGACGTCGTGCTCTTCTGCGGCTCGGGCGCGACGGGCGCGATCGACAAGCTGATCCACGTGCTCGGGCTGCGCATCCCCTGCCAGCTCGAAGATCGCTACCAGCTGCGCGAGCGCATCCCCGAGGCGGAGCGGCCGGTGGTGTTCATCGGGCCCTTCGAGCACCACTCGAACGAGGTCGGCTGGCGGGAGACGATCGCCGACGTCGTCACCATCGAAGAAGACGAGAACGGGCACGTCGACCTCGCGGCGCTCGAGCGCGCGCTCGAGCAGTACGCGGGCCGCAAGCTCAAGATCGGCAGCTTCTCCGCGGCCTCGAACGTGACGGGCATCGCGACCGACACGGTGGCGATCGCGACGCTCCTCCACCGGCACGGCGCGCTCTCCTTCTGGGACTTCGCCGCCGCGGGGCCCTACGTCGACATCGACATGAACCCGCGCGCCCACGACGGCGCGCCCGCCCACAAGGACGCGGTGTTTCTCTCGCCGCACAAGTTCATCGGCGGGCCGGGCACACCCGGCGTGCTCGTGGCGAAGAAGAGCCTCTTCACCAACCGCGTACCCAGCGTGCCCGGCGGCGGCACCGTCGCCTACGTGAACCCGAAGGAGCACCGCTACCTCGAGAGCATCGAGCTGCGTGAGGAGGGGGGCACGCCGGCGATCCTCGAGTCGATCCGCGCGGGGCTCGTCTTCCAGCTGAAGCAGGCCGTGGGCGTGCCGACGATCCGCGCGCGCGAGGAGGAGCTCATCGAGCGCGCGATCGCGCGCTGGGAGCAGCACCCGAGCATCCAGATCCTCGGCAACCGCGAGGCCTTCCGCTTGTCGATCGTGTCTTTCGTCGTGAAGCACGGAGGCCGCTACCTGCACCACAACTACGTGGCTTCGCTGCTCAACGATCTGTTCGGCATCCAGGCGCGCGCAGGCTGCTCCTGCGCCGGGCCCTACGGCCACCGCCTCTTGCACATCGACCTCGAGCGCAGCCACGAGTTCGAGCGCGAGATCCTGCGCGGCTGCGAGGGCATCAAGCCGGGCTGGGTCCGTGTGAACTTCAACTACTTCGTCACCGACGAGATCGCCGACTTCATCCTCGAGGCCGTGGAGCTCGTCGCGCGCGACGGCTGGAAGCTCCTGCCCGAGTACGGCTTCGAGCCCAGCACGGGGCGCTGGCTGCACCACCGGGGCTGCCCGAAGCCGCCGATGCGCCTCACGGATCTCTCCTACCGCACGGGCAAGCTCGAGTACCGCTCACGCCACGCGACCGAGCCCGCCTGGGTGCTCGCCGGCTACCTCGAGGAGGCGAAGCGGCGCTTCGACGAGGCGGCGAAGAACCCGCGCCCGCCGGCCGTGCCGATGCCCGACTGCTCGAAGGACTTCGAGCACCTCAGGTGGTTCGTTCTGCCGAGCGAGGCCGCCGCGGAGCTCGCCGGCGCGGGGCACGTGGCCGAGGGCATCTGAGCCGAGGTGCGGCGGGGCAAGCGGCTCAGCCGGAGATGGGCGTGAGCTCGATGAGGTAGAGCGCGTCCTTCGTGCGCCCGATGACCTGCCTCGCGCCGTGCGGCACGAGCTCGAGGAAGAGCGGAGCGCCCGAGGCGACCTCACCGCAATCGAGGTCGGGCGAGGTGAGCGAGACGAGCTCTCCCGACTCGCCGCAGCAAAGCGTCAGCGACGGGTCGAACACGCTGCCCTTTGAAACGACGATCCCGCTCGGGCTGATCGCGACCGAAGCGGCTGCCTCGATCACCGTGGTGAGCGGGATCGGCGTCGGGCTGGAGCTGCTCGCGATCAGCGCGAGACGCACCTGGCGGTCCGTGGGCTGCGTGGGCGCGTCGACGATCCCGGCGACGAGCGCGAGCCCCTCGTTGTTCGCTGTCGCGCTCAGGCCGATCGTCTCCTCGGTGAAGACCACACCGTCGGCGGGGTGGCTGCAATCGGCTCCGGTCAGGTCTGCCGACGCCGCAGCGCTGCAGAGGTAAGTCTCGCCCGCGGCCGAGACGACGACCCCTCCAGGTACGGCGACGAGGTCCCTCGCTGCCGTCTGGAGGTCCCCGCTCGGGTCGTTCGTCGTGTTGGTGAGCTCGATCCAACCGAGCTGCGAGGTGGTCAGCGTGATGGCGCGCAGCGGTGTCGGGGGCCCCAAGGACTCGATGCGCTGCGGCGGTAGCCCGAGCACTGGTGACTCAGGAGCGTCCTCGCACTGCGCGCTGGTGCGCACCACACACGCCGACGAGCTCGAGCTGTCCCAGACCACGACGAGCGACTGTGGTGCCCCGGGCGCGAAGTCGACGCGCATCGTCGTGGCGACGCGTGTGAGGACCGAAGCCGCGGCGAGCTCCTCGGTCAGCGTGCCCATGTAGAGCGTCCGCTCCGCCTGGGAGACCGTGCCAGGGCCGACGACGACCGCGATGCGTGTGCCGTCGCTGTCGACGTCTTCGATCGTCGCCGCTGGGGAGGCGTTCGGGGCGAGCTCTGCGGCGGTGACCAGCGTTCGAAAGCTGGCGCTGCACGGTGCGGGCGGGCCCCCTGCGCCGCCGCTCTCGGTGCTGCTCGACGTGGCCGTGGCGCCCGCGCCCACGCCTGCGCCGCCGCCTGCGCCGCCACCGCCCGATGCGGCGTCGTCGACGAGGAAGATGCAGCCCGCGGCCGAGAACGTCGTCGCCGAAGCAGCGAGCAGGAGCGTGACGCGCAGCATGGGTCGGCGGATCCTAGCAGGACGAGGCTCGCACCCGGTGGGGCGGCTCCGAGTGGCGCCTCAGTTCCCTACGCGGATGCGGTGGAGCTTGTGCGCCGAGTCGCGCGCGACGAACTCGCTGTCGCCGATGGGGACGATCTGCACGAGCGGTTCGGTCGGAACGGCGGAGTTGATGAGCGTGTTGCAGGTCGAGACGCTGTCGGCCGTCGCTCCGCAGCAAGCGTGGAGGGCTTGCTGCGTGCCGACGCGCAACGACGCCAGGAGCGCATCCCGGGCGAGAGCGACCGCGCTGCCCTTGGCATCGGCAGGCAGCGTGAACGACGGGTTGTGACAGGCCAACGAAGCGATCGAGGTGTCGCAGCTCGCGAGGACGAGGTCGCCCTCGTCGTTCACGTAGGCGATGAGCCGTCCTTGCACCCCCACCCCACCCGTGTTGGCACGCACCTGCAGCGAGGTGGCCGGAGCGTCGAGCTCGGACTGGCCCGCGGGCAGGCATCCCGAGTTCGCGTAGCATCGATGGATCTTCGACCCCGGCTCCGCTGGTGCTGCGAGGAAATCCGTCCCACCGGCGTCGAGGCGGGCGAGGTCGGAGTAGGCGGCGTCGCCACGCTCGCTCCGGACAGCCACCAGCGGTGTTTCTCCGGTGACGGTGACGGTATCCAGCCCACCGCTCGCGTAGCTGACCGCGAGCAGATCTGGGCCCAAGGCGATGAGGCGCGCAGGCTCGGGGTCGGAGCTTCGTGGGGTGTAGCCCGTCGCTTGGACGAACCCTCCCACGGGCATGACGGTCGACGCGAAGAAGCGCGTGGGTGTGAGGACGAAGAGCCGGTCGGCAGCCGGCGAGGTCGTAGACCCGAAGGCGAGGCGCGCGGTCACGCCTGGGGTGCCCCCGAGCTGAGCCGGCATCCACGCGACATCGCTCTCTCGAGGGATCGAAGGGATCGGGCCCGCGTAGACCTGCACTGGACCGGTGGTCTCGAAGGCGAGCGCGATCCGCTCGGAGCTGGCCGCGAGGTCGACGATCGCCCCGTCGTCGACGGTCGGGACGTCCAGCGGGTAGACGTCGATCGGACACGCCACCTCTCCGCCCGCTCCGCCCGCGCCGCTGCCTCCGAAGCCACCAACGCCGGCGGGCGGGCTCGCGCCCGTGCCGCCGCCACCGGCACCGGTCGCTGCGAGCGCCCCACCCGCACCCGCACCCGCACCCGCACCCGCGCCGCCTCCGCCCGATGTGGCGTCGTCGACGAGGAAGATGCAGCCGCCGGCGTGCGCGAGCCCGAGGCCGAGACCTACGAGCACCCAGGTGGAGGTGGCGTTCGAGCGCATGGCTGCGCCGGAGGCTAGCACCGCCCCGTGCCGCGCCGACGCGCCGAGCAGCTTCGATGCGCCGCGCACTTTCCCTCCGGCCCGGTTGTCCGCGACCATGCGCCCACGATGCGCACCTTCTCGTTCAACAAGAGCAAGATCATCGCGACCCTCGGCCCGGCCTCCTGGTCGGTCGACACCATCCGCGCGCTCATCCGCGCGGGCGCGGACGTGTTCCGCATCAACTTTTCCCACGGCGACGGCCAGGCGCTCGCGCCGATCATCGCGGCGGTGCGTGAGGCCGAGCGCCTCGAGCAGGCGGCCGTGGCGATCCTGGCCGACGTGCAGGGCCCGAAGCTGCGCATCGGCAAGATGCCGAGCGAGGGTGTATCGCTCGTCGAAGGAGAGCCCTTCGTGATCACGCGCCGCGAGGTGCCGGGCTCGGACCACGAGGCCTACACACCCTACGAGTTCATCACCCAGGACGTGCTGCCCGGCGCGCGTGTCCTCCTCGCCGACGGCACGATCGAGCTCATCTGCGAGCGCGTCGAAGGCCAGGACGTGCACTGCCGCGTGATCGCCGGCGGCCGCCTCTACTCCAACAAAGGACTCAACCTCCCGGGCTCGCGCATGAGCGTCGAGGCGCTCACCGAGAAGGACAAGCTCGACCTCGCGTACATCGCCACGGCCGACGTCGACGTGGTCGCGATCTCCTTCGTGCGCACGCCGCGCGACATGCTCTCGGCGCGCGCGCTGCTCGGCGACAAGAAGGTCACGGTGATCGCCAAGCTCGAGCGCCCCGAGGCCCTCGACAACCTCGAGGAGATCCTCGACGCCTCCGACGGGCTCATGGTCGCGCGCGGCGACCTCGGCGTGGAGATGCCCTTCGAGAAGGTGCCCACGGCGCAGAAGCGCATCCTCGAGATGGCCGCGAGGAAGGCGAAGTGGGCCGTGGTCGCGACGCAGATGCTCGGCTCGATGGTGCTGAACCGCAGGCCCTCGCGCGCCGAGGTGACCGACGTGGCGACCGCGGTGAGCGACGGCGCGGATGCGATCATGCTCTCGGAGGAGACCGCCACCGGCAAACACCCGGTGCAGGCCGTCGAGGCGATGGTGCGCATCGCGCGCGAGGCGGAGAGCCACCTGCCGGACGCGAGCACCGAGCGTCGCCCCGACCTCGAGAGCTTCGCCGCGGGCGCGGCGGGCGCGGCCGTGAACGCGGCGCGCACGCTCGGGGCGCGCGCGATCGTGACGCTCGCGGGCTCGGGCCTCACGGCGCTGCTCGTGTCGAAGTGGCGCCCCAACGTGCCGGTCGTCGCGCTCTCCACGAACTCGTCGACCCTGCGGCGGCTCAACGGCCTCTGGGGCACCGTGCCCGTGAAGATCGACGACGTGCTCGACATGGAACGCCAGCTCGAGGAGGCCGATCGTTTCCTGCTCGCCGAGGGCTGGGCGAAACCCGGCGACACCGTGGTGTCGGTCGCGGCGCTGCCGCTGGGCCACAAGAAGGAGACGAACGCGATCCGCTTCCACCACGTGCGCGTGCCCGGCGAGAGCTCGGGCGCGGAGTAGCCAGCGACCTGAGAGCGGCGCTGGCCGGAAGTGCCAGCGCGTTGGCACACCGTGAGCCAGCACCTGATCCCCTGGCCCACCTGATGGCGGCACAGCTGCGGAGCGCGGCGGCACAGCGAGCCCGAGGCGCCGGGGATGATGTGCGTATCTCATTGGGATCGCTGGGTTCATCGGCCACGCCCCGCGTCTCGGGGGCACTGACACGAGCTGGCACGCTCGCTGCAAAGCCGGGGCTCACCATGAGCCACTTCACGACCTCGCTCCTCACCGCCGTCGGCTTCACCACCCTCGCCTTCTCGCTCGGCGCCTGCGGCAGCACCGTGATCGGGGGCGACGGTGACGACGATCCCCAGACCTGTGAAGGGCAGCCCAGGCCGCTGAGCGACGGTTGGTGTCCACCCGCGTGGAGCTGCGTGGATGGCGAGTGGGTCGACACGGCTGGCGCCTGTCCCCAGCCTACGTGCCCGATGAACCGGCCCGGCGACGGCGAGAGCTGCGAGCTCATCGGCCAGAGCTGCTTCTACGAGGAGTTCGTCGACTGCGGCGGCGGCGGCGGCACCGTGACCGCCACCTGCACCGAGGAGGGCTGGCAGACGGCCTGGCCTCGCTGTCAGCCGCCGCTCGAGTGCCCCACCGAGCTGCCCGAAGCCGGCACCGACTGCACCGGCTGGGACTACGCCTACTACTGTCAGTTCGCCGTGCAGAAGTCCTGCGGCGAGGTCTACGCGGTCGCGGCCTGCAACTACGTCGACGGCGGCATGCTGTGGGACGTGCAGATCCCGCAGAACTGCGGCGGTTGCGCGGACCACGTCGGCGCCGACGGCTGCGAGGCGGACGGCGCCTGCCGCTGGCTCGTGCCCGGCTGCAGCGAGAACCCGCTGCCGACGGCGGGCTGCTTCCCCAAGGATGATTGCACCACCACCGGATGCACCGACGCACAGGTCTGCGCGACCGTCACGGTCGATCCTTGTTGGGACTCGCTCTGCGAAGCCTGCGGCATGGACGCGAGCGTCTGTCTGCCGAACTGAGGCGCGCCGCGCTACGAGCGCTCCGCTACGACGCGACCTGCTCGTAGCGGAGCCGCACCTCACCGAGCGCGATCTCGTCGCCCGGCTCGAGCTTGTGCGGCGCCTGCCCGAGCCGCTTGCCGTTGACGACCGTGCTGTTGGTCGTGCCGAGATCGCAGATCCAGTAGTCGCCCTCGAGCGCGTAGATCTCGGCGTGCATGCGCGAGACGCTCGGCGAAGGCAGCACGATCGCCGCCGCTTTGGTGCGGCCGAGCGGGTTGCTCTCACGCAGACGATGGCGCGCCCCGGCGCTGGGCCCCTCGAGCACGACGACGTAGGCCTCGGGGAAGTTGCCGGCGGTCGCGGTGTGGAAGGCCTTGGAGGTGCGCGAGGGCACGCTGGCCGCGTCGAAGGAGAGCTTCGAGACCATCGTGTGCTTGCGGAAGGTCGAGTAGGCCTCGGCCGTGGGCCTGCGTTCGTAGGCGACGGCCTCGTCGAGCAGGGCCTCACGCAGCTCGGCGAGCTCCGAGCCGTCGTCGGCGACGAAGCCAGGGCTCGCGTCGACCTCGCGCAAGAAGGCGCGCAGCGTGGCCGCGGCGCCCTCGAAGCCCTGGCGATCGGCCTGGGCGCGCGCTGCGGCGCGCGTGGCCTCGCCGCGCACGAGCAGCACCCCGCGCAGGCCCTCGACGTCGACCTCCGAGGGTCCGCGCTTCACGTCGATCGTCGCGCGCGCGGACTCCTCGCAGAGCTCGCGGCTGCTCGCCACGCGGTGCGCGAGCCTCGCGCGCAGGAGCTCTCCATCGGCAGACAGCGGCCGCGTGAGCCGGAGCTCGAGCGCGACGCGCTGCCGTCCGCCGTCTTCCATGTCGGCGAGCGGGAGCGTGAGGCCAGCGCCGAAGCGAGGCCGATGCGCGCCGTAGAGCTGCACGATCTCGACGCCCTCGGCGGGCACGAGCGTGAGCTCGAGGCCGTCGACGACGACGTCGCCCTGCGCGCCGAGCGCCTGCGCGAGCTCGCGGCGGCAGCTCGCCGGGTGCGGGATGAAGCGGTACGCGCCGCCGCCCGCCTCGGCGATGCGCGCGAGCACGTCTTCGTGGTGGTCGGGCCCGTAGCCGAGCGAGGAGACGCTGAGCCTGCCGCGGTAGCCGCGCACCAGCTCGGCGAGCGAATCCGTCGAGGTGCGCCCCACGTTGGGCACGCCGTCGGAGAGCAGCAGCACGCTCCTGCGACAGTGCTCGGGCGCGCTCGAGAGCAGCGCCGCAGCCTTCTCGAGCCCGGCCTCGAGGTTGGTGCGCCCGTTCGCGGCGAGGCGGTGTACACGCGAGCGCACGAGGCGCCTGCCCGCGGGATCCATCGGCGTGAGCGGCACGACCTCGGAGGCGCCGTCGGAGAAGACCGCCACGGCGAGCCGGTCGGTGGGTGAGCAGAGCTCGGTGAGCTTGTCGACGCTCGTGATGAGCTGCTCGATGGGCTCGCCCTGCATCGATCCCGACACGTCGAGCGCGAGCGCGCAGGCCATCGGGGGGCGCTCGGCCTCGACGGCCTGACCGTGCGCCACGAGCTCGACCACGACGGCGAGCGAGACGACCGCACCCGGCTCGACGCTGCGCCGATCGGCGCGAAGGCTCATCTCGACACAGCGCATCGCCTACCTCCAGATCGAAGCGAAGCAGCTCGATCCCGCACGCGCAAGGCGCGCCCTGCGCTCAGTCTGCAGGCATCAAGCGCACGAGGACCGGCGCGTGATCCGAGTCGGGTTCGGGCGGCGCGTCGGGGCGGTAGGGGCCGTGATCACGCAGATCGTCGTTCAGGATGCGCGCCTCGGCGATGGAGGCGGCGAGGCGCTCGGAGACGAGCACGTGGTCGATCTGCTCAGGCTTGCCGCGGTGGAGCACGGAGCGGCGCGCCTCGGGTGCGAGGCCTGCGAAGGCGTCGAACATGCGCGTCGCGCTCGGCAGCCAGGGATCGTCGGCGCGGAGGATCTGGAGCGGCAGCGAGTCGATCGTGTCGTTGAAGTCGCCGAGCAGCACGACCTTGCGCTCGGGTTCGGCGAGCAGCGCGTCGAGCAGGCGGCGCAGGTGCAGCGCCTCGGCCGAGCGCAGCACCAGCGAGCGCAGCCGCGCCTCGGCGAGCCCGGTGGGGCTGCGATCGACGAGGTCTTCGCCATCGGCCGTCTTCATGGGCGCCGGCAGCTTCGACTTGAAGTGGAGCGTGATCACGTCGACGAGCCCGAGCGGACCCGCCTCGACGCGCGCGTGCACGAGACCTCGCCGGAGCGGGATCCGGCCCGCGAAGGGCTCCGGGTCGACGTCGACGAGGCGCGGGAAGGGGATCGACTCGGCGACGTGCAGCGTCGTGTCGACGAGCGGCAACCTCGAGACGACGCCGCAGCGGATGCCGCGCCGATCGGCCGGGCCGAGCAGGCGGTGGCGGTAGCCGAGCTCGGGGACCGCGACGTCGAGCAGCCGCTCGAGCATCGTGTCTGCACCGAGCTCCTGCAGAGCGACGACGTCGGCGTCGGCCTCGCGCAGCTTCGCGGCGACGTGCGCGATCTTGGCCTCGGTGATCGCGCGGTGCGCCTCGAGCGCGGGCTCGAAGAAGTCGAGCAGGTTGAAGCTCAGCAGACGGAGAGACATGCGCCCGAGGCTAGTCGATCCTCGCGGTGCGCGCGGCGATCGCGCGAGGCGCGCCAGCCTGCGCGCGCTCAGCCCTCGAGCGCGAGGCCGACGACCTCCTCGCCGCCGATCTCGCCGAAGCCGCAAGCCTCGACCGAGCCCTTGCCCAGCAGGACCACCGCGTGCTGCTCGATGCGATCGAAGCGGATGCGCTCGAAGAAGCCCGACGCGCCCTCGTCGACGACGCAGCCGAGGCCGCAGTCACGCACGCTCCCGCCGTCGTAGCTCGCGCGCCCGCCCTGCTGCACGACGACGCCCGCGAAGCTGCAGTCCGCCACCTCGACGTCGCGCAGCACGGCCTCGCCGCCCTCGACGCGTAGACCCGCGCCGCCGTTGTCGTCGATCTCGACCGCGCCGGAGAGCGCGACGCGCTCGAGCCGCACGAGCCCCGCGCGGCAGCCGAGCACGTCGACCGCGGCGATCTCGTCGCGCCCCGCGACGCGCTCGAGACGGAGGTCTTTCAGCCAGAGCCTGCCCTCCTCGAGCACGACCCACCAGTCCTCGGGCACCTCTCCGAGCACCCGCGTGAGCTCGCGGCCGGCGCCGGCCACGACCAGCTCCCAGTCGAGCTCGACGCATGCGTCGAAGCGGTGCTCGCCCTCGTCGAGCTCGATGAGGTCGCCGTCACGCGACAGCTCGATGGCGGTCGCGAGATCGACGGCGTCGCCCGTGCCGTCGGCACGCACCCGGATCCTGCGCGGAGAGGACATCCGATGCGCAAGCTCGCCGCCCGTGGTCGATGCGTCAAGCGCAGGATCCACACGCGGTGCGCGGGGCTTTTCGCGCGGGCGGATCTCGTGCAGCGATCGCAGAGGCGCCACACGAGGAGGAGTCGACGATGGCAGAGACCGACAAGAGGATCGCGCGGCTCGGGTTCGCGCTCCGCGAGGAGCAGCGCATGGTCGCGGAGGCCGCACGCGAGCTCGCGCAGCGCAGACTCGCGCCCAGCGCGGCGGAGCGTGATCGCACGTGCCGGTTCCCGCTGGGCGAGCTCGGGGCGCTCGCGGAGCTCGGCCTGCTCGCGATGAAGGTGCCCGCCGAAGACGGCGGCGCCGGCACCGACAACGTGGGCTACCTGCTCGCGATGCAGGCGATCGCCGAGGCCTGCGCCTCGACCGCCGTGGTGCTCGCCTCGAGCAACCTCGCCTCGAAGATCCTCGCCGACCACGCGAGCACCGAGCAGAAGGAGCGCTGGTTGCGCCCCTACGCGGAGGGCAAGCTCGGCCCGGCGAGCTTCGCGCTCACCGAGCCCGGCTGCGGCTCGGACGCCGCCGCGCTCACGACGAGCGCGCGCCTCGACGGCGACTCGTGGGTGCTCGACGGATCGAAGATGTGGATCACCAGCGGCGCGCAGGCCGGCATCCACGTGGTCTTCGCCCGCACCGACGGCCCGGGCGCGCGAGGCATCAGCTGCTTCGTCGTCGAGAAGGGCACGGCCGGGCTGCTCGTCGGCAAGGAGGAGGACAAGATGGGCCAGCGCGCCTCGGGCACCGTGGCGCTGCACTTCGAGGCCTGCCGCATCCCAGCCAAGAACCTCGTGGGAGAGCGAGGCGCGGGCTACGGTGTGGCGCTCTCGGCGCTGGGCGCAGGCAGGGTCGGCATCGCGGGGCTGTCGCTCGGGCTCGGCGAGGCGGCCTTCGCCGAGGGCTTGGCCTACGTGAAAGCCAGGCGCGCCTTCGGCAAGGCGATCGCGGAGTTCCAGAACACGCAGTTCGTGCTCGCCGACTGCCGCATGGAGCTCGACGCCTCGTGGCTGCTCGCCTTGCGCGCCGCGCGCCTGCTCGACGAGGGCGACAAAGCCGCCGCGGAGACGAGCATGGCGAAGCTCTACGCCTCCGAGGCCTGCGGGCGCGTCGTCGATCGCGTCGTGCAGCTGCACGGCGGCTACGGCTATTCGCGCGACTACGCGATCGAGCGCATCTACCGCGACGCGCGCATCACGCGCATCTACGAGGGCACGAGCGAGATCCAGCGCACGGTGATGGCGCGCGAGCTGCTCAAGGAGTGAGGCCGAGCGAGCCGAGCTGGCGGCGCCTGCAGTCTGCTCGACGCTCAGTCGTCATCGTCGTCCGAGCCGGCGCTACCCCCGTCGTCGAGCGTGGTGATCACGCCGAGGCGGCCCACGGAGAAGCGGAACTCCCGGCCGCCGCCCTCGAGCGTGACCTCGATGCGATCCTCGTCGAGGCGGCGGAAGCTGAGCGTGAGCTGTCGGCCCTTCGGGGTGATGAGCACGTAGGCGCCAGACTGCGGCACGGGGTCGGCCCAGCGCGCCTCGACGCCGTCGATCTGGAGGTCCCAGTCACCGGCGGAACCGGACCAGGCCCGCTCGCCGTCGACCACCACGCCGCTCGCCCAGTCGCCGCCGAGCGGTGACTGCGTGCGATCGCCCGAGCCGGTGGCGCTCTTGCCGTCGGAGAGGCGCGTCCACTCGAGCTCGTGCACGACGCGCCGCGAGCCGGCGTCGAGCGACCAGGTGACGTCGGCCTGGCCGCTCACCTCGACACGGCCGTTGGAGAAGGCCTCCCACTCGTGCTGCACGAGGATCTCACCGGGTTCGGCCTTCGACACCGCGATGGTGTGCGTGCCGGAGTAGGTGTGGCCGCGGTAGCTGCAGTTGCCGGGCTTGGCGCCGTAGGTGACGCGCAGCGAAGCGCCGGAGACCACGACCTCCGCGCAAGGCAGCTGCGCCTCGACGAAGGCGCGGATCTCCTCGGCGGCGGCCTCGAGGGCGCCGCCGATGGTGAAGTCGGTCGTCAGCTCGACGGAGCTCGTGACGAGGTTCTCGGCGTCGCTGGCGAGCGCGGCTTCGGCGAGCGCGTCGCGCGCCTCGGCGAGGGTGATGGCGCCCTCGCGCGGGCAGCCGGCGAGCAGCACCGAAGCGCCGAGGGTCGAGAGGGCGAGGGCGTGACCGAGCAGGGATCGTCGGAGCATGGCTGATGAAGAATACGCACCTCCGTCGTCCGATCGACCCCCGCGCTCACGTCGAAAGCGTGCCGCGGAGCCCGCGAGCGCGGCTCGAGGCGATCAGCGCAGCGCGGCGTCGAGGTCGGCCCAGAGATCGGCGAGGTCTTCGATGCCGACCGAGAGGCGGAGCAGATCGGCGGGCGCCGCGCTCTCGGGGCCCTCGATGCTCGCGCGGTGCTCGACCAGGCTCTCGACCCCACCGAGCGAGGTGGCGCGCACGAAGACCCGGAGCTTCGACGCGACCTCGAGCGCGCGCTCGGCGCCACCACCCACGCAGATCGACAGGAGCGAGCCGTAGCCGCCGCGCATCTGACGAGCGGCGATCGCGTGGCCCGGGTGCGACTCGAGGCCGGGGTAGAGCACACGCTCGACGCCGGGGTGCTCGTCGAGGCGGCGCGCGAGCTCGAGCGCGTTCGCGGAGGCCCGCTCCACGCGCACGAAGAGCGTGCGCAGCCCGCGATGCAGCAGCCAGGCCTCGAAGGCGCCGAGGATCGCGCCGCCGTCGCGCCTCGCTTGTCGGATGAGCGCCCAGTGCTCGTCGAGCTCGCGTGTGACGAGCGCGCCTGCGACGACGTCGCTGTGGCCGTTGAGCGACTTGGTCGCCGCGTGCAGCACGAGGTCGGCCCCGAGGTCGAGCGGGCGCGTGTGCACCGGCGTCGCCACCGTCGAGTCGACGAGGACGCGCGCCTCGGCTGCGTGGGCGATCTCGGCGACGAGCGCGATGTCGACGACGTCGAGCGTGGGGTTCGCGGGCGTCTCCACCCAGACGAGGCGCGTCGCGCCAGGGCGGAGCTCGTCGCGCAGGGCGGCGACGTCGCCGAGGTCGACCTCGCTGAGCGCGACGTCCCAGCGCGCCGAGAAGCGTCGCAGCGCAGCGCGCAGGCCCCAGTAGCAGACGTTCGGCGCGATCACGTGGTCGCCGGGGCGCAGCGTGGCGAGCACCGCCGAGGCCGCCGCCATGCCGCTCGCGTAGAGCAGCGCGTCGGCGCCGCGCTCGAGCGAAGCGAGCAGCGCCTCCACGGGCGGGTAGGCCGGGCTCGCGTCGCGCGCGTAGTCGACGCCCGCGATGAGCGCGTAGCCCTCGTCGCGCGCGAACGTGGTGCTCGGTCGGATCGCCGGGCTGACGGCGCCGTCGGCGGCCGGGCCGAGCTCGCCGCCGTGCACGGCGAGGGTCGCGGGATGGATCGGGCGAGGGGTCATGGCCGCAGGCAGGATGCACGCTCGGCGCGCCGACGGCGAGCCGCGAGGACCAACGCGGCGAGCGCGAGCAGGAGCTCGGCCTCGTCGCCGCTCGAGGTGGAGGTGCGCGGCGTGAGCGCGCAGGCGCAGCCGGACTGCGCCGCGCCGCCGACCGTCTCGGACGCGCCGCCCGGCGAGGACGCGCCGCTCGAGCTCGGCGCCACGCTCGGCGCCGGCGCGGCGCTCGCGACGGCCGCAGGGCTCGAGGTCGGCGGCGCCGAAGGCGCCTCCGGCAAGACGACGCCTGGCGGCTCTGGGAAGGGCAGCGCCTTCACGGCGTCCGCGGCCTGCAGGATGGCGCGCATGACCTCGACGTCGGTCTCCTTCGCGTGGCGCGCCCGCAGCCAGGTGGCGAAGACGTCGGCGCTCGGGTGTGCGCGCAGCACGGGGATCACCGCGAGGCGCACGCGCGGCTCGGCGTCGTCGAGCAGCGGAACGAAGGACGCGATCGCGGCAGCGCTGGGCTCGTCGCCGGGGAACCAGGCGTTCGCGAGCAGGCCGAGCGCAGCCTCCCGCTCACGCACGCTGCGCTGCTTCGACTTCGCCACGCTGCCGAGATCCGCTCGACGGAAACGCAAGATCGGTCTGCGCGAGGAGAGCCCCCTCGAGCGTGCGCGCGCCGCGCCCTCCAGCAGCCCCGCGAGCTCGGCTCGCTCGGCGACGAGCTCCATCGCGCGGTCGGCGAGCACGTCGACCACGTAGCCGGCGAGCACGACCCTCCCTCGTCGGAGCGAGCCTTCACGCGGACCGATCCAGTCGAGCAACGCGCTCACGCTCGTCTTGCTGTTGGCGAAGGCCTCGCGCGCCTCCCTCGAGCGCGTGATCGCGGCGAGAAGATCACGCTCGAAGCGCTGGAGGCTCACGGCTTCGTCGCAGCGACCGAGCGCCCCGTCGTCGCAGGGCTCGGCGACCTGCACGACGGGCGCGTAGCCTCCGGGGTTGCTCCACTGCTCGAAGCGGTGGACGCGCCCCTCGATGGTGACGCGCATGCCCGTGGAGACGACGTAGAGCTCGGGCTCGGCGCTCGGCGCGGCCGTCGAGCGAGCAGCGCGCGCGAGGAACAAGACGACCGGGTCCTTCGGATCGGGCTTCTTCGAGCTGGAGTCGAAGGGATCGATCGCGAGGCCGTAGAGCCCGAGGTCGAGCTCGATCGTCGCACCTCGCTCGAGCGAGCCAGCGTAGACCTGGTCGACGCGCAGGCTCGTGATCCTCGACCCGTGCTCTCCGGGGCGCTCGCCCGTACGCGTCGCGCGCACCACGTGCTCGGCGAGGTAGGCGAGCGACGCGAGGTCGTGCGTGGGGAGGAGCGCCGCCGAGGCAGGCAGAGCCACGAGCCACGAGCACAGCGCGAGCCACAGCGACAGGGCGGCGAGACGCAGACCCGCTCGGCTCATGGAGCGAGCGTAGCAGCGGCGGACCCGCGCTGCGCGAGCGCGTCGAGCCGCGCGAGCAGCTCGGCGCGCTCGGCGGCGTCGAAGCCGAGCCGCGAGCGCCCGCGCTCGTCTTCCACGTAGCGAGGCACGACGAGCTCCGGGTCCCAGCCGTAAGCGCGCGCGACCTCTCGCTCGAGCTCGGCCCAGGCCACGCGCAGCGCTTCGACGCGCTCGTCCTCGTCGCGTGGATCGTGCACGCGACGCATGAGCCTCGTGAGGCCGGTCGCGTGGTGCTCCAGCGCCTCGCGGCGCACGCCCTCGAAGGCCTCTCCCACGGCTGCGAGGCGCGCGTCGGTCGAGCTCGCCTCGAAGCCACCGCTCGGGAAGGGGAAGGTCTCGAAGGCGTCGGTCGGCACGTAACGCAGGCCGTCGCCGAGCGTCGAGCACATGGCGCGCGCCCAGAGCTCGTGGACGCGGCTCGAGAGCAAGGCGAGCACCGCCGCCGAGTCGCTCGCGATCACGACGAGCTGATCGGAGTAGACGGCGCGGTTGGCGATGCGCACCGCGACGAGGTGCCCCGACAGGCGGGGCACGACGATGACGCGCTCGAGTCCGGCGATCGCACGCGCGAGCTCGGGGCGTGGGTTCGCGAAGCGCCACCACGCAGCTCTGTGCTGCCGGTCCGCGGCGCTGCCTCCGAGCGCCTCGCGCACCGGGCGTACACGGCGCTCGAGCACACCCAAGGCGCCCGGGAGAGCGCGCGCCTCGACCTCGCTCATCGAGCCGAAGTGGATCACGCGCCGGTGTGGCTCGTGCCGCGGATGCGTGACGACCTCCTCTCCGCCGAGGAAGGGGCGCACGACCTGGGCCGAGCCGGGATCGACGCGCAGCGCCTCGTCGAGCTCCGCGCTGGGCGTGGCGCGCGGGTCGGCGTCGTCGATCACGAAGCCCGCGCCGCGCAAAAAGCAGCCGATGAAGGCGCGGCGCCGCTGCGCCTCGATCCGCGGAGGCG
>CALKVW010000035.1 GCA_938004785.1 uncultured Polyangiaceae bacterium
CAAGTTCCAGGACACCGGCTTCCGCTGCTGCTTCTCCTCCAACCCCACGCTCTGAGCGAGCCCAGCGAGGCTGGCCGGGCCATGCGCCTGGCCGCCTCGCGTGGCGCGGCTTCTGCTAGGTTCTCGGCGTGCAGACCCTCGTCGAGCTCATCGCCAAGAAGCGCGACGGTCAGAGCCTGACCGACGCCGAAGTCCGCCGCATCATCGACGCCTTCGGGCGCGGTGAGCTGAGCGACTACCAGATGACCGCCTTGCTCATGGCGGTGTACTTCCGCGGCATGAGCGACGCGGAGACCGTGTCGCTCACCGAGGCGATGCTCCACTCGGGCGACGTGCTCGACCTCTCGAGCGTGCCCGGCGTGAAGGTCGACAAACACTCGACGGGTGGAGTGGGCGACAAGGTCTCGATCTGCCTTGCGCCGCTCGTGGCGGCCTGCGGGGTGCCCGTGCCGATGGTCTCGGGCCGAGGGCTCGGTCACACCGGCGGCACGCTCGACAAGCTCGAGGCGATCCCCGGCTTCCGGGTCGATCTGCCCACGGAGCGCTTCGCGAAGCTCGTCGCCGAGGTGGGCTGCTGCATGATCGGCCAGACCGCGCGCATCGCGCCCGCGGACAAGCGCATCTACGCGCTGCGCGACGTGACCGCGACGGTCGAGAGCATCCCGCTCATCGTCGCCAGCATCCTCTCGAAGAAGCTCGCCGAGGGCATCGACGGGCTCGTGCTCGACGTGAAGCTGGGGCGCGGCGCCTTCATGAAGACCGACGAGGCAGCGACCGCGCTCGCGCGCGCGCTGGTGCGCGTCGGCACGCGGGCCGGCAAGAAGGTCGTCGCGCTGCTGACGCGCATGGACGACCCGCTCGGCTGCGCGATCGGCAACGCCAACGAGACCCGTGAGGCGATCGACGTACTCTTCGGCCGGGGGCCGAGCGACACCACCGAGTGCACGATGGCGCTGGGCGCGGAGATGCTCGTGCTCGGCGGGGTGGCGAAGAGCGAGGCCGAGGCCCGCGGCCTGCTCGCAGAGGCCGTGACGAGCGGCGCCGGCGCGCGCGTCTTCGAGAAGATGATCGAGGCCCAGGGAGGCGACCCCGGTGTCGTCGCGGACCCTTCGAAGCTGCCACGCGCTCCTCAGACGGTCGAGATCCCCGCCCCGCGTGGTGGGTGGGTGCAGCGCATCGACGCGCTCGAGCTCGGCCTCAGCGCCGTCGCGCTCGGCGCGGGCCGCACGCGCGCCGATCAGGCCGTCGACCACGGCGTGGGCATCGACCTCCTGGCCAAGCCGGGCGCCCACGTCGAGGCCGGCGATCCGCTCGCCACGGTGACCCTGCGCCAGACCGACGAAGACCTGCTCGCGCGCATCGGCCGCGCCTTCGAGCTGGGCGACGACGCGCCCACGGTGCCGCCGCTCGTGGCGTCGCGCATCGACGCCTCGAGCGCCTGAGCTCGGGCCATGGGCTACCGCCGCATCGTCCTCTTGCTGCTCTACCTCGGGGTCATCCCGGGTGTGCTGCTCTCGGCGATCGGTGTGCTGCTGCTCGTCGTGGGCGAGGCGCGCTTCAACCTGCTGATGGGCATCCTCGTGCTCACCTTCACCGGCACGCTGGTGACGGGCGTGATCCTCGTGTGGGTCTTCGTACACCGAGAGCGCAACCTCTCCGAGCTCCAGGCCGACTTCGTCTCCAAGGTGAGCCACGAGCTGCGCACACCGCTCACGTCGATACGCATCTTCACCGAGACCTTGAAGCTGCGCCGAGGCGACGTCGCCACCGAGGACCGCTGCATCGAGGCTCTCGACCGGGAGAGCGCCCGGCTGCAGCACCTCATCGATCGTCTGCTCGACTGGGGCCGCATGGAGAGCGGCATGCGGCGCTATCGCATGGAGAGGCACCCGATCGCAGAAGTCGTCGACGAGGCCGTGCAGTCGTTCCAGCCCACGCGAGAGCGTGACGAAGGGGGGGTCGAGCTCGAGCTCGATATCCCCGCGGGTCTGCCCGAGCTGCCCTGTGACCGGGGCGCGCTGGTCGACGCCCTCGTCAACCTGCTCTCGAATGCGTACAAGTATGGCGGCTCGCCCAAGCGCATCACGGTGCGGGCCGAGGCCGACCGGAACGAGGCGCGCATCTCGGTGAGCGACAACGGCCCGGGCATCCCCCGTCGCGAGCACAAACGCATCTTCATGAAGTTCTACCGGGTCGACGACAAGCTCACCCGCAAGGCCGAGGGCTCGGGCCTCGGCCTCGCGATCGTGAAGCACGTGGCGCGGGGACACGGAGGACACGTGCGGGTCGACAGCAGTCCCGGCGCGGGCAGCACCTTCACGCTCGAGCTCCCGCTCGAGCGCCCGGTGAGCGATCTGCTCGACGAGCGGAGCGACGGGCCTCGGCCCTCGAAGCTGCCCGCCCGCGAGGATCCGACGGAGGGCGCCCGTGCCGAATGATCTCGGTCCGCGCACGGTGCTCGTGGTCGAGGACGACCCGAGCATCGCCATGGGGCTCGACATCAACCTACGGGCCGAGGGCTACGGTGTGCGTGTGGCCACCGACGGCGAGGAGGGGCTGCGCCTCGCGCGGACGGGCGTCGATCTGGTCATCCTCGACGTGATGCTCCCCAAGCTCAACGGCCTCGAGGTCGTGAAGACCCTGCGCGCCGAGCGCAACGCCGTGCCGGTGATCATGCTCTCGGCCCGAGGTGCGGAGATCGACAAGGTGATCGGGCTCGAGCTCGGCGCCGAGGACTACATCACGAAGCCCTTCGGACTCGCCGAGCTCTTGGCGCGCGTGAAAGCGGTGCTGCGGCGCGACGCCATCGCGCGCGGCGAGCCGAGGCCCGTGAGCGCGGGAGGCCTCGAGATCGATCCCTCGACGCGGGAGGTCCGTCGCGACGGTGAGCTCGTCGAGCTCACCGCGACGGAGTTCGACGTGCTCCTCTGCCTCGTGCAGGCGGGAGGCAAGGTGCTCTCGCGCGAGCAGATCCAGTCGCGCGTCTGGGGCCCCGGGCATCACGGGACGCCGCGCACGATCGACAACTTCATCCTCCAGCTGCGCGCCAAGCTCGAGGACGACTCCACGAACCCCAGGCACCTGGTGACGGTGCGCGGCGTCGGCTACCGGTTCGTCGGCAACGGCGGCTGAAGCGCCCCACACGGCTGTGGTCCTCAGCGCTACGACGGGCGCGCTACGACGGGCGCGCTACGACGGGGGCGCTACGACGGGAGCAGAGCGCCGCGGGCCCGATGGCCGAACGGCACCGGGCCCGACGAAGTGAAGGCGACGCGGGCTGGCCGCGTCGCCTACGTGCGCTCAGGGCGCGCCGCAGAACTTGTTGATGCCGTCGACGAGCGGGTCCTCCTGCTTCACCGCGGTCTCCATCGCGGCCTGGGCCTTGCTCATCTTCTCGAGGTCCTTCGCGTCGGCCGCCTCGGCCATCTCGCGGGCGCTCTTCGCGACGTCCTTCGCCATCTGCTGGTACTTCCCCGAGAAATCCTTGAGCTCGGGGATCGTGGTGTTCACCTTGGAGGCCTCGTCGGCGACCTTGTCCATGGCGTCGGCCATGGCCTTCAGCTCGGCGGTGCCGCTCGGATCCGCACCAGCCTTCTGGCCCTTCTCGAGACTCTCGATGCCCTTGTTGATCACCGCGATGAGCTCGTTGCACTCGGAGATCTTCGAGGGCCCACACGCGCCCAGCGCGACGAGCGAACCGAGGGCGAGAGCGGCGATGGCGGGCAGGGACGTCGAGAGGAGCTTGCTGTTTCGCATGGGGGGTAGACATATCCGGGCTCGGTGCCCATCGCAACGGGGCGACGCCGTGCCGGGGGGGCGCACCGCGGGCGCCGCCTCGCGCCCGTCCGTCCGCGGGATCGCGCGTCGCATCGGGGCTCGACACCGAACGGCGCCGCGCTTCATTCCCTGGGCGGTCGATGCTAACCACCCCGCACGCCCCATGGATCCCGTCCTGCTCCGCGGCTATTTCGCGACGATCTACGAGCTCCCGACCTCCGGGGGCCCGCTCAGGGTCTCGCTCGACGGCGAGACCACCGTCGACCCGCGCGGCCTGCCCGACATCCTCACGCGCCGCTTCGCGCTGCTCACCGCCTACAACCCACGCTCCATGCTCCTGCCGAGGCGCATCAACGAGGGCAGGCACCAGGTCTTGCGCGATCTCTTGATCATCGGCTCCTACCGGGTCGAGCCCGCCATGGGGACCGAGTCCGAGAGCGAGTCGACCTTCCGCGAACCCGCTTGGCTCGTGCACCAGATGGATCGCGAGGAGGCCATCGCTTTCGGGCGCGTCTTCCGCCAGAACACCATCGTGTACGCGCAGAACGGCCGCCCCGAGATCATCGTGACCGACCCGACGGCAGACGACGTGGGCAAGACCTACCAGGGCCACTTCCGCGTGCGCGCGTGATCCAGGAGCTGCGATCTCGAGACCACATGCTCGGCATGAACGGCACCCGGAGATGATCGAGGTTCGCGCGCTGCACAAGTGGTACGGCGACTTCCACGCCGTCGACGATCTCAGCTTCGAGGTCGCGCGCGGAGAGGTCGTGGGCTTCTTGGGCCCGAACGGCGCCGGCAAGTCGACGACCCTGCGCATCGTCGCCGGCTTCCTCGGGGCCTCCTCCGGCGACGTGCTGATCGACGGGCTCAGCGTGGTGGACGACCCGATCGAGGCGCGCGCGCGCATCGGCTACATGCCCGAGAGCTGCCCGCTCTACGTGGAGATGCGCGTCGTCGAGTACCTGCGCTTCCGCGCCGAGCTGAAGGGCGTGCCCAGAGCCACGCGCAAGGCCGCGGTCGAGCGCGCGATGGGCGACGCTGGGCTCGACGGCTACGAGGCGACCATCATCGGCCAGCTGTCGAAGGGCTACCGCCAGCGCGTGGGGATCGCCGACGCGCTCGTCGCCTCGCCCCCGCTGCTCTTGCTCGACGAGCCCACCGCCGGGCTCGACCCGAACCAGATCCGCGAGGTGCGCGACCTGGTGAAGCGGCTCAGCGCGAGCCACACGATCCTCGTGTCGACGCACATCCTGTCGGAGGTGGAGGCCACGTGCACGCGGGGGGTGGTCATCGCTCGAGGCAAGCTCGTCGCGAGCGGCTCGCTCGACGAGCTGCGCGCGCTCCGCCGCGCCGACACCGTGCGCCTGCGCCTGCGTGGCGACACGCGCGCGGCGCGCGCGGAGCTCGAAGGGCTCGACGGCGTCGAGCGGGTCGAACCCGAGCCCCACGCGATCGAGGGCCAGGAGCGCTTGCGCCTCGTGCTCACCGACGCGGACCGCTGCGACGAGATCGTCGAGCGCGCCGTGAAGCGCCTCGCCGAGCTCGAGGTCGGGGTGCTCGAGGTCGTGCCGCTCGGCTCGCTCGAAGACGTCTTCTCGAAGCTGACCGAGGGCGACACGCCGACCGCGAGCACCGAGGCCACGCCGCGCGCGCGAGGGCGCGAGGTGCGCACGCGGCAACGCACGAAGAGGGCACCGTGAGAGGCTTCGTCGCGATCCTGAGGCGCGAGCTCTTCGCCTATTTCGTGACGCCGCTCGCGTGGGTGATGATGGCGGCCTTCCTCCTGCTCGAGGGCTTCTTCTTCTTCCTGCTCGTCCTCAACTACGCCTCGCAGCAGGAGGTCGTCTCCGACGCAGGGCCGGTCGAGGCCTTCTTCGGGCAGACCATCCTGCTCTACCTGCCGCTCTTGCTCGTCTGCCCGCTGCTCACGATGCGCAGCTTCGCAGAGGAGCGCCGCAGCGGCACGATCGAGGCGCTGCTCACCGCCCCCGTGAGCTCGACCGCGGTGGTGCTCGGCAAGTACCTCGCGTCGGTCCTCACCTACGCAGCGCTGTGGGCGCCGACGGGGCTCTACATGGTGGTGCTCTCGCGCTACGGCGACGTCGACTGGCGCATCGTCGGCACGGGCTACTCGGCGATCCTGCTCGTGGGCGCCGGCTACCTCGCGATCGGCACGCTCTCGAGCGCGCTCACCACGAGCCAGCTCACCGCGGCAGTGGTGACCTCGGTCACGGTGCTCCTCCTCTTCGCCTTCGGCATCGGCGAGTTCGCGCTCGACCCGGGCCCGGCGCGCGAGCTCTGCAGCTACGCCTCGGTGTGGAGCATGATGAACGATTTCTCGCGCGGCCTCGTCGACTCGCGCCGCCTCGTGTGGTGCGCGACCGTGATCCTGCTCCCGCTCTTCGTGAGCGTGCGCACCGTGGAGTCCTGGCGATGGGGCTGAAGTCGACCCGCCGAGGCGGCACCGATCTCGGCACCAAGCTCTCGGCGACGGTGGGCGTCGCCGCGGCGCTCGTGCTCGCGGTGCTCGTGAACCTGCTCGCGGCGCGGCGCTACGAGCGCTGGGACCTCACCTCCAGCGGCCGCTTCACGCTCAGCCCGGCCACGCTCGAGACGCTCGGCAAGCTCGGCGAGCCCGTGCGCGTCATCGTCATCCTCTCGAAGAACGACCCGCTCGGCCTCAGCGTGCACCAGCTGCTCGAGGCCTACCGCGCGGAGAGCACCCAGCTCTCGGTCGACACGATCGATCCCGATCGCGATCGGGCGGAGCTCTTCGCCGCGCAGCAGAAGTACGGGCTGCTCACGGGTGAGCGCGACGGGCGCGTCGTGACCGACGTCGTGATCGTCGTCGTGCGCGGTGACCGGCGGCACTTCATCTCCGCGAGCGAGCTCGTCGAGGTGGAGCCGGGCGAGGAGGCACGCGCGAAGCCCAGGCTCGAGCACGCCATCACGGGCGCGCTGCGCGCCGTCTCGGGTGGCGAGGTGCCGCGCGTATGCTTCACGTCCGGGCACGGAGAGCACTCCATCGACGAGGGCGGCGAGATGGGCCTCGCCGCCCTGCGCTCCCGCCTCGAGAAGAACAACTACGAGGTCACGAGCGTCTTCGGCGACGAGGAGGCCTCCGCGTCGCTCGACGGCTGCTCGCTGCTCGTGGTCGCCGCGCCGAGCCAGGCGGTCCCGAAGCCCCGCGTCGAGGCGATGCGTCGCTTCGTCGCAGAGGGTGGCAGCGCGCTCGTCGTGGCGGGCCCGATCCCGGACGAGGCAGACCGCGACTTCGCGAAGCTCGGCCTCGACGAGCTCATCTCGCTCGCCGGCGTGGCGCTCGAGCGCGACTTCATCTTCGAGCTCGATCCGGCAGCTCGCAGCACGGGCGGCCAGGGCGAGACCTTCTACGCCCAGGTCGAGATGCACCCTGCGACCGAGTCGATCGCGGGGCGTACGAACGTCGTGCTCACGGCGGCCAGTGGGCTGCGCGATCTCGGCACCGCCACGAAGCCCGAGGTCTTGCTGCGCACGAGCGAGCGCGCCTTCGGCATGGTCGACTTCTTCGCCTGGGCACAGGCGCCCGGGCCGCCGCGTGCGAGCGACCGCGATCACCCCGGACCCCTCACCGTCGCCGTCGCCGCAGAGCTGCCGAAACCGGCGAGCTCCAAGCGCGAGCACGGTCCACGCGTCGTCGTGGTCTCCGCGCTCAACCCGCTCTTCGGCGGCAACTGGGCGAGCGCCGACCACCGGGGCACGGCTGCCTTCGTCGAGGGGTCGATCACCTGGCTCGCCGCGCACCGGCGCTTCCTCGACATCCCCGACAAACCCTCGTCGAGCGTGGGGCTGCGCCTGAGCGAGGAGGCGATCTCGAGCGTCTTCCGCTTCTCGGTCGTCGCTCTACCCACCATCGTCACGATCTTCGGCGCCCTGGTGTACCAGGCGAGGCGGCGTCGGCCGGGCCGCAAGGGCACGGGCCCCGGCGAGGGTGGCGCAGGTGGCAAGACCGAGCGCAGCGGCGAGGCCGAGCGCGGCGGTGACGAGGAGCCTGCGCCGTGAAGCAGCTGCTCTCGCGCCACGCCACGACGATCGCGCTCGTCTGCGCCGCGGTGGGCGCAGGCGTCTGGTTCTACGTCGACCGTGGCTCGATCACCACGAGCGAGGCCGAGCGGCGCCGCGGCAACCTCTTCCCGGTGTGGAGGAGCGACGAGCTCGTGCGCGTCGAGATCACCGGCTCGAGCGGCAAGACGACCTTGCTGCGTGAGGCCGACGGCTCCGGCGGCAAGCAGTGGTCGCTCGCGCTCGGCGAGAGGCGCACGAAGGGCGACGCGCTCGCGATCGACCGGCTGCTCGGCACGCTCGAGTACGCGACCGTGAAGCGCCGCGTGGCCGAAGAGAGCATCGATCGGCCAGCCTTCGGGCTCGACGCTCCGCACACGACGATCGCCGTCGACATGGGCGCGCAAGGCTTCGAGCTGCGCATCGGCTCCGACGCGAGCGCACCGGAGGGCAGCTACGTCGAGCTCGTCGGGCACGGGGTCTACGTGGTGTCGAAGGAGCTCGGCGCTGCGCTCGCGCGAGCATCGACCGAGCTGCGTGCGCGGGAGCTGGTGCCGATGCTCTCGGTGTCGATGCGGGCGCTGCGCCTGAGCAGCGACGGCGGCGCGGTCGAGCTCGAGCGTGCGCCATGGTCGGGCGGTCGAGGGAGCGGTTTCCGCTTCGCGAAGAGCGCCGGCGAGCTCGCCGGCGTGCGCGTCGACGGCGATCGGCTCGACCAGGTCTTCGCCGCCTTCGGACGCATGCAGGCCGAGCCCTTCCTCCTGCCCGAGGAGGCCGCGAAGGCCTCGGCGCCGGTCGTTCGACTCGAGCTCGTCCCCATCGAGGGCGAGACCGCCGTGCTGCAGGTGGGCGGCGAGTGCCCTGGCCAGCCGAACCGCGTGGTGGTGGTGCGAGAGGCTCCCGACCGGCTCGCCGGCTGCGTCCCCCAGAACGTGCTCGCGCCGCTCACGCGTCGCGCCGAAGAGCTCGAAGATCGCGGCCTGCTCGGAGCGTCGGTCGACGAGATCGCCGAGCTCGTCGTGGAGGAGGGCACGGAGAAGCTCGAGCTCGCGCGCAAGGAGTCGGCCTTCGTGCTCAAGCAGCCCGAGCAGCGCGAGATCCCGGCCGAGCTCGGGAGCGGCTTCCTCGAGGGGCTCGTGGGCCTGCACGGCAAGCGCCTGCCCGACGCACCACCGCCGAGCTTCGCAGCCTCGGAGTCGATCACGCTGCGGGTGCGCGCCACCGGCGGCATGAACCCCGACGGCAGCACCGCGGAGCGCGAGGAGAAGCTCGTGTTCGGGCCGGTGGAGCGTCACGAGGGAGCGCCGCCCTCACGCCGCGTGTACCGCGTCGAAGACGGCCGCTGGCTGGAGATCCCCGAGGCCGCGGCGCGCGCCGTCAGCTCGGCGCGCCTGCTGCTGCGCGAGCGCAGGCTGCTCGATGCCGCGCCGGAGAGCTTCAGGGAGCTCGGGATCGTCGACGGCAAGCGTCGGCAGCGCGTGAAGCTGGGCGACGATGGGCAGCCGAGCGCGTGGCTCGAGCCGACGGTGCGAGGCCTCGGGGCCGACGACTTCATGGTGCGTGAGGTGACGCGCAGACTCAGCCAGCTCGAGGTCGTGCGCTGGGTCGCTCCCGAAGACGACGGGAGCTTCGGGCTCGAGCCGCCCCGCATCGTCGTCTCGGCCCTCGTGGCGGGCCTCGCGGGCGCGCTCTACGT
>CALKVW010000036.1 GCA_938004785.1 uncultured Polyangiaceae bacterium
GAGAGATGCGAAGCGCTTCACTTGGATTGGGGGGGCTTCGGCCGATAGATCGGCCAGGGGTCGAAGGGGTTGCCCTGACGGGCGCCGGTCGAGGTGGGCCGCGGCGGCGTGGCCGACGGGGGCACCGCAGCGGAGGCGCTCGCAGAGGCCGAGGCGCTCGCCGAGGCCGAGGCCGTCGGGATCGCTCCGGTGGGCTGCGCTGCTGGGGTCGTCGGCGGCGGGCGAGGCGGCGCGGACTGGGCGGTGGGCTCGCTCTTCGGTGGGCTCGGCCGTGCCGCTTCGCTCGGCTTTCGCGCCTCGAGCTTGTCGACGTCGGCGACGGTCACCAGGTACCAGTCCATCGACCCGAGAGGCTGGTAGGTCACCACGACGTCGCGCCCATTGCGCCTGGTCGCCAGGTAGCCGCTCTCTCCGCGCGCGATCGCAGCCCGCACTTCTTCGTCGGCGAGCGTATCCGGCTCCCGGTCGGCCGGATCCTCGGCGTTCTGCGCGAGGACCTTGCCCGTCTTGTCGACGAGCACCGACAGCGCCACCTCCTCGTTGCTTGCCGCGAGCGCGGCCGCGATCGCTCGGCCGACGTCGATCTCGAGCTCGGCCACACCCAGGAGGCTGCCGTCGCGCGCCTGGATCGGAGCCGCGCAGCGGAGGACCATCGTCTGGTCGCCCTCGGGTGTGGGTGGCCCCCAGACGACGGCTCGCTGGTCCTTCGCCTGCTGGTAGAGCGCCGCGCGGCGCCCGTCGGTGTCCTTGGCGAGGCCACCCATGCCTGGGTAGGCCGCGCTCAGGCCGTTCTCCAGAGCGAAGACGACGCGACGGATCGGCGCCCCCGTGCTCGCCAAGACCTCGAGCTGCGCGGCCGGTGGCAGGCGTTGCTGCTCCACACCGAGGCTCGCGATCATCGTACGCGGCAGCGTCATGCCGAGGGCCTGGAGGGCTCCGAAGGCGACCGCAGCCTGGGCGGCGTCGGCGTCGGGCGCGCGGGCGGCGACCAACCAATCGAAGCTCACAGGCTTGCGATAGAAGGCGGACTCGACGAGGCCCTCGAGCGCGCCTTCGCCTGCCTTGAATCTCTCTTCGGTCAAGGGCTCGAGCGGCGGCACGTCGCCCTTCTCGAGCATGATGCCGGCGGCCCCCGCGAGGCGCTGCAAGGACTCCTGGTAGCCCGCGAGGGAGCGGTCGAGCCCTTGCGCTCGCGTGGACGAGTCGGCCTGCACCTCGACGAGGCGCACCTCACGGTTCCGCTTCTCGGCGAGCTTCACCTGGTTGTAGGCCCAGAGGCCGCCGGTGGCGGTGGCGCCGAGCAGGAAGGTGCCGGCCAAGAGCGCGATGGCGAGCATGCGGTGCTTGCTCAGCCAGCGCCCGGTTCGTCGAGGCAGCGAGTCGGGCAGGGCCCGCAGCTCTTCGTCGCTCAGGTAACGACGCACGTCCGCGGCGAGCTCGGCCACCGAGGCATAACGCTCCTCGGGGCGGATCCTGCAGGCGCGGTCGACGACGGCGACGAGCTCCCGCGGCACCTCGCTCGAGGGCTTCATCGGGTTGCGCTTGCCCTGCAGCGCGCTCACGAGGGTCATCTGGACCGTCTCTCCGGGCACCGGCGGCTCGAGCGTGACGAGCTCCTGCAGGATGAGGCCGAGCGCGTATTGGTCGCTCCGGCCGTCGAGCTCGGCGTTCTTGCCCGCCGCTTGCTCCGGCGACATGTAGAGCGGCGTGCCGATGACGTCGCCCACGCGCGTCTGGTTCGCCGGGCCCGTCGAGTCGTCCTCCTTCACCGACGCGGCCGCGCGGTCCTGGAGAGCACCAGCGGCGCCGATCGGGCGCGCGATGCCCCAGTCCACCACGTAGACCTCGTTGAACGCGCCCACCATCACGTTGGAGGGCTTGAGATCTCGGTGGATGACTCCGCGGCTGTGCGCGTAGGCGATCGCGTCGCAGACCTTGAGGTAGATCTCCAGCCTGGTCTTCAGCGCGTGCTCGGCGTCGAGCGGTTTGCCTTCGTGGCGCATCGCTGCGGCCTCGTCCAGGAGCTGTTCGAGCTCTTTGCCCTGCACGAGCTTCATCGCGTAGGACATCGACGCGTCTCGCCGATCGAAGCCGTAGACCGGCACGATGTGCGGGTGATCGAGCTGGGCGGTGATCTGCATCTCGCCGACGAAGCGCTGCAGCATCGAGCCGTCTCGCGAGGCCTCGGGCAGGA
Organism: uncultured Polyangiaceae bacterium; assembly: GCA_938004785.1. Lineage (GTDB taxonomy): Bacteria > Myxococcota_A > Polyangia > Polyangiales > Polyangiaceae > CALKVW01. The sequence continues at coordinate 2,195 of CALKVW010000036.1, forward strand.
GCGATTTGAGCGCCACGGTCCTGCGCAGCACGGGGTCGCGCGCCAGGCTGACCGCGCCCATGGCGCCCTCGCCGAGCTTGCCGAGGATCTCGTAGCCGCCGCTTGCGAGCTCCTGGCCAGGGGAGGGCGCGACCGCTACGGGCACGCCGGTCACCTCGACGGGACGAGGCGCAGGTTCCGTGGCAGCGAGCATGCTGCGCCCAGGGCGGGATCGACTCGACCGGTTCATGCTTCACCGCCGCAGGCGCGTCGCTGGATGCGGTGCGCGGGGCTCGTAGGAGATGCCAGGCGGCTCACTGCTCGAAGCAATAGAGGCGGGCCAACGAGGCGCAGGGCACGGAGGAATTGGACACGGTCCACTGCGCGCTGGTCGCGGCGTAGTTTCCGACGGTGCCGAATGCTTGCTCGGAGCTCCATCCTCCGCAGTTCGTCTGGGTAGGAAGCCCGGTCGGCGTCGTGCCGGTCCAGACGTTCGCGGAGGCCCCCGCGACGGGCGACATGGTCTCGGTGAGGGTGATGGGACTGTCGAGCCCTCCCTCGACGGTCAGGGCTTCCCAGGAATCCGCCACCGGCGTGGCGTCGAGCAGTATGTAGGGCGCGGGAGGCTCTCGCTCGAAGCGCCCAGCCACGGAGTTCGTGCTTTCGGCGCTGAGCCATGCCCGCCACGTGCCACCGAGCTTCTGCCCATTGGCGAGGCCCTGGCAGAGCTCGTCGGCGCCGTTCAGGCCGCCGAGCTGGCCCCCCACGTAGGCCTCCGCCGTGACGAAGACGCGCCTCCCCTCGGCCTCGCAACCGTCGTCCTCGCCCGACTCGGGCATGTCGAAATTGGCGAAGCCGCTGGCGCAGAACGACGCGCAGACACCCTCCACGCACCTGGGTACGTCGACGCGCTCGTCCTTCCAGCACGCTCGCCCACACTCGCCGCAGTTCTGGGGGTCGTTCAAGAGGTCGGCGCCGCAGCCGCCCTCGTTGTGGCCCCCGGTGCCCGACGTCGACGCGACCTCGCTTTCGCCGCCCAGACCACCCGAGCTCGAGCTCGAACCAGACGGGGCCCCGCCCGCTCCGCCGGAGCCCATCGCCGAGGGCTCCGCGCCTGGACACGCGAAGCAGAAGCACGCCGTGAAGCCGAGGCAGAGAGCCCAGCTCCTGCGTGGACCTCGCTCATGAGCGCCGCAAGCCAAGGTTTGGGTAAGCATGCCGAGAGCGTAGCGTGGCCGCCGATCACGCCGCAACGCGGGGGGCGTGCGCCCACATGTCGGAGTCGTGCCGCAGCGAGGGAACTCGAGCGCTACGACGCTCCAGGGCCGCGCCCGGTTCGCGCGACGCGCGCTCGGGTCTTCTCCGACGAGAGCTCGCGCAGGGCGTCGTTCGCCACCCAGCGGGCGGCGCGCACTTCGGGGGAGGCTCGTTGGTCGCCCGCTCGTGCGTCGGCCGCGTCGCGGAGCTTCGTCGCGCAAGCGATCGCTGCGGCGTGGAGCGCGAGGTTGCGTTTGCCGATGTTGCGCAGGGCCCAGCTCACCGCCTTCTTCACGAAGTTGCGCTCGTCGAAGGCGCCTCGCTCGACCGAAGTCAGCAGCCTCAGGAAGGCGTGGTCCGAGCCCGCGCGGTCGTGCACGGCGAGCCCGGCCATCAGGGCGAAACCCGCGCGTTTGACCCACTCCTCGTCTCGCTCGGCCCACTCGGGGGCCTTGGACCACGCGTGCGCCGTGGCGTCGAAGAGGCTCGTCGTCGCTTGATCGCACACGTCCCAGGAGTCGAAGTCGGCGGCCCAGGCTTCCATCTGCGCTTCGGTGACCTGCGCGGGATCGTCGATGAAGCAAGCGAGCAGCCTCGCCTCGTGTTGGCCCGTCGCCCACAGCGCGAGCGCGAGCTGGTGGTCGGTGCCGAGCCGCTTGGCGATCGTGCGCAGCTCGTAGATCGACACGCCGAAGGCGTCGTCGACGCGGATCCCGAAGCGCGCCATGCCCGCGCGGTCTTGCTCGCTCCCCATCGCACGCAGCTCGTCGACGAGCGCCGCGACGCGTGGGTCGCTCGCGTCGTGCGCGTGCGGGTGCTTTCGTGGGCGGGTCGCCATCGTCGGGGTCTGCTCGGGCGCGAGGGGGGATCCTGCGCGGGCCGATGCGGGGTCGAGCCTAGGGCAAACCTGCCCGGGCTGGGGTCGGCTCGCGCGGCAGCTCGAACGCGGCGCTCTGCGCTTCGCATCCACCGCGCCTCGACACCACCTCCATCGCCCGCTACGAGGTCCGCATGCAAGCTCGACTCCACCTCGTCACGCTGGTCGTGGCCGATCTCGCGCGTGCGCGGCGTTTCTACCTCGAGGGGCTCGGCTGGCCGGCCGCGCTCGAGGGTGGCGACGAGGTCGTGATGATCCGCGTCGGCGAGAAGCTGGTGCTCTCGCTGTGGGCCGAGGCCTCGGCGCGCGCCGAGATCGGAGAGGTCTCGCGCGGAGGCACGCTGCCCTTCACGCTCGCGCACAACGTGGCCTCGCCCGCGGAGGTCGACGAGGCGCTCGCGACGGCGCGCACGGCGGGCGCGGAGGTGGTCGAGGCCCAGACGCGCGACTGGGGCGGCTACAGCGGCTACTTCGTCGACCCGGAAGGCTTTCGCTGGGAGGTGGCCTTCAACCCGCACCCCATCGGCGACCTGACGCTGCCCTGAAGCTCATCGCGTACCGCTTCGCGCCATGTTCCTGATCGACAAGCTGCTGTTGCTCGCGGGGCTCCTGATGATCCTCGGGATCGTCTCGAGCAAGTTCTCCGCGCGCGCGGGGCTGCCGGTGCTCGTGCTCTTCCTCGGGCTGGGCATGCTCGCCGGCTCCGACGGCATCGGGAAGATCGCCTTCGACGACTACGCGCTCGCGCACGCCATCGGGACCGTCGCGCTCGCGTTCATCCTCTTCGACGGTGGGCTGCGCACCCCGCTCGAGAACCTGAAGCTCGCTTGGAAACCTTCGGCGGCGCTCGCCACCTTCGGCGTCTTCGTCACCTCGGCCGTGACCGGGGTCGTGGCGATGTACGTGCTCGATCTCACGCTGCTCGAGGGACTCCTGCTCGGGAGCATCGTCGGCTCCACGGACGCCGCAGCGGTCTTCTCGCTCCTGCGCTCGGCCGGCGTGCACCTGCGCAAGCGGCTCGGCGCGACGCTCGAGATCGAGAGCGGCGCCAACGATCCGATGGCGATCTTCCTCACCGTCGGCTTGATCCAGGTGCTCACCGGAGAGATGCCCTTCGGGCCGGGGCTCCTCGTGCTCTTCCTCTTGCAGATGGGCGTCGGCCTCACGGTCGGCCTCGTCGTCGGCAAGCTCTCGGTGCGGCTCATCAACCGCATCAACCTGGCCGCCGCGGGCCTCTACCCGGTGCTCACGGCAGCCTGCGGCGTCTTCGCCTTCGGCGCAGCGGCCGCGCTGCAAGGCAGCGGCTTCCTCGCCGTGTACGTCGCGGGCATCGTGCTCGGCAACAGCAAGCTCGTCTTCCAGAAGGGCACGCTCTTGTTCCACGACGGCGTCGCCTGGGCCGGGCAGATCGCGATGTTCGTCGTGCTGGGCCTCTTGTCCTTCCCGCGCGCGCTGCTCGAGGTCGCGGGGCCGAGCCTGCTCGTGGCCGTCGCCCTGACCTTCCTCGCGCGGCCGCTCGCCGTGTTGCCGCTGCTCACTCCCTTCAAGTTCACCGCGCGCGAGCTCACGCTCGTCAGCTGGGTGGGGCTCAAAGGAGCGGTTCCGATCATCCTCGCGACCTACCCGATGATGGCGAAGCTGCCGGCGGGGCCGACGATCTTCAACGTCGTCTTCTTCGTCGTGCTCATCTCCGCGCTCGTCCAGGGTGGCACCCTGCCGTGGCTCGCGCGCAAGCTCGAGCTCGAAGAGCCCCCGCCTCCCGAGGCGCCGCTCTCGCTCGAGATCATGTCGCTGCGCGACGTCGACGCGGAGATCATCGACTACCTCGTCGCCGAGGGCTCCCCGCCCGCGGGGCGACTGCTGCGCGATCTGGCGCTGCCGGAGGGTGCGGTCGTGGCGATGATCACGCGTGACAAGACGCTGATCCCGCCGCGCGGCTCGACGGCCGTGGAGGGCGGCGACCACCTCTTCATCGTGGTCAACGGGGAGTCGAGGTCGCCGGTCGATGCCGTCTTCGCGCGACGACAGGGCGAACCACGCCCCACGCTGCGCGCCGAGTTCCCTCTGCGTGGTGCGACGACGCTCGCCGATCTCGCGCAGGTCTACGGCATCCGACTGAGCGATGCGCCCGAGCAGACCCTCGAGCAGCTCATTCGAGGCCAGGTAGAAGAGGTCGCCGTGGGCACCACCGTCAGGCTCGAGGGCGTGCGCCTGCGCGTCCGAGAGCTGAGCGAGGGGCGCATCCTCTCCGTGGGGCTCGCGCTCGAAGACGAGCGCCCCGCCCAGGCGAGATCCTGAGCGCAGCCGGCCCGGCGAACGCATGCTCGGTGTATAGCTGCGAGCCATGGTGCGTCGTGAAGGGGCAGATCATCCGTCGGGCGTGCCCGACGAGCGAG
>CALKVW010000037.1 GCA_938004785.1 uncultured Polyangiaceae bacterium
ACGGGGGTTTTGCTCACAGCCACTTCGGTGGCGGAAAGTAGAATCTACCAATGGCAGACCCGACCGTGAACCCGCTGCTCCACCTCGGTGACCCGATCCGTTTCGCGGAGGTGCGCGCCGAGCACGTCGTGCCGGCCTTCGACGAGCTGCTCGCCGAGGCACAGGCGGGGATCGAGGCGATCGCCGCGCAGGGCGCCGCGCTCGACTACGACTCGGTGCTCGGCGCGCTCGAGCGCGCGACCGAGCGCCTCGAGCGCGCGCAGCTCGTCGTCGAGCACCTCGAGAGCGCCGCGACGACGCCCGCGCTGCGCGCGGCCTGGAACGAGGCGCAGCCCAGCCTCAGCGCCTTCTACTCGAAGCTGCCGCTCCACGAGGGGCTCTACCGCGTGCTCTCGGCCTACGCGGCGACGAACGACGCCGCGGCGCTCGAGCCAGTGCGGGCGCGCCTCCTGAAGAAGACGCTCGAGGAGTTCGAGCGGCACGGCGCGAAGCTCGCTCCGGAGGGCAAAGCGAAGCTCACCGAGATCGACGTCGAGCTCTCGAAGTGGACGACGAAGTTCTCGCAGAACGTGCTCGACTCGACCAACGCCTACGAGCTCGTCGTGAGCGACGAGGCCCGCCTCGCCGGCCTGCCCGAGTCGGCCCGCGCGGCGGCGCGCCAGAGCGCCGAGGCGAAGGGCGCCTCGGGCTACCGCTTCACGCTGCACGCGCCGAGCTTCATCCCGGCGCTCACCTACCTCGACGATCGTGCGCTCCGAAAGGAGCTCTACGAGGCCTACAACCGGCGCGCGACCGAGGGTGAGCTCGACAACCGCCCGATCATCGCGCGCATCCTCGAGCTGCGCAGGCAGAAGGCCGAGCTGCTCGGCTTCACCGACTTCTCGGACTTCACGACCGCCGATCGCATGGCCAAACGAGGCGAGCGCGCGCAGCGCTTCGTCGACGATCTGCGCGACAAGACCAAGGCGGCCTTCGAGCGCGAGAAGGCCGAGCTCAGGGCCTTCGCGGGCCTCGAGCTCGAGGCGCACGACGTCGCGTACTACGCCGAGAAGCGCAAGAAGGCGCTCTTCGAGCTCGAGGACGAGGCCCTGCGGCCGTACTTCCCGCTGGAGCGCGTGCTCTCGGGGCTCTTCGAGATCCTCGCGCGGCTCTACGGCGTGCGTTTCGAGCCGGCCGAGCTGCCCACCTGGAACGAAGCGGTGCGCCCCTACCAGCTGCTCGACGAAGGCGGTCAGGTGCTCGCCTCGGTCTACCTCGACCTCTTCCCGCGCGAGGACAAGGTGCAGGGCGCGTGGATGGCGCCCTTGCGCACGGCCACGCCACCGGCGCGACACGTGGCCGTCGTCGCGGCGAACTTCACGCCGCCGATCGGTGACAAGCCCGCGCTGCTCACGCACCGCGAGGTGGAGACGCTCTTCCACGAGCTCGGCCACCTCATGCACCAGTGCCTCAGCCGCGTTCCGGTGCGCAGGCTCGCAGGCACGAGCGTGGCCTGGGACTTCGTCGAGCTGCCGAGCCAGATCATGGAGAACTGGACCTGGGAGCGGGACGCGATCGATCTCTTCGCCGCGCACCACGAGACGGGCGCGCGCCTGCCCGACGAGCTCTTCGAGCGCCTGCTGCGTGCGCGCACCTACCGCGCGGCGAGCGCGCAGATGCAGCAGCTCGGCTACGCAGAGGTCGACCTCGATCTGCACCGGCGCTTCGATCCCTCGAGCGGCGAGGATCCGATCGCGCGCGCGCGTGGCATCCTCGCCGAGCACGTGACCGCGAAGCTGCCGGAGGGCTACGCGATGATCGCGAGCTTCGGTCACCTCTTCGCGAGCCCGGTCGGCTACGCGGCCGGCTACTACTCGTACAAGTGGGCCGAGGTGCTCGACGCCGACGCCTTCGGCCGCTTCCGCGACGAGGGGCTCTTCAGCGCCGAGGTGGGTCGGGCCTTCCGCACCGCGATCCTCGAGCGCGGCGACAGCGAGGAGCCCGAGCTGCTCTACGAGCGCTTCCGGGGGCGCGAGCCCACGGTCGACGCGCTCATGCTACGGCTCGGCCTCGCGGCCTGAACGGCTGTGAGCGTGCGCCGGGAGCGGCGCTGCCCGGCCGACGGGAAGAGGCTCCCGGCCTGGCCCCGCCCGCTCGGATGGACTACTTCGTGGGGCGTGTGGAAGTGGGCAGCAGGCACGCGTCGAGGCTTCGGTCTCGCCAGGGCCTCTCTGGGCGCGCTCGCGCTCGTGCTCGCGCTCGGCGCGGGCGCCTCGCCGCTGAGCGCCGCCGAGCGCGGCCCGGCGACGCACACCGTGGTCGAGGGCCAGAGCTTCCGCGCGATCGCGAAGCGCTACGGCGTCTCGGTGGAGGCGATCGCGCTCGCCAACGATCTCGATCTGCACAAGCCGCTCCGCATCGGCACGGTGCTCGAGATCCCCTCACCCGAGGAGGCCGCGCGCATCCTGAAGAAGGGCAAGGCCGACGCGAAGCCCGGAGCCAAGAAGAAGCCCGGCGACAAGAACAAGCCAGGGGACGAGGGCAAAGCCGAGCAAGCGAAGCCCGCGAAGAAGGCCGACCCCCGCTGGTGGCTCGAGAAGCCCTCGCAACGCACGCAGACGCAGAAGGACTCGAAGGCGCGCGGCGGTGTGCACCCCTGTCTGGTCGACGACCCGGGCTTCGGTGTCTTCGAGTCCTGGAACCGCGCGCCGACCATGGGGCAGGCGCTGATCCCCGCGCGCGGCGGCGTCACCAAGGCGGGCTCCTTCGATCTGCTCGTGCACTTCCACGGGCACGATCCCGCGCGCAAGGAGTGGGTCAAGGTCGTCGACGGCACGGTGCTCGTGGGCATCACGCTCGGCATCGGCTCCGGCGTGTACTCGAGCGCCTTCACCGATCCGGCCGCCTTCGAGCGCCTCGTGCACTCGGTCGAGGTCGAGGTCGCGCGCCTGCGAGGGCTGCCGAAGGCGAAGGTGCGCAAGCTCGGCGTCTCGGCGTGGAGCGCCGGCTACGGCGCGGTCGAGCGCATCCTCTCGCAGGACTACGGCAAGAAGGCGGTCGACACGGTGGTGCTGCTCGACGGCCTGCACTCGGGCTACCGAGGCGATGGCGATCTCGAGGGCCTGCAGCTCGAGCCCTTCCTCGCGTTCGCGAAGCGCGCCAAGGCCGGGCAGAAGCTCATGTTCTTGAGCCACTCGTCGATCATCCCCCCGGGCTACGCGTCGACGACCGAGACGGCGAACTGGCTCATCCACCAGCTCGGCGGCAAACCCAAGCCGGGCAAACCCCGCAAGAGCGACCCACTCGGGCTCGAGCTCAACAGCCGCTACGACGCTGGCGGCTTCCACGTGCGCGGCTACGACGGGAACGACAAACCCGACCACTGCGCGCACCTGGGGCTCATCCGCGACGTCGCGAAGACCTACCTCAAGACGCGCTGGAACAGCCCACGCGGCTACGGCCCGGCGCCCGCGAAGAACCTCGCCCAGAACGGCGGCAAACCCAAGAAGTGAGCGCTGGCGTTCGACGCGGCTGGCCGCTGGTCGAGCGCCGTTGCTAGAGTCCGCCCCGATGGATCTCTACCTCATGTCGCCGCCGCACCCCGAGTGGTCGCTGCGCGGGCGCGCGAACTTCAAGAGCAAGAGCGCGGACGACGTCGTGCCGGTGCGCGCTTTCGCCGAGTGGCTCGGGCTCGCCGAGGCCATCGAGGCGCGCGGCGGCACCGTGGTGGTGCTCGAGCCCGACGATCCGGCGCTCACGGGCATGGTGTTCTCGGCCGAGGCCGGGCACCCGCTGCCGGAGCGAACGCCGGGCGGCAAGCCTCGTTTCCTCCTGCCGAGGGTCAAGCCCCAGCACCGGCGTGGTGAGCGCGATCGCTGGAAGCCCTTCGTGGAGCGGCTCGGCTTCGAGACCGTGGACGTCACGAGCGACGCGATCTGGGAGGCCCAGGGCGACGTCGCGCACTTCGACGGCGCGACGCTGCTCTTCTACGGGGGCCGCACCGAGCTGCGTGGCATGCACGCGGCGCGCAGCCACTTCGACGGCGAGGTGCTCGAGCTCTGCGTGCGCGAGCCGGCCTTCCACGGGAACATGGCCCTGCTCCCGATACCGCAGGCCGACTCGATCATCGTCTGCGCCGACGTGGTCGACGACGACTCGCTCGCGGTGCTCGAGGCGCGCGTGGGGCGCGACCGCATGCACTTCGTCTCTCAGGAAGAGCTGCGCTGCTACGCGACCAACGGCTTGCCCATCGGCGACTCGCTGCTCTGCCCGACCAACCTGCCGCCGCGTGTGCGCGCGCTCTTCGAGAAGCTCGGCGTGAAGGTCGTCGAGCTTCCCATGATCGAGCTCTGCGACAAGGGCGGCGGCGCCTCGCGCTGCATGGTCTGCGTCTTCGAGGGCGCGCCCGAGGGGCTCAGCATCCCCGACGAAGCGCGGCTCTCGTACGTGCGCGAGCGCAGGCTCGGCGG
>CALKVW010000038.1 GCA_938004785.1 uncultured Polyangiaceae bacterium
CCGGCCATCTTGTCGCCGACCTGCAGCTTGCGCTTGATGGCGATGTAGACCTTCACCATCTTGATGACGCCGGGCGGCAGCTCGTCACCCTTCGCCAGCTTCTCGATCTTGTCGCGGAAGTGCTCCTCGCGGCTCCGGACGAGGTCCTCGAGATCGCCGATCATCTGCTGGATGGTCTCGTGCGCATCACAGGGGATCTCGCCCCAGTACTTGCGCGGGATCTCGGCGAGGGCCTCGGCCGTGATCGTGGCGCCCTTCGCGAGCAGGACCTTGTCCTTGTCGTCGCTGAGCTTGCCGGTCGTGGGCTTGCCGACGAGCATCTCCTTGATGCGGCGGTAGAAGGAGTCGCGGAGGATCTTCACCTCCTCGTCACGCGTGCGCTCGATGCGCGCGCGCTCCTGGTCTTCGATCGCCTGGGCGCGCTCGTCCTTGTCGGTGCCCTTGCGCGAGAAGATGCGCGCGTTGATGACGATGCCGCTCACGCCCGGCGGCACCTTCAGCGAGCTGTCGCGCACGTCGCCGGCCTTCTCGCCGAAGATCGCGCGCAGCAGCTTCTCCTCGGGGGAGAGCTGGGTCTCGCCCTTCGGGGTGATCTTGCCGACGAGGATGTCGCCCGACTTCACCTCGGCGCCGATGCGCACGATGCCCGAGTCGTCGAGGTCCTTCAGGGCCTCCTCGCCGACGTTCGGGATGTCGCGCGTGATCTCTTCCTTGCCGAGCTTCGTGTCGCGCGCGACGCACTCGAACTCCTCGATGTGGATCGAGGTGTAGACGTCGTCCTTCGCGATGCGCTCGGAGACGAGGATCGAGTCCTCGAAGTTGTAGCCCTGCCACGGCATGAACGCGACGAGCACGTTCTGACCGAGCGCGAGCTCACCCATGTCCGTGGAGGGGCCGTCGGCGAGCACGTCGCCGGGCTTCACCACGTCGCCGGTGCGCACGATGGGCTTCTGCGTGTAGCAGGTCGACTGGTTCGAGCGCTGGTACTTGAGCAGGTGATAGATGTCCGGGATCTCGGCGCCCTCGCCCTCGGCGCGGACGACGATGCGCGTCGCATCGACGCTCTCCACGATGCCGGCGCGGCGAGCCATCGTGCAGACGCCCGAGTCGCGAGCGAGGCGGTCTTCCATGCCCGTGCCGACGAGCGGCGCGTGCGAGCGCAGCAGCGGAACCGCCTGCCTCTGCATGTTCGCGCCCATGAGCGCGCGGTTGGCGTCGTCGTGCTCGAGGAAGGGCACGAGCGCCGCGGCGACGCTCACCATCTGGTTCGGTGCGATGTCCATGAGCTGGACCATCTCGCCGGTGACGAGCTTGAAGTCGCCGTTGAGGCGGACCGAGATGAGGTTCTCGCGGAACTTCCCCTTCTCGTCGAGCTCGACCGTCGCCTGGGCGATGTACTTGCCCTCCTCCTCGAGCGCGCTGAACCACTGCACCTCGTCGGTGACGCGGCCGTTCTCGACCTTGCGGTAGGGCGTCTCGACGAAGCCGTACTCGTTGACGCGTGCGAAGGTCGACAGCGAGGCGATGAGGCCGATGTTCGGACCTTCAGGCGTCTCGATCGGGCAGATGCGGCCGTAGTGCGTCGTGTGGACGTCGCGGACCTCGAAGCCCGCGCGCTCACGCGTGAGGCCGCCCGGCCCGAGGGCCGAGAGACGACGCTTGTGCGTGACCTCGCTGAGCGGGTTGGTCTGATCCATGAACTGCGAGAGCTGCGAGCTGCCGAAGTACTCCTTCACGACGGCGCTGACGGGCTTCGCGTTGATGAGATCGTGCGGCATGAGCGTGTCGATCTCTTGCGACATGCTCATGCGCTCCTTGATCGCGCGCTCCATGCGGACCAGACCGATGCGGTACTGGTTCTCCATGAGCTCGCCGACGGCGCGCACGCGGCGGTTGCCGAGGTGGTCGATGTCGTCGACGCTGCCACGGCCGTTCTTGAGCTCGATCAGGTGGCGGACGGTCTCGAGGATGTCCTGCGCCGAGAGGATCGTGCTGTCGATCGGGGGGCGCTCGTCGCCCGGCACGTCGCGGTAGAACTTGTAGTTCAGCTTGAGCCGGCCGACCTTCGACAGGTCGTAGCGCTCGGCGTTGAAGAACAGGTTGTTGAAGAGCGTCTTCGCCGTGTCGAGCGTGGGCGGATCACCCGGGCGCAGGCGGCGGTAGATCTCGAGGATGGCGTCCTCGGTCGTCTTCACCTTGTCGGCGAGCAGCGTGTTGCGCAAGTAGCTGCCGACGTTGAGGCCGTCGATGAAGAGGACCTTGAAGCCCTCGATCTTCGCCTCGCGCAGCTTCTCGATCTTCGCTTCGCTGAGCTCCTCGTTGCACTCGATGAGGACCTCGCCCGTCTCCGGGTCGACGACGTCTTCGGCCGCGACCTTGCCGACGAGCTCCTCGAGCTCGGCGGGCAGGCGATCGAGCTTCGCGTCGCGCAGCTTGCGGACCGCGGCGCGCGTGAACTTCGTGTTCCGCTTGACGATGACCTCGCTGCCGATCTTGATGTCGCGCGTCGCGCGCTGACCGGGGAGGAGATCGAACTCGATGCTCTTGGAGAGCTTGCCGCCCTTCTCGAGGAAGACCGTCTCCGTCGAGTAGAAGTAGTTGAGCAGGTCCTGCGTGTTGTAGCCGAGCGCGCGCAGCAGCACGGTCGCGTGCATCTTGCGACGGCGGTCGATGCGGACGTAGATGATGTCCTTCGGGTCGAACTCGAAGTCGAGCCAGGAGCCGCGGTAGGGGATGACGCGGGCCGAGTAGAGCAGCTTGCCGCTCGAGTGCGTCTTGCCCTTGTCGTGGTCGAAGAAGACGCCGGGCGAGCGGTGGAGCTGGCTGACGACGACGCGCTCGGTACCGTTGATGATGAAGGTACCCGTGTCGGTCATCAGCGGGATCTCGCCGAAGTAGACCTCCTGCTCCTTGATGTCGCGCACGATGCGCTCGCCACCCTCGCGGGTGTCGTAGATCATGAGCTGGGTCGTGACCTTGATCGGCGCCGAGAAGGTCATGCCGCGCTGACGGCACTCGTCGACGTCGTACTTCGGGGGCTCCAGGTTGTACGAGACGAACACGAGCTCGCTCGTGCCGTTGAAGTCCTTGATCGGGAAGACGGATCGGAAGACCGCCTGCAGGCCGACCTCTTGCCGCTGACCGGGCGGCACGCTCATCTGCAGGAACTTGTCGTAGCTCGACTTCTGGATGTCGATCAGGTTCGGGACGTCGACGATGCGACGGACGCGGCCGAGGTTCTTACGGACGCGGTAGTTGGTCTGGACGATCGACGGCATCGGCTTCCTCCGAACGGCTACTTCTCCCCGCGGCGGTCGGGGGGAGAGCAACTCCAAGCTCTTGGCAGTCCCTCTCTCGGAGAGGACGGGGGCGCAACCCCCTCAGCGTCCCGCGACTGGCGCGGACCCGCTGCTCCACGGAAACGAACGAAACACGCTCGGGTCCGCCCCTGCTCTCCCTTCGAAGGGGAGAGCAGCTGGGCGAACACCGAGAGTGTGGCGAGCCCGACACGCCGTGGAGGGCGTGGTGGGCTCGCGTATCAGCTCACTTGAGCTCGATCGTCGCGCCAGCCTCGGCCAGCTTCTTCTTCATGTCCTCGGCGTCGGCCTTGCTGACGCCCTCCTTGAGGGGCTTGGGAGCAGCCTCGACGAGGTCCTTCGCCTCCTTGAGGCCCAGGCCGGTGATCTCGCGGACCACCTTGATGACCTGGATCTTGTTCGCGCCGGCGTTCGCGAGAACGACGGTGAACTCGGTCTGCTCCTCGACCGCGGCCGGGGCGGCGCCCGGGGCGGCGGCGACGGCGACGGCGGCAGGCGCAGCCTTCACGCCCCACTTGTCCTCGAGGGTCTTGATGAGGTCGGCCATCTGGATGACCGGAAGGTTGGAGAGGAAGTCGACGACCTGCTCGCGGGTGATCTCAGCCATGACGAAACTCCTGTTGCTCCTCCCGACTCGTGCGGGAGGTAGATTGCCTTGTGCGAGCCACGAAAAGACTCGCGAAACTCTGGACTCCGGGACGCTGAACGACGCACGCCTCGGCTGGGTGGATTGCAGAGAAGCCCGGCGCTCCTCTGCTCCGGGGATGCGTGACTCGGCGAGGGGCAGCTACCCAGACGCCGCTTGCTCGCGAGGGCAGGACCCTCGCCAGAAGCTGCGCGGCCCCTCGGGCGCTATGCCGCCCCCTCCTTCGCCTTGAGCAGGTACGCGAAGTTCTGCGCGGGCGCATTGAGGAGCTGCACGAACTGCGCGAGCGGTGCTTGCAGCGTCATCAGGAGCTGGGCACGGAGCTCGTCCTTGCCCGGCATCGTCGCGAGCTGGTTCTCCACGGCCGCAGCCGCGAGGATCTGCCCGTCGATCACGCCGGCCTTGACCTTGAGCTTGTCGTGGTCCTTACGGAAGGCCTTCACGACCTTCGCGGCGGCGCTCGGGTCTTCGAAGCTCCAGGCCACGCCGGTCATGCCGACGAGCTGCGAGCCGAGGCCCGTCGCCCAAGGCTGATCCTTGATGGCCTGCTTGATGAGCGTGTTCTTGACCACCCGGTATTCGACACCGGACTTGCGGAACTCGTTGCGGAGCTTCGTCACCGCCTCCACGTCGAGCCCCTTGAAGTCGAGGATGACGACGGAGGTCATGCGGTCGAAGCGGTCCTTGAGCTCCTCGGCGAGCTTCTGCTTCTCGGCGCGGTGCATGATCAGGCCTCCTCCTGCTTCGCCCCGAACTGGAGGGTGTCGACACGGATGCCGGGACCCATCGTGCTCGAGACCGTGATGCTCTTCAGGTACGTGCCCTTCGCGGTCGAGGGCTTCGCACGGAGCAGAGCCTGGACGAGCGCGCTGGCGTTCCCCGAGAGAGCCTCCTGGGCGAACGAGACCTTGCCGATGCGCGCGTGCACGATGCCCGCCTTCTCGACGCGGTACTCCACCTTGCCGGCCTTCGCCTCGGCCACGGCCGTCTTCACGTCGAGCGTGACCGTGCCGACCTTGGGGTTCGGCATGAGGCCGCGCGGACCGAGGACGCGGCCGAGCTTGCCGACCAGGCCCATCATGTCCGGCGTCGCGATGACGCGGTCGAAGTCCATGAAGCCTTCCTGGACCTTGGCCACGAGATCCGACTCACCGACGATGTCGGCGCCGGCGGCCTCGGCCTCCTTCGCCTTCTCGCCCTTGGCGAAGACGAGGACGCGCAGGGTCTGACCGGTGCCGTGAGGAAGCACGACCGCGCCGCGGACCATCTGATCCGCATGCTTCGGGTTGACCCCGAGGCGAACGGCGATGTCGACCGCTTCGTCGAACTTCGTGAACGAGCACTCCTTCACGAGTGCGCAGGCTGCATCGAGCGAATACTTCTGGGTGCGGTCGACCTTGGTGCGGGCGGCCGCGATTTTTTTGGCGACTTTCGGCATGTTGCCTCCTTGTAGAGCGGCTGGTTCGCCTCCCACGGCTCGCCAGAGACCGTGGTGAAGGGTTTCGGACCCCGCGACGCCGACATGGCGGCGCGAGGACCCCAGGCTTTCGCCTGTCGACCGTCCGACCGAGGGAGCTCGGCCGGGCGGCCTCTCGAGCTGAGCGGCCTGCGCCGATCAGCCCTTGATCTCGATGCCCATCGAGCGCGCGGTGCCGGCGATGCTTCGCATCGCGGCCTCGACGCTGGCGGCGTTCGTGTCCTGGATCTTCTGCTCCGCGAGCGCGCGCAGCTGCGCGGTCGTCACGGTGCCGACCTTGTTCTTGTTCGGCTCCTTCGAGCCAGAACCAGGCTTCTTGCCCGTGGCCAGACCGGCCGCCTTCTTCAGGAGCACCGCGGCGGGCGGCGTCTTGAGGATGAAGGTGAACGATCGGTCGGAGTAGACCGTGATGACGACCGGGATGATGAGATCACCCTGGTTGGCCGTCTTCGCGTTGAACTCCTTGCAGAAGCCCATGATGTTGACGCCGTGCTGGCCGAGCGCGGGCCCGACGGGGGGCGACGGGTTGGCCTTGCCGGCCGGGAGCTGCAGCTTGACGTAACCGGTGACTTTCTTCATCGCGTGCCCCGAACTCTCGAGCCGCTGGATCGCGGCGCTGAAACAAGGTGATTCGATCCTGGAACCCGGAGCCGCTGTAGCCCCGTGTCTTCGGTCGCCGCTCAGCGAGCCTTTGCGCTCGATGGGAGGCGGTCTGGAGTCCTCTGCCGCTCAGCCGAGCCCATGTGGCTCAGCCCTCGGCCCCGATGCTGATGGTCGACTCAGCGCTTCTCCACCGCCGCGAAGTCGAGCTCCACGCTCGTCGGCCGGCCGAAGATGGAGACTTTGACCTTGAGCTTCTGCTTGTCCATCTTCACGTCGTCGACCGTGCCGGTGAAGTTGGCGAAGGCGCCGTCGAGCACACGGACCTCTTCGCCGATCTCGAAGCTGAGCCGCGGCTTGGGCTTCGCGGTGCCCTCGACGATGCCTCGGCGCAGGTTCTCGATCTGCGACGCGGGGACCTCGCGAGGGTTCTGGTTTCCGACGAAGCCGCTGACCTTCGGCGTGTCCTTCACCAGGTACCACGCCTTCTCGCTCATCTTCATCTCGAGGAAGAGGTAGCCGGGCAGGCTCAGCTTCTGCCGCACGCGGGTCTTGCCACCGGGGCGGGCCTCGGTGACCTGCTCGGTCGGGATGAGGACCTCGCCGAAGGAGTCCTCCATGTGCTGCTGCTTGATCCGCTGCGCGAGCGAATCGCGCACCTTCGCCTCGTATCCGGAGTGGGTCTGGACGACGTACCACTTCATGCCGGGCTTCTCGCTGGCGATCGACTCTTCGATGGACATCAGGAACCCGTTCCGTAGACGAGGTTGGTCAGGAAGCTCCAGAACTGGTCGAGCACGAACAGATAGAGCGTTGCGAAGGCGCTCGTCGTGAGCACGACGATCGTGGCGCTCGTGACCTCCTTGCGGGTGGGCCACTTGACCTTGACGAGCTCGCCGGCCACGTCGTCGGCCCATTGGCGGACGTCCGGCTTGCGATAGGCTCGGAACACGTACCCCAACGCGAGCACGCCGGCGACGAGCAGGGCGTAGGTCTCCTTGGAATCGTCGGGGACCGCCGCGAGCGTGGGCAGGTTGAGGGCGAAGAAGTCTCGGTTGGCGAAGTTCGCCCACAGGGTGAACACGAGCTGACCGAGCACGTAGGCGGCGATGATGCCCACGGCGAAGAAGGCGCTGAACACGTAGCGCTGCACGCCGAGCTGTGTCGGCACGACACCGTCGACGACGTCGGCACCGAGCTCTTCGCCTTCGGCTTCTTCGGACGCCCCGCGCAGAGCGAGCGCCACCTTCGCGGCCTCGTCCTCGTCGGCGCCGCCATCATCGGCGTCGCGCTCCTCAGCACCGTCGTCGGAGGCACCGTGGTCGGAGGCGCGGTCGTCCTCGGGCGATCCGGAGCTGTCCGAGTCAGCCGCTTCGCCTTCACCTTCCGGCGGGGCGTCGCTGTCGCGCTCGTCTTCGTCTTCGTCTCGCTTCGACATCGCTTCGGTTCACCTCAGCCACCGGGAGCGGTGGACTGTCGCGGCATGACCCTCGTTCGTGTCTCGTGCACCCGTGTGCTCGAGGAGGGCGTTTTGGGCAGGGGCAGAGAGGCTCGAACTCCCGACCTGCGGATTTGGAATCCGCTGCTCTACCAGCTGAGCTATACCCCTTCGAATCGTCTCGGTATCTCGGGTCCAGACGACGGAGGAGGCGTGCCGGTGTGCCGGTCGCCTCCTCGCCGTTCTTGGGGTCCAATCAGGGGGCCATCCTGGTGGGCTCGGCGGCGTGCGAGCCTCGATGGCCTGCTTCCAGCCCGACCGATGACGCGTCCGCCACCGGTCGAGGCCGGACCACGAGGCAGCGCTTCCGCAGCCTCGCGGTGGGCTTGGTCATTCCACGATCTTGGTGACGATGCCAGCGCCGACGGTGCGACCGCCTTCGCGGATGGCGA
>CALKVW010000039.1 GCA_938004785.1 uncultured Polyangiaceae bacterium
GGGCGGGAGCACCCGAGGACGCTAACACGGTCCGCGTCCGTTAGAAGCCCTCCGTGACTCAGATCAGGGTGACGTCGGGTTGGGAGTCCCGGCGAGCTGTTCTGCGAGCAGCTGAGCGCTCGCCAGCTCGGGTCGGGCACGCATGGCGGCCCGCACGGCGCGCTCGGCGCTGTCGAGGTCGCCGCGCGCGCGTGCGACGCGGGCGAGCAGCACCATCGCGCGCGGGCCATCGGCGTCGTCGAGCGCCGCCTCGACGCCGAGCGCCGCCGCGGCGTCGCCGAGCGACAGCGCGGCGGCGAGCGGGCGGACCGAGCGAGGAAGCGCGGCTGCGTCGGCAGGAGCGAAGGTGCCGCGAGGCTCCCCGGGCGACGCGCCGAGCGAGCTCGCGACCGCCTCGAGCACGCGGCGCCCCTCGCTCGCGTCTGCCAGCGGACGCAGCACCTCTCGAGCGCGCTCGAGCTGCCCGTCGGCGATGGCGGAGCGGGCGCGCCGCAGCCTGGGCAGCACCGCACCCGGCCAGCGCTCGATCGACGCCTCGTAGAGCGCGTCGGCGCGAGGATCGCACGCGAGCTCCAGCGCCGCGCCCGCCACCAGCTCGAAGACGCCGTCACCTTCGATGCCCTGTCGTTCGTGCTGCTCGTAGAGCGCGAGCGCGTGCCGGTCGTTCCGGGTGCTCACCGCCGCCGACAGCAACGCCGTCGCGAGCGCGCGGCCACGCAGCCCGCCGAGCCGGGCGCGCTCCACGAGCGCCACGCCGTCGGCGGCCCCACCGTCGCCGTCGACGAGCCAGAGCGCCTCGGCGTCGACGTAGCCGCTGAGCGTGGCCGGATCCTCGCTCGCCTCGAGGGCTTCGCCTGCGAGCCTGCGTGCGTCACTCAGCCTGGCCTCGCCGAGCGACTCCCGGCAGCGTTCGAGCGAGCGACGCGCCTGCTCGACCAGGGCCGCACGCTGGCGGCGCTCCCAGACGCCCGCGCCCGTCGCGAGCGCGGCGCAGAGGCCGCCGGCGAGCATCAGCCTGCGCGAGACCATGACAAGGGCGCGAGCCTACTACCTTTTGCAGCTCGTCGCGGGCGGCCGCCGCCTCCGCTCGTCGAGCGAGCTCGGGGTGATCGCGAGCGGGCCTCATCCCGTGCTTGTCCGCGGGGCCCGTGATCTGCGAAATTGGGAACCATGACGCAGCTTCGCTCCTTCCTCACCACGTTCGCGGTCATCGCGGTCTCGAGCCTCGGCTTCGCGGCCTGCGGCGACGACTCCCAACAACCCGATGGGACCGGAGCGAGCGGCACCGGCGGCTCGGGAGCGGGCAACACCTCGGACGTCTGCATCAAGAACAACTGTCGCGAAGACGCCCACTGCGGCGGCTGCGACGAAGGGCGCACCACCTGCCGCATCGAAGCCGGTGAGACCTACGGCCGCTGCGTCGCGTGCAACGCAGAGACTGGCACCGGCTGCCCCGAGGGGCAGGTCTGCTCGAGCTACGGCAACTGCGTACCCGAGGGCCTCGAGTGTCCGACCGACGCCGAGGGCGTGCCGCAGATCTCCTGCAGCAACAACGGAGACTGCGCGGCCTGCAGCCCGATGAACCAGATCTGCGACACCTCGACGAACCGCTGCGTCGCCTGCACGCCGGACAACACCTCGGAGTGTCAGTCGACCGACATCTGCGTCGACAACAAGTGCAGCTCCGCCTGCGGCATCGAGTGCGACGTCGACAACGACTGCGGACAGTGCTCGGGCGCCAAGGCCTGCAACAAGCGCAAGTGCTCCCAGTGCAGCGCGACCTACCCCTGCCCCTCCGGTCAGACCTGCAACCTGGTGAACGGCACCTGCCAGAAGATCTGCGGCAAGGTCGACAACCCCGGCACCTGTGACACGCCCGCAGACTGCCAGGGCTGCGCCGACGGCACCTACAAGTGCAACAAGCCGCTGAACGGCGGGCTCGGTACCTGCATCCCGGACGTCACGGGCTGCAGCGACCTCGGCCCGGGCGCGCTCTCGCTGCCCGACCCGTGGAACCAGTACACGAACACCTGCTCGACCGACGCCAACTGCCAGAACGTCGGCCCGCTCTACAACGTGGGTGAGGCGCTGCGCGATCTCATCGGCGACGACGAGATCCTCGGCCAGCCGATCGGCGACGCGAACGTCTTCTATCCGATGGCGGTCTGCGCGAGCGTGACCGTCGCCAACAACTCCTGCGGCGTGTGCGTGCCCTGCAAGGTCGACAACGACTGCCAGGACATCGACCTCGACCAGCTCACCGGCCAGCTCTTCCCCGGCGTGGGTGGCATCGTCGTCGCGGTGCTCTTCGACTACCTCTTCGGGCCCGAAGACCACAAAATCTACATGTACTGCCAGACCGTGGGCGCGGGTTACGGCGTGTGCGCTCCCTGCCCCGGCCTCGTCAACGACTGCGGCGTGACCGGCGGCCCGATCGGCGGCAGTGGCAAGTGCGAGCACGACACCGACGAGGAGGGCACCGCGCTCGATCCCTCGTGCAACGACTGCGCCGAGGCCGTCTGCTCGCTCGATCCCTATTGCTGCAACACGGCCTGGGACGACCTCTGCGTCGAGGCGGCGGCGACCACCTGCACCGGCGGAGGCGGCTCGGCGTGCCACGACGAGTGCGACACCGGCACGAAGCTCAGCACCTCGTGCAGCAGCTGCGCCGCGACGGTCTGCGCCGAAGACCCGTTCTGCTGCAACACGGAGTGGGACGCGACCTGCGTGTACAACGCTCAGGACCTCTGCGGCATCACCTGCGGCTGAGCTGAGCTCAGCTCAGCTGTGCGCGCGCCGTGCCGAGAGCCGACGGCTCCCGGCCAGCGCAAACGAGCGGCGCGGAGCGAAGGCTCTCGCGCCGCTCGGTCTTCGTCCGTGAGCCCTCGCGAAGCCCCTCGCGCGGCGGGTCGATCCGGAGGACACTCGAAGGACGTGAACGAGCCGAAGCCGCGACGCGCGCTCCCGATCGTCGAGCTCACGCCGCCGCGCGTGGAGGAGGCCGTGCGCGTGGCGAGCGCCGAGCTGCTCGCGCGGCGCTCCCGCGCGGAGCTCGAAGCGAGCGCCGGCGACTGCTTCGCGTGGCTCGAGGAGCTCCTGCCTCGGCTCGAGGCGAAGGCCCCCCGTGACGCGCCGGGCGACTGCAGCGCAGGCTGCGCGTACTGCTGTCACCTCAAGGTCACCGCGTCACCCGTGGAGGTCCTGGCGCTCGCAGACCACCTCAGGCGCACGCTCTCTCAGGAGCGCCTGCGCGCGCTCAGGCGCAGGCTCGACGAGACCGACCGCCTCACGCACGGGCAGACGACCGGCCAGCGCGCCTCGGCCCGCGTCCCCTGCCCTCTGCTCGACGAGGCCGGGCTCTGCGCGGGCTACGAGGCGCGGCCGCTCAGGTGCCGAGGGGCGAACTCCTCGGATCGAGCGTCCTGCGAGAGCGCCTTCACCGAACCCGAGCGCGACCTCGGCATCCCGCTCTACGTGCCGCAGATGGCGCTCGCCGACGCGCTCTCGACGGGGCTGGCGACGGGGGCCTTCACCGCCGGGCTCGATGGCTCCTTGCTCGAGCTCGTCGCCGGGCTGCGAGCGGCGCTCGAGCACCCCGACGCGACCGCGCGCTGGCTGCGTGGCGAGCCGGTGCTGCGAAAGGCCATCGATCCGGAGACCCACGGGCGGGGCTGAAGCGCACGACGCCTGCGGAATTCGCTTCGCCGGCGCGCGCGAGCGTGCTGCGATTCCGTGCGCTCGACATGGCAGCTTCGAAGCGCCCTCCCGCCAAGCAGCGCAACACCGTGCCCGGGATGGGCAGCGTGGGGCGCAGGCTCACGGTCGCGGGCATGGGCATCGGAGAGGCCTTCGGGATGCCGCGCGACGCCGTGTCGGAGCTCGCGCGGCTGCGCGCGGAGCTGCGACGCGCAGAGGCGACCATCCAGGGCTACCTCGGTATGGCGCACGAGATCCGCACGCTCATCTCGGGCATGACGGGCCTCTCGTCGATGCTGCTGGAGAGCGAGCTCGACGAAGACCAGCGCCACCAGGTCCAGCTCCTCCGCTCGAGCAGCACTGCGATGATCGATCTGGTCGGCAACCTGCTCGACTGGGGCAAGCTCGAGTCCGGTTCGGTCGAGGTCGAGCCCGTCGACACGGATCCGCGGCGCCGGATCGAAGAGGTGGCCGACCTCTGCGCGGCGCGCGCGCGTGACAAGAAGCTCCACCTGGTGTGCACCGTCGACGACGACGTGCCGAGCACGGTCTCGTGCGACGCGGTGCGCCTCCGGCAGGTGCTGCTCAACTTCGCCGCGAACGCGATCAAGTACACCGACCGCGGCAGGATCCTCATCCGCGCGCGCTGCGAGGCCCCCGACGAGCAGCTCGCGCCCGGCTTCGAGCGCATCCGCTTCGAGGTGGTCGACACCGGCCGAGGCGTGCCCGAGGAGGCGCGAGAGCGCATCTTCGAGCCCTTCCAGCAGGCCGACGCAGCCACCGCGGCCAAGGTGGGTGGCACGGGGCTCGGGCTCGCGATCAGCAAGGGGCTCGTCGAGGCGATGGGCGGCCGGGTCGGCTGCGAAGCGAGCGACGACGGAGGCAGCGTCTTCTACGCGTCGATCCCCATGCGCGCACGGCGCGTGCGGCAGCGCACGAGCCATGGCCGCATCGACCTCTCGGACAAGACCGCGCTCGTCGTCGACGAGGACGACGTGACGCGCGCGGAGCTCGTGCGCATGCTCGGCACGCTCGGCATCGCGACCCAGCAGGCGGCGGGCCTCACGCGGGCCGCGGAGCTCTCGGCCGAGGCAACGAGGAGCGGGCGCCCCTTCGACGCGGTGATCACGGGCGTCGTCTGGGGCGCATCCGATGCGTCGAACGCGCTCGAGTCGCTCGGCGCCGGCCGGGGCGCCAGGATCGTCTCGCTCACCTACCCGGACGAGACGCTCCCGCAGGCTGCGCGCGCCGCGATCGCCGCGCGTGTGCCGCGCCCCGTCCGAGAAGCCCAGCTCGTCGGCGCGGTCTCCGGACTGTTCACGGCGCTCGAGGAGAAGGCGCACGGTGCTCGCGCCGGCACCAAGCGGGGCGCCAAACCGAAGGACGCTCCAGCTCGAGCATCCGATCCGGCGCTCGCGCCCGCCGAGCGACGACCCAGGGTGTTGCTCGTCGAGGACGACGCGGTCAACGCGAAGGTGACGACCTTCATGCTGCAGAAGCGAGGGCTCGAGGTGGAGCTCGCGGTCGACGCGCTCGAGGCCGTCGAGAAGACCGAGGCGGAGCGTTTCGCGCTCGTCTTCATGGATCTGCACACACCGAGGCTCGACGGCATCGAAGCGACGAAGCGCATCCGCGAGCGCGAGGGCGCGGAGCAGCGCACGCCGATCGTGGCCATGACCGCGATGGCGATCGACGGGACCAAGGCGGAGTGCATCGCCGCGGGCATGGACGACTACCTGAGCAAGCCCGTCTCGGGTGAGGCGCTCGACGCGATGCTGACGCGCTTCGGCCTCGGCCAGAGCCCGCGCGCCTCGGGAAAGTCGACGAGCGCAGCGCGCGCGGCGACGTCGTCGCGGCGCAAGAGCTCCGGTCAGACGCCCGCGGCCGAACCCACCTCCGAGGTGCCGCGGCTCGACGTGGAGGCCTTCCGCACCGTCGCCGCCATGGGCAAGCCGGGCAGCACCGCGATGGCGCGCGAGCTCGTCGACATGCTCGCGAGCGCGCTCCCGAAGCGCATCGCCGAGCTCGAGCAGGGCTCCCGCGGTGGCGACGCGCGCCGCGTCGAGCGCGCGGCCCACTCGATCAAGGGCATGGCCTTGCAGGTCGGAGCGGCGAGGCTCGGCCAACACGCCGCCACGCTCGAGCGTTCCTCCCGCTCCGGGGAGCTCGGCAGCGTGGAGGAGCTCGTCTCGCTCGTCGGGCGTGAGGCGCAGATCGCGCTCAGGCTGCTGTCCAAGGAGCTCGAGACGATGTCAGGGGATCGCTAGCTCTTCGGCGCAGGCCTCGGCGTCGACCGCGCCGTCGAGCCAAGACAGGATGCAGCGCGCGCCGGCTGAGTCTTCGGCGAGCACGCGCCCTCCCTTGTGGGCCTCGATGAGCAGCGGCTTGCGCACGAGCGTGAGCGTCTCGAGCGGGTCGGCCTCGCCCTCGAGCACGGCCTCCATGCGCTCGGGCTCGAGCCCGCAGGCCGAGGCGCGGTTCTCGTCGATCTCGAGCGAGGTGGTGGCCTGCGGGCCGTTGGTGACGAGGTCTTGGCCGGGCTTGCGCAAGCCGGTGCGGCCGTAGACGCGGAAGGGGCGCGCGTAGCTGCCGTGACAGTCGAGCGTGCCGCACCTGCGCTCGAAGACCTGCGAGACCCAGCGGAACTCGTCGCTCGAGGGGCAGGCGAAGGCGACCGCCTCGTAGTCGCTCGAGCTGACGCAGGCGCCTGCGCCGAGCGAGGCGAGCGCGACGAAGGCCACGGCCGCGGCGAACGCGGAGCGCCGGGGCCGCGCGCTCGCGCCGGGAGCGACTCGGTAGGGAGGCGTGCTCATTGGGGCGAGGGCCCTCCGCGGCAGTTGGTGTCTCGCGCGTAGCGGCTCGGATCGGCGTCGAAGCTCACGCAGTAGACCTGGCCCGGGCTCGCTTCGGTGGCGGGGCCTCGCTCGTGGCAGCCAGCGCAGCCCCCCTCGCGGTGGATGCGTGTGCCCATCACGTTGCGCCGCTCGGTGCCGTCGCGCTCGACGCACACGACCTCGGCGCGCAGCGGGAAGACCGGGTCGAACTCGCCGCGTCGCACGAAGAAGTTCCCCGCGCAGTTGCTGACGAGCTCGATCTTCTTGCCGACCGCGTCGCTGATGGTGACGCGCGCGCCCTGCGCCGGCGCCACGCCGGCGGGGGTGACGAAGACCGTGCCGGCGATCGAGAACTCGGGGCCGTCGCCATAGCCGCCGTGGCAGGCGAGGCAGGGCTGGCCGTAGCGGTGGAACTCGCCTTCGTCGACGCCTTCGACCTCGGGGCCGAGCGACTCGATGAGGTCGTCGTCGACGGGGCTCTCGCACGAGGCCGCGAAGAGCAGAGAGAGCGCGGCGAGCGACGCGCGCATCCGGGCGTAGGGAGCCATCAGTCCACCTCCACGTCGACCCCGACGAGCGCGAAGCCCGCGAGGTTCTGCTGGATGAACAGGTGATCGAGGTAGCGGGAGTAGATCGCGTCGACCTGCGCCGTGAAGCCGAAGTTGCCGACGCCGACGCGCGCGCCCGCGCCGAGCGTGCCCGCGAGCATGGGCCCGAGCTCGCGATCGCCGGCGCGCAGCTGGGGCGCGACGACTCCCTGCGGCGTGATTTGCACCTCGTAGGCCGCCTGCCAGAAGCTCACGCCCTTCTGGAGGTGCATGCGTGCGTGGGGCCAGATCCTGAGGCCCTCGCCGACGTCGATCGGGAGCATGAAGTCGGTCGTCGTCGCCATGAGGCCCCAGCTGTCGAGGTAGAGGCGCTCGTCGAGGCGGAGCGTCGCCGAGCCGAAGCGATGCGCGAGCAGGGCGCTGCCGGCGTAGCGCTGTCGCAGCTCGGGCACCTCCTCGGCGAGGCGCACGCTCGTGCGCAGGCGGTTGATGTCGTCGGTCGACGCGCTGGTGTCGACCTCGGTGCCGGCCGCGAAGGTCGGCAGGTAGCGGTAGGGCTTCTCTTGATCGCCGATCTCGAAGACCGCGCTCAGGGTGGGCACGAGGATCGTCGACTTGTTCACGACGAAGGTGGTGCTCGTCGAGAGGCCGTGTCGCTGCAGCGAGAGCGCGTAGACCTCGTAGGGCGTGCCGCGGCGGCCGGCGACGTCGTAGCCGAAGGAGTAGCTCAGCGCGGGTGTGATGGTCTTGTCGGCGAAGTCCATCGACACACCCACGCTGCCGGTGCCGGCGACGTAGTCGCTCTCGACGGAGGCGCCGCCCGCCACACGCACGTCGGCCTCGCCGACCCCGAAGTGCGCGCTCGCGCCGGGCACGTAGCGCACGTCGATCCAGGAAGGAGAGGCCGTGGCGACGATGTCCGCCGAGGCCGCCGAGACGACGTCGACGAGGAAGCTACCGCCGAAGCCCCAGCCACCGGTGACGTTCTCCACCGTGGCGGCCATCCCCGGGGTGGCCACGGCGACCGCGTTCGTGTCCTTGTAGCCGCTGACCTCGCTCTGCATGCGCAGGCTCAGCTCGTCGGCGCGCACGGACGACGCGACGAAGCCGGCCCCGAGGACCAGCAGCAGCGACGATGCTCGGACCCGCAACGAAACGCTCATCCGCCAGCACCACCGCCGCCGCCCGCTCCGCCCGCGCCACCACCACCGCCAGCGCCGCTCGTGGTGGTGCTGCTGCTCGTCGTGGTGCTGCTCGTCGAGCTGGTCGTGCTGCCCGAGCCGCCGTCGCCCCCCGCGCCACCGCCGCCGCCGATGGGCTCCGGTGGTGGTGTTGCGCCGCACAGCAGCCAGGCCTCGACGCGCGCGAGGTCGGCCTCGATCTGGACCGCGGTGTACTCGGGCACAGCTTGGCTGTTCTTGGGCACGGCCTTCGACGGGAGCCCGCCCGGTGGTGGCATCGCGAAGCCACCGCCGTGCTGCGCGCGCAGGTTGCACATGATCCACGACGCCGCAGGGTCGGCTGCGTCGACGTAGGGTCGCCCCACCGAGCCGGTGAAGGTGGTGAGCGATCGATAGAGCGCGTAGGGATCGCCGGCCGGCAAGTAGAGGCCGACCGCGGGCGCGATCGGTGAGCCGTGGCAGGCGCTCGCGCTGCAGTTGCCTTTGTTGGGGTCACCGAGCACCGTGCTGATGAGGCCAGGCGCGACCAGATCGTTGCCCTCGGGGTCGGTGCCGATGACGCGGTCCTCGAGCACGTGGCTCGAGCAGTCGGCCGGGGGCGCTCCGGTGACGCGCACACAGGCCTCTTCCTGCACGACGGGGCCGTTGCCCTTGCCCGTGTAGCGACACTCCTCGCGCGACTGGTAGTCAGGCTCGTCGGGGGTGCAGTGCGTGTCGTAGCTGGGCGAACGACACGACACCGCCGCGCTGGCGACGGCGAACCCAAGAGAAGCGAAGGCGAGCGCCCTCTGAAGCACGCCGGGAGCCTACCACGGGGATGGGGCATGGGGGCGAGCACGCCAGGGGTGTCGCCAACTTGGCCCGAGAGGGGGCGGGCAGGCATACGGGAGGCGTGGAGCCCGGAGCCACCAGCAGGCGAGCTTCGCCCCGAGCGCCGTGGGCGCGCGCGTGGCTCATGGCGGCGTTCGCCGCGACGAGCCTCGGCCTGTCGGCCTGTTCGGGCAGCGAGGGTCCGCTCGTCGAGCACGAGCTGCTGCTCCCGCTCGAGCTGCCCAGGATGCCGGAGACTCCACTGCCCGAGCTCGCCAAGAAGGAGCCCGAGAAGCTCTCGCCCTGGGCACCGAAGGCGCCCGCGATGCACCACGTGCTCGCGGTCGATCACGGCATCCGCTCCGACCGAGGCGGCAAGGGGCACTTCCTCGCGCCTCGCGCGCACGGCAAGCACAACGGCATCGACTACCTCGCGCCCGTCGGTACGCCGGTGCTGGCGGCCTGCACCGGGAAGGCGAAGAGCGACGAGCGCGGCGGCTACGGCCGCGTGGTGCAGCTCGTGTGCGAGCTTCCCGACGTCGTCGACGGGCCCGAGGGGCTGCACGCGTCGTTCTTCTACGCGCACCTCGACAAAGCGGCCGTGCCCAAGCGGTGGACCCCGGTGAAGCAGGGCGACAAGCTCGGCACCGTGGGCAAGACCGGCAACGCCGCAGGGCCGAAGATCATGCCGCACCTGCACCTCGAGGTGATCGCGAGGCGGAGCGAGAAGGAGGCGCTCGAGGAGCGCCACGCGGGTCTACTGCCCGAGGCCGCCGAGGCTGCGACCGCGCTCGCCGCGCAGCTCGAGGCCGCCTGCCTCGAGCCCGCGGGCTTCGCGCCGCAGAAGAGCGCGCTCACCCGCGAGCGCAGGGTCGACCCCTTCGTGCTCATCACCTGTGGCTCCACGCCGCGTCCCACGCTGAGCGAGCCGAGCGAGCCGAACCTCAAGAACGCGATGGTGCGCTGGAGCGCGCACTACGCCGCGCGCGGCTTCGACGTGGACCTCGGCCCCCGCTGAGCTCATCTCGACGCTTCCGCGCCCGTGAAGCTCGCGCGTGGGCCGAGGGCGCCGATGCGCGCGCGCCCACCGCGGTGAGGCCGCATCGCGCGGGCCCGCGAGAGCGCCATGCGCGCAGTCCGGGCTGGGCACGGGAGCGCAGCCGAGGCGCAGCCCGCCCTTGTCGCAAATGAACATCGCTTTCATCTTTGTTCTTGAAAGCCATTATCATCTTCGTTATTGCTTTATCCGTGGTTCGGAACGAGAACTCCCGGAGACCTCAGATGCTCAGCAAGTCCGCTCTCGCTTTCAGTGCTTCGTCCTTCCTGCTCGCTGGCGCCCTCGTGGGCTGCGGCGACGACACCTCCGGCTCGGGTGGCTCGGGTGGTGGAGATGGAGGCGGCTCGACGACGACCAGCACCACGGCGACGAGCACCACCAGCTCGACGACGAGCACGACCACCGGTGCCGGTGGTGAGGGCGGAGGCGCGCCGGCCTGCGTGGTGACGCCCGCGTCGAGCTACGACGGCACGAGCTTCGCGACGAACGCGGCAGGGGCGCTCGACATGCGTGCGCGACTGTCCGCGCTGAACGCCGCGATGCTCGCCGCCGAGCAGAACCTCACGGTGACGCCCACCGAGGCCGAGCTCGACGCGCTCTACGACGCCGGTACGCCCTCGCTGCGCAACCTCACGTCGCCGTACTACGCGGGCGTCGTCGACGGCGTCTTCACGCGCTTCGCCGCGGCCGCGGGCAACACCTGGGCGCCGGCCGTCACGCCCGTGCCGCCCGGTGGAAAGTACGGCAACTATATCTTCGACGAGCGCGGCCTCGACCTGCGGCAGATCGTGGAGAAGGGCCTCTTCGAGGCGCTCTTCTACCGCCGCTTCGCCCAGCTGGCCGCGGAGGACCTCGACGCCGCCAAGCTCGACGAGCTGCTCGCGCTCTACGGCGCACACCCGGACTTCCCCGGCGTGAGCGAGGCCGCCCCGGTGGTCACGAACCCCGACCGCCTCGCCGCGCAGTACCTCGAGCGCCGCAGCCAGAAGGACCCTGCGGACCCCTCGCAGCCGCTCGACCCAGCGAACCCCGGCCCCTACTTCCGCGTGAAGGCCGACTTCATCTTCGCGCAGGCTGCGCTCGCCGAGGGCAGCCCGGACTGCGTCGCCGCGGCCGAAGAGGCCGTGCTGCGCATCCGAGACGAGTGGGAGCGAGGCATCGCCGCGACGTTGATCTATTACTTGAACGCCGCCGCCGTGAACCTCGGCACCGACGGCGCCACCGATGTGCAGCTCGCCAACGGCCTGCACGGCTACGGCGAGGGCGTCGCCTTCGTCTGGGGCTTCCGGCAGCTGCCGCAGGAGCACCGCACGATCACCGACGCTCAGATCGACGCGTTGCTCGCCACCGTGAAGTCGCCGGTGGGGGCGCCCTCGACGGCTTTCGAGCTCGTGACCGACAGCTCGACGATCGCGGTGCTCGTGGAAGGCATCGCGGATTTGAAGGCGCTCTACGGCTTCAGCGACGCCGAGGTCGAGCTCTTCAAGACGAACTTCTGACGACCCCGAGTACGCCGGGGTCCCTCGAAGCGCAGGTCGAGGGCCCTGGTCGCCACACCGACCGACCACGAACATGATCAAGAAGGCACGCCTCCCGAAGCCCGCTCTGCTCGCTCCGCTCGGCCTCGTCGCGCTCGGCGCGTGGCTGGGCGGTTGCGAGAACGTCTCCTATTACTCGGTCTCGGGGGCGAGCTCGGGCGGGAACGCAGGCCCGGGTGCCGGGCCTGGCGCGGGCCCGGGTGCGGGGCCTGGCGGTGGGGCGGGCGGCACGGCGACACGCGCGGAGGTGCTCGCCGCCGTGGCGAGCTGCACCACCGAGCTCTATGGCGAGTTCGCGGCTGCGGCCGAGGCCTTCTCGGTCGCCGCCGACACCGCCGCGAGCGCACCCACACAGGAGAACCTGGACGCAGCGCGCGA
>CALKVW010000040.1 GCA_938004785.1 uncultured Polyangiaceae bacterium
GGCTGGGGCTTGCTGGACGCCTCTCCTGGCGCACGGCGTGCAGACCGCCGCGGTGCGCGAGTAGCTCATGGGGCCTGCCGAGCATCAATCCCTCTGCTGCATAACGCTGTCGCTCCAGGTCCGGAAAGCACTGCCCCGAGGACACTTCCACAATGATTCTCACAGCGCGGCGCATTCGATCCAGGTCTCGCCAACACGATAAACGGGGCGACAGCCCAACGAGCTCGCGCTCAGCGGCGGGCCGCGCAGCGGACCGCCCGCTGCAGCGCGTGGTTGGGCTTGCGCCAAGCCTCTGCGAGGCTCGAGCAGGCATCATGCCCGACGGCTCGGCCTGCGACCGCTCCAGTCTGCAAGCACAGGGACCCACGGTCTTGGCTCTTGCTCCCCCGATGCATTGGCGCCGTGCAAGGCCACCACGGTTCGAGTCCTTTGGCAACCCGGTGCGCCCGACCTACAAGAGCTGCACTGCAAGCACCTTGGCTCACACGGGAAACCCCTTGCCAGCTGCACCGTGTGAATCACGCCTCTCGTGCGCCGTCCCCCGACGCGCGGCCTCGCAGCCTCGGCAAGGCAGGCCCGAGCGAGCAGCACGCGCGCTTGCGCGACCGAAGCGGGGCCTGCCCCTCCCAGCTCGGAAGTGCAGGCACGCTCCGAGCTGCTCGAGCTCCTTGCTCTCGAACTGCAGGCACCACCCCATGCCACGCTCTGCGAGGAAGAGCCGCTCGTCGGGCGCATGCTCGGAAGCGCAGACGCGGGCACACTCTCCCAGCTGGCGAGGCTCGCGTTCCCCGATGCCCGAGCTCATGGTCTTGGGCACGAGCGCCCCGGCGAAGCGATCCGTCTCGAGGCCGGCCGAGACGCCGTGCGCCAGGCCGAGCAGGCTGGGGCTTGCTGGACGCCTCTCCTGGCGCACGGCGTGCAGACCGCCGCGGTGAGCGAGAAGGTCGTGGGGCCTTTCAGGCATCAATCCCTCTGCTGCATAACGCTTTCGCTCCAGGTCTGGAAAGCACTGCCCCGAGGACACTTCCACAATGATTCTCACAGCGCAGCGCATTCGATCCAGGTCTCGCCAACACGATAAACGGGGCGACAGCCCAACTCCAATTGGCCACAGCCCCCTGCTCGCTAACCGGCGAAGCGAGACCTGCGATCCCCTCGGAGGCTGGTCAGCCTATCCCGAGAATCGCCACCGGTGCCAGCCCGAAGTCGTCGCTATCGCTCGCTCGCTGCGTCTCGGTCCCCGCCCCGTCCCTGGTCCGCATAAACCGAGAATCGCCGCCTACACCGACGCGGCGCGCTCGCCCTGCTCGCCCTCCACGAGTGTCCTCTACAGGAGACACGCGACCGCGCCGGGGCCCCCGTGGCACGCCCGCGCCACCGCGAGTGTCCTCTACAGGAGACACCGAACCGCCCCTGGCCCGTTCGCGGACGCGAACCGGGCTCGCCGCACTTCGTCGCACAGCTCGCACGCTGGCCGACGACGCCCCCGCGCCGACCTGCGCCCCTGACGCGGTCGCCGTCGAGCCCTCCGAGCTTCACGGAGCTCGCTGTCGCGCTCGCTGAAGTCGCTCCGAGCTTCGGTGCAGGTGCTCGCGCCTTCGCGCAACTCGCCCTCGCGCTCGCCGAAGTCGCTCCGAGCTCCGGCGCAGGCGCTCGCGCCTTCGCGAAAGTTGCTGCCGTGATCTGCGGCGGCGCTCCGCGCACGCGGGAACCTGCTCCGGCGCTCGAGAAATGTGCTCGGCGCTTCGCGAAAGTTGCTCCGGCGATCTCCGCCCCCCGCCCCGCGATCTGCTCCCCCTGCTCGCGACACATGCTCCCCTCGCTCGCTCGATGTGCGGGACCGGCTCGGCGCATGAACGGGACCGGCTCGAGAAACGTCTCCCCTCGCTCGCGCGATCATCGCCCCCAGCTCCGCGCTGAGCGCCACCAGCTCCGCCCACACAGGGGACCGGCTCCGACGATATCGGGGACCGGCTCCGACGATATCGGGGACCGGCTCCGAGCCCATGGTCCCCCTCGGGGGAGCACGCCTCGGAGGCGGGGGAGCAGATCCTGGCGCAGGGGGAGCCCGGTCGCGGAGCAAGTACGGTCACTTAGCGAGGCTCGAGCGCCGAGCGCCGAGCGAGGGCGCGCGAGCTTGGAACCTCGGCCGCGGGCCTGGATCTGCGCACCCCTCCCGCCGGAGCCGCAGGCGCCGCGCCGGGGAGGGGCGCACCGCGCGCAGGCGCGAGAGCGCCGAGCACGGGGCGGGGGTGGGCATCCTTCGCTCTGCCGTCTGCAGCGACGTCTGCAGCGGCGCGCACACCGGCGCTGGCAGCGAGAACGAGGCTTCGCCCAGGTGCCGGCACGGTGGGCTACGCGGAGATCCTCCGTCGTCGCGGCCCGCCCGGCCCGCCGAGGCGCCAGCAAACCTGACCCCCTCGCGCCACGAAAACTGACCCCCTGCGCTCGGCGCGACGCGCGCAGCGACCGCGAGGCATGCCTCGGCGCTCTCGATCCACGGCTGCTTGCTCTCGACCTTCCAGTTCGCGCTCTCGAGCCCGCGCGCGCGCCTCCACGGGCTCGCGAGACGCCCGACGGGGAGCTCGCGAGCACGAACTGAGAGCTCGCGAGCACGAACCGAGACCTCGCGAGCACGAACCGAGACCTCGCGACCACGAACTCGGAGCTTGCGAGCACGAACTGAGAGCTCGTGAGCACGAACTGAGAGCTCGCGACCGCCTCGAACGCCTGCGAGAGGCCCGAGGGGGGTCGCAAAGCGACTCGGGCGACCGATTTCGCTTGATCGGATGCTTGCGGAAGCAGCGACCGGAGCTCAGGCCTCGAAGAACATGAAGAGCTTCTGTCCCGGCTCGAGCTTGATGTCGTAGCCCTCGAGCTTCTCCGGTGGCGTGGAGCTGAGCGCCTTCGTCGCCCGCTCGGAGACGCGCGACAAGCTCCAGTCATCACCTTCGATCAGCCTCTCGAGCTCCGCCTGCGCCTCCTCGGGGCTGCACCCCAATGCAGGCACGATCAGGTACGTGTCCCAGCCGACCTGCCAGCTGTTTGCGTAGAGGAGCTCGAGGTCGACATCGACATCGGGCACGTGGCGGGATTCGACCCGGTTCGTGAAGGGGTTCTTGAAGCTGACCAAGCGCGTGCCGGCGGTGCCATCGAGCAGCCCCCCGAAGATCCGTCGCAACAGCTCGTCGTTGGCAGCGAGTAGCCTGGTGGAGCTCATGGGTCACGGATAGCCCTGGCCATTGCCGCACGCAACGGCGGCTTCGAGCTCGTCTTGCCGCTCGAGACGCACGGGACCCTTGGGCTGCCTGATCGAGCCCGAGCCGCGCCCCGCTCAGGCTGGCGGCGCCTGCGCTCCACCTCCACGCTCCTGCGCTCCACTGCCTCGCGGCACCGCCCCGCCACCTTGCGGCGCCGCGCCGACGCCCTGTTGCGGGGGCGCCACCCAGGTCTGCTCGAGGGCGTCGCCGAGCAGGTGCACGTCGATGTGGCGGCGGGCGGCGTCTTCCTGGAAGGCGAGGATGAGCTCGTGGGCGTCGTGGTCGACGTATTCGTGCCTGGCGTCGACGATGACCGAGTCGCCCGGGCGGGCCTCGTCGAAGGCCTCGAGCAGGGCGGGTTTGACGAGGAAGGTGGCGTCTTTGCGCAGCTCGATGTGCAGGCCGTCGCGCTCGCGGTGGGTCTCGAGGCTGGTCTTGGCGTTGGCGCGCAAGACGAAGAGCACGCCGAGCACGAGGCCGGCGACGACGCCGCGCAGGAGATCGGTGGCGAGGATGGCGACGACGGTGACAGCGAAGGGCGCGAACTGCGCGGGGCCGAGGCGCCACATGGAGGCGACGAGCTTGGGCTGGGCGAGCTTGTAGCCCGTCTGCAGGAGAATGGCGGCGAGGCAGGCGAGCGGGATGTGGTTGAGCCACGGCGTGAGAAAGAGCACCGAAGCGAAGAGCAGCGCGCCGTGGGTGAGGGCCGAGAGGCGGTTCTTGGCGCCCGAGGCGACGTTGGCGGAGGAGCGCACGATGACGCTCGTGATCGGAAGGCCGCCGAGTCC
Organism: uncultured Polyangiaceae bacterium; assembly: GCA_938004785.1. Classification (GTDB taxonomy): domain Bacteria; phylum Myxococcota_A; class Polyangia; order Polyangiales; family Polyangiaceae; genus CALKVW01. The sequence continues at coordinate 4,049 of CALKVW010000040.1, forward strand.
ACCCGAGGCGATGTTGGCGACGCCCTGTGCGACGAGCTCACGCGAGGTCGGCGTCTTGCGGCGCTCGGGGTCGAGCCGATCGACGGCCTCGATCGAGAGCAGGGTCTCGATGCTGGCGACGATCGCGAGCGTGACGGCGACCTCGTAGACCTCGAGGCGCGCGAAGGCGGAGAGATCGGGGCGAGGCAGGCTCTGCCAGAGGCTCGCGGGGCCGTCGAGCTCGGGCAGGCTGACGAGGTGCGCCGGGGAGAGCGCGAGCTGTGGCAGGGCGCGCTCGAAGGCGAGCTGGAGCGCGGTGCCGAAGACGACGACGAGCAGCGCGGCGGGCAGGCCGGGCACGCCGAGCTTGGGCCAGGCCCAGAGCGTGGCGAGCGACACGGCGCTGATGAGCACGGCGCCCGGCTCGATGCCGCGGAACATCTCGTAGAGGCGCCGCAGCACCGAGGGGCCGGTCTCGGCGAGGCCGAGGTCGGAGAGGTCGTGGCCGAGCGCGTGGGGGATCTGTTTGAGGATCAAGATGATCCCGATGGCGGCGAGCATGCCCTTGATGACCGAGCCGGGCACGAGCGAAGCGAGCTTGCCCGCGCGCAAGAGGCCGATGCCGATCTGCAAGAGGCCCGCGAGCATCGTGGCCGTGAGCACGGCCTCGAAGCTGCCGAGCGAGGCGAGCGCGGCGAGCACGATGGCCGTGAGGCCCGCCGCGGGGCCGCAGACCGAGAGCGGCGATCGGCTGATGAGCGGCACGACGAGGCCACCGACGGCGCCGGCGACGATGCCCGAGAGCAGCGGCGCGTTGCTCGCGAGCGCGATGCCGAGGCAGAGCGGCAGCGCCACGAGGAATACGACGAGGCCCGCGGGCAAGTCCGCGCGCGCCGTGGCGAAGAGGCTCGGTCGTGGCTGCTCCTGCATCGCGCTCCCCCCGAAGGCGATGTGTTCGATGTGAGGCCCGAGGCGCCTCGGCGCAAGGGCCCATCGACCGCGGGGGCCGCTGTGCGCTCAGCCTGCTCGCTCAGCGCTGCGCGTAGGCCACGGCGGCGGCGTGTTCGTCGTCGAGCACGAGATCCTCGACGATCACGTCGGCGTGGCCGTGCGCGGCGCCGCGCACGAGGCGGCTCGGGGCCTCGTCGAGGCCGACCTCGACCGTGCGCGCGGCGAGGCTGAGGCCGGTGCCCCAGGCTTTGAGCGCGGCCTCTTTGCGCGCCCAGGTGCGGAAGAAAGCCACACGCGCGCGCTCGGGCTCGGCGCGGAGCGCGGCGAGCTCTCGCTGCTCGGCCGGGGTGTAGACCTCGCGCGCGAGCTCCTCGACGTCGAGCTCGCGGAGGGCCTCGACGTCGACGCCGACGGCGCCTCGCTCGGAGAGCGCGACGAGCACCCAGGCGCCGGAGTGCGCGACGTTGGCCTCGAGCGTGCAGCGGCCCTCGAGCGTGCACGGGCCCTCGAGCGGGCGCGGCCCCTCGAGCTGGGGTTTGCCGTGCTCGCCGAGGGCGAAGCGCAGCGTGCGTGGGTCGCGGCCGAGCGCCTCGCCCAGGGCGCTGCGCGAGGCGCCGACGCCGACGATGTGGCGCTGGCGGTCGACGTCGAAGCGAAAACGCGCGGCGCGCGCGAGCTCGCTCTCGGAGAGCAGGCCCACGAAATGGTCTGCTTCGCTGGGGCGCAGGGCCCACACCGAGAGGCCGCTCGGCGTGGTGCCGGAGCGGAACGCGAGGCGCCTTGCGCGCGAGAGGGGCTGCACGCTCAGTCCGCGATGCAGTCTGCGTGTTCCTTCACGGGCGCGAAGCGGATCTCGTCGAAGCTCGCCTCGAGATCCCATTGGTCGGTGTAGGCGTAGGCGATGGGGCCGACCTGCAGCGTGGCGGGCAGATCTTTGCGTTTGTAGGCGATGCCGAGCTGCCACTCCTTGCCGCCGATGGGCCGCTTGTAGACGCTGAGCTCGCCGTTGTAGCGACAGATGCGCAGCTCGGCGTCGCCGCTGTCCCACTCGGGGCCCTCGACGTAGCTCACGTCCTTCTTCGTGGTCTTGGTCTCCACCGAGAGGTAATCGCCTCGGTAGCCGACCACGTTGAACACGTAGCTCTCCTTGGCTTCGCCTTCGTCGGAGGCCGGGTCGCGCGCGATGATGCCGGCGAACTGGAAGCCCGCGTCGACCGCTTTCTCAGGATCGCTCGCCTTGCGCGCGCGCACGGTGGTGCTCACGCGGAAGTTGCCCGTCACACGTTTGACGAGGCCCGGGCCCTGGTCGGCTTTGTACCAGACGGTGTTCTGCGTGGGTTTGAGCACGAGCTTGCCGCCCTCTTGCTTGCGCTCGAAGGTGGATGCGTTGAGCACCTGCCAAGCGGCGTCGATCTCCTTGCCGGAGAAGTCGTCGTCGAGGCCGGCGACGTCGGCCGGTGGCAGAGGCTCGCTGCACGCGAAGAGCGAAGCGGCGAGCATGAGGGCTGCGAGGCGGTTCACGGGTCGGACTATGCCCGCATCGCGCGCTCGGTGGTAGATCGAGCGGCATGAGCCAGCCCACGATCGTGGTCACCGGAGCGAACACGGGCATCGGCTACGAGCTGGCGCTCGGCGCCGCGAAGCGAGGCGCACAGGTCGCGATGGTGTGCCGCGATCGCGAGAAGGGCGAGGCCGCCAAGCTGCGCATCGAGAAGGCCGCGCCACGCGCGACCGTGGCGCTCCACCTCGCCGACCTCGCGAAGCAGCGCGAGGTGCGCAGGCTCGCGGGCGAGCTCGACGCGCGCTACCCACGCATCGACGTGCTGGTGAACAACGCGGGCCTCGTCGCGCGCGAGCGCCGCCTCACCGAGGACGACGTCGAGACGAGCTTCGCGGTGAACCACCTCGCGCCGTTCCTTCTCACGACGCTGCTCGTCGACAAGCTCGTCGCGAGCGCGCCCGCGCGGGTGATCGTCGTGGCTTCGCAGGTCGAGGCGCGCGGTCGCATCCACTTCGACGATCTCCAGCTCGTCTCGGGCTTCGATCCGCTCGAGGCCTACTTCCAGTCGAAGCTCGCCAACGTGATGTTCACCTACGAGCTCGCGCGCAGGCTCGAGGGCAAGGGGGTGACGGTCAACTGCGCGCACCCCGGCGTGCTCGCGACCAACCTGCTCTGCGATTACATGGGTCGCCCGCGCGCGCTCTCGGCGGCGCACCGGCTCACGCACCCCGGGCCTGCGCAGGGTGCGAAGGGCCTCTTGCGCCTCGCCTTCGCGCCGGAGCTCGCGACGACGACGGGCGCCTACTTCCACGAGGGCAGGGAGGCGAAGAGCTCCGCGGCCTCGCAGGACCGCGAGGCGCAGAGGCGTCTCTGGGAGGCGAGCGAGCGCCTCGTGGCGCAGAGCGAGGGCTGAGCGCCGCGTCTCCGCGCGAGGGCTGCGCGCTCAGCCTCTCGGCGTGGGCCGCGCCCGCGGGAAGCTCTGCACGAGCCACGCAGCGATCGCCTCGTGCAGCGCGCGCTGCTGCCGAAGCTCGGTGAAGGTGTGATCGGCGTCTTCGAAGTAGTGCACGCTGAGCGCGTCGCCGAAGTCGACGTCGCGGAAGGCGTCGCGGAACTGCGAGGCGTGGTTGTAGTAGATCTCCATGCCACCCGAGTGCACGACGCAGAGCTTCGCGCCACGCGCGAGCATGGTGCGCAGCTCCCTCGCGGCCTCCTCGCGCGGGGGGAACTCGCGCACGTACTGGGCGCCCGCGCCCGGCTCGGCGGCCTCGCCGGGTTCGCTGCCCGAGGCCTCGTCGGGCTCGGCGCCTCCGCGCGAGGGCAGGACGCGGCCTGCGAGCTTCTTCGCGGCGCGCTGGGCGAAGCGCAGCACGGTCTGGGGATCGCGCAGGCGCTTGGCGTAGTAGCGCGCGTGGTAGCCGGGGGTCTTGTAGGCGTAGCCGTCGATGAGCACGACGCCCGCCACACGCGCGTCGCGCGACGCGGTCTGGAAGCTGTTGTCGGCGCCCGAGCAGAGGCCCATGAGCACGAAGCGCGTGGCGCCGCGCGCCTTCTCGAGGTGGTCCATGACCGCGCGTGTGTCGGCGATCCAGCGCTCCTCGAAGCTCGCATGGTCGCGGCGCGCGTCGGAGTCGCCCACACCCGAGAGATCGAAGCGCACCGCGACGAAGCCCGCTCGGGCTGCGCGACGCGTGAGCTTCACGGTCGCGCGGTAGGGGCCGACGCGCGGCACGAGGCCGGAGTTGAGCACGATGAGCACCGGGCGGCTCGGATCGAGCTCGCCCTCGGGCTCGGTCAGGATGCCGACGAGCGCAGGAGCCTCGCCCACGAGCAGGACCTTCTCGCGCATCAGCGTTCTCCCAAGAGACCCACGATCGTCGCGATCGCGGCGGCAGGTACGAGCGAGCTGTTCACGGCCTCCTCGCTGTTCCAGTCGCGCTCGGGCTCGAGCACGAGCGAGCGGGTGCGCGCGGCGAGCTCGGGCAGGGCCGCGTCGAGCCTGCGCTCGTCTTCGCCCTGGCGCGCGTGGAGCGCGACGAGGCTGCGCGCTGCGGGCTTCGGCTCCTTCGTGAGGTCGAGCGACATGAGCTCGGCGCGCAGCGAAGCGGAGATCGGAAAGCCGAGCGCCTCGTCGCGCGCGGGTGCGTGCGACTTGTCGGGCATCTCGGCGCGCAGGAAGTCGTCGTGGCGGCGCGCGAGATCCGCGAGGTAGGCGCCGCCGTGCACGATGGGCTCCCACAAGACGATCTTGTCGACGTCGCGCCGGCCGACGCTCGCGCGCCAGGCGTGCACGGCGCCGAGGCGCAGGCCGACGAAGGAGATGCGCGCGAGGCCGGTGCGGTCGCGCAGCTCGTCGGCGGCGGTGCGCACGTCGTTCACCCAGCCGGCGAGCGAGGCGTCTTCGAAGTCGCCCGCCGAGTCGCCCGTGCAGCCCAGATCGAAGACCAGGGCGTGGTAGCGCTCGCGCGCGAGCGCGATGCCGAGCTGGCGCAGCGCGCGGTGGGCGCGCAGGGCCTCCTGGCCCATCGGGGGCACGATCACCACGCCCTGGTCGCGCGCGCCTCGCGCGGGCGCGTGATGCACGCCGAAGAGCGGCGCCTCGGAGCTACCGAAGTGGAAGGGGATCACGGCTCGTTCCTCGGTTTGCCATGCAGCGTCGCCATTGGGCTCAGCTCTTGGTTCAGCTCTTGGTTCAGCCCTTGATTCAGCTCTTGGTTCAGCCCTTGATTCAGCCTTTGATTCAGCCTTTGAAGAAGCGCCCCTTGAGCGCGCCGAAGAGCTTCTGCCCGAGGCCCTCGGGCTCGGGCGCGGCTTTGGGTGCGGCCGGGCGCGTAGGCTCGGCGGGCTTCGCCGCAGCGCTCGGTGCGGGCGCCTGCGCGGGCGCCTGGGCTGGCGCCTGGGCGGCGGCCGCGGTCGCCGCGCTCCGTGTGGGCGCCTTCGCGGCGTCGCACTCGGCGGCGATCTGCTCGAGCGTCGAGAAGGCCATGCTGCGTGGGTTGAGCCTGTGCCCGACGCGCTTCTCGAGGCGCACGATGACCTGCATGGAGAGCAGCGAGTGGCCGCCGATCTCGAAGAAGTTGTCGTGCAGACCGACGCGGTCGGTCTTCAGCACCTCGCGCCAGATCTCGGCGACGAGCTGCTCGGTCGCGGTCTTCGGCTCGACGTGCTCGCGATCGAGGCCGACGGCGTGGCCGAAGGGATCGGGCAGGGCCTTGCGGTCGACCTTGTTGTTGTCGGTGAGCGGCAGCTCCGCGAGCGCGACGAAGAGGTGCGGCACCATGTACTCGGGCAGCTCGGCGCGCAGGTGCTTGCGCAGCTCGCTCGCGGTGGGCTCGCCGCCCTGTCCGTAGACGCAATAGGCGACGAGGCGCTGATCGCCCGAGGCGTCGGCCCGCACGACGACCACGTTGCGCGCCACGCTCGGGTGCTGCGCGAGCACGGCCTCGATCTCGCCGAGCTCGATGCGGTAGCCGCGCACCTTCACCTGGTTGTCGGAGCGCCCGAGGAAGACGAGGCTGCCGTCGGGCCGGTAACGGGCGCGATCCCCCGTCTTGTAGATGCGCGCGCCCTCCGGGCCGTAGGGATCGGGCAGAAAGCGCTCCTTCGTGAGGTCGTCGCGGCCCCAGTAGCCGAGCGCCACACCGGCGCCGCCGATGTAGAGATCGCCCGGCACACCGACGACCACGGGCTGCATCTTGGCGTCGAGCACGTAGATCGACGTATTGGCGATCGGCCGGCCGATCGTGATGTCGCTCGGGTCGACGATGCGCTTCGAGGTCGACCAGATGGTCGTCTCGGTGGGGCCGTACATGTTCCAGAGCTCGGCGCTGCGCTCGAGGATCGCCTCGGCGAGCTCGGGTGGGAGGGCCTCGCCGCCACACAGCACACGCAAGGCGGGGCTGTGCTGCCAGCCCGCGTCGACCAGCAGCCTGAAGGTCGCCGGCGTGGCCTGCATCACGGTGATGCGCTCGGCTTCGAGCGTGCGCACGAGCTCGTCGCCGTCGGCCGCGAGCTCGCGTGAGGCGAGCACGATGGTCGCGCCCGTGATGAGCGGCAGGTAGAGCTCGAGGCCCGAGATGTCGAAGGAGACGGTGGTGACCGCGAGCAGGCGATCGCTGGGCGAGAGCCCGGGCTCGCGCTGCATGCCGAGCAGGAAGTTCGTGAGCGCGCGGTGCGGGATCACGACGCCCTTGGGTTTGCCCGTCGAGCCCGAGGTGTAGAGCAGGTAGGCGACCGAAGCCGGCGTCGCGCGGCCCTCGAAGGGCTCGCTCGACTGCGCGTCGATCTCGCTCGAGGCCTCGTCGAGCAAGAGGCGCGAAGGCAGGCCCTCGACGGGCTCGGGCAGCGCGCTCGCTTCGGCCGCGCGCGTGACGACGAGCGAGGCGCCCGAGTCGCTCAGCATGTAGGCGACACGATCCGCCGGGTAGGCCGGGTCGAGCGGCAGGTAAGCCGCGCCGGCTTTGGCCACCGCGAGCAGCGCCACGAGCAGCTCGGGGCCTCGCTCGAGAAAGACGCCTACGCGCGCGCCTGGCTCGACGCCTCGCTCGGCGAGCAGGCGCGCGAGCTGGTTCGAGCGGCGCTCGAGCTCGCCATAACGGAGCTCGCTGCCCTCGAAACGGACCGCGACGGCTTCGGGCGTGCGCGCGGCCTGCTCGGCGACGAGCTCGTGCACGCACTTCGGCGGGAGCTCGGCCTCTGTGGCGTTCCAATCGACGAGCTGCTGCTTGCGGCCTGCCTCGGAGAGCATCGGCAAAGCCTCGATGCTCGTATCGGGCGCGGAGGCGGCGGCCTCGAGCAAGACGAGGAAGCTCTCGACGAAACGCGCTGCGGTGGCCTCGTCGAAGAGGTCGGTGTTGTATTCGAAGAAGCACTGCAGCCCGCTCGAGACCTCCTGCATCTCGAGCAGGACGTCGAACTTCGAGGTGCGCGGGTGCACGTTCCAGAGCTCGGCGCGCACGCCCGGCAGGGCGAGCGCCGACTCGGGCGCGCGCTGCACGGCGAACATCGCCTGGAAGAGCGGGTGGAAGCCTGCGCCACGGTTGGGCTGCACGGCCTCGACGACGCGCTCGAAGGGCAGGTCTTGGTGGGCGAGGCCGGCGAGCACCGACTTCTGCGTACGGCGCACGAGCTCGCGGAAGCTCGGCTCGCCGCCCAGCTCGCCGCGGAAGACGACCGTGTTCGTGTAGAAGCCGATGGCCTTCTCGAGCTCGGCGCGCTCGCGGTGCGCGACGGGCGAGCCGACGAGGATCTCGCTCTGGCCCGAGACGCGGTGGAGCCACACGTAGAAGGCCGAGAGCAAGGTCTGGAAGAGGGAGGCGCTCTCGCTCTTGCCGAGCGCGGCGATGCGATCGCTGAGCTCGCGCGAGACGGCGAAGCTCTTCTGGTCGCCGCGGATCGTCGGTGTGGGAGGGCGCACGCGATCGGTCGGCAGCTCGAGCACCGGCGCGCTCGAGCCCTGGGGAGCGAGCGCCGACTTCCAGTAGGCGATCTCCTTGTCGAGCGCCTCACCCTGGAAGATCTCGCGCTGCCAGAGCGCGTAGTCGGCGTACTGGATCGGCACCTCCTCGAGCGGTGAGGCTTTGCCCTGGGCGAAGGCGCCATAGAGCGCGCTCAGCTCTTCGTAGAGCAGGGCGAGCGACCAGCCGTCGCACACGATGTGATGCACGTTCAGCCAGAGCACCGCGTCGCCTTCGGCGAGCTCGATGAGCCCCGCGCGAAAGAGCGGCCCCTCGGCGAGATCGAAGGCGCGCTCGGCCTCGACCTGCACGAGCCTCCTCGCTTCGGCCTCGCGCTCGCTCTCCGGCAGGCTCGCGACCGATTGCACACCGAAGCGCAGATCGGGCTCGGGGTGCACGACCTGGAGCGGATCGCCCTCGGGCGCGGCGAAGGTGGTGCGCAAGGACTCGTGGCGCACGACGATCTCGCGCAGGGCGCGCTCGAGCACGGCGCGATCGATCGCGCCGCGCAGGCGCAGCGCCTGGGGGATGCTGTAGACGGCGGTGCCCGACTCGAGCTGGTCGAGGAACCACAGGCGCTGCTGCGCCGACGAAGCCGGGAATGCGTAGACCTCGTCTGCTGCTTCGTTCTGCGCGTTCGTCACGTCGTCGACCACGTTCAACCTTCCTTGTCCGAGGTGCCACCGCCGCCTTGCGGGCCGGGGCCGAGCGCCGACTTGGAGACCTTGAAGGCCTCGCGGCTGACGCGCTTGAGCGTGGGCGCCGCGGGCGCGCCCGATTTCTTCGAGGCTGCGATCTGCTCGGCGATCGCGGCCACGGTGCGCTTCTCGAAGAGGCTCTTGAGGCTGATCTCCGCCGCCGTCTGCTTGCGTACGCGTGAGACGAGCTGCGTGAGCAAGAGCGAGTGGCCGCCGAGATCGAAGAAGTCGTCGTGCAGGCCGACGCCCTGCACGCCGAGCAGCTCCTCCCAGACCGAGGCGATCGTCTTCTCGAGCTCGGTCGCGGGTGCGACGTAGGCCGTGGAGAGCGGCGGCCTGGGCGTGCGCACGCCGACCACCTGCGCCTCGCTCGCGGCCGAGCTCTCGTCGGCCGCCTTCGGGCGGGTGTGCGCGAGCAAGGCGGTGAGGTCTTGCGAGGAGACGACGACGTGCGGCAGCACGGGGCCTGCGAGCAGGCGCTCGAGCGCCTCCATGCCTTCGTCGGCGCCGATGCCCGCCTCGAGGCCGAGCTCGAGGATCTTGTTCGCGGTCGACCTCGCGCGTGGCGCGCGCGCGGCGCTCGCGTCGAGGCTGTGGCCCACCAGCTTGCGCATGGTGAAGTCGCCGATGTCGACGAGCAGCTCGCCGCGTTCGTCGTAGACGTGCACGGCGAAGCTCACCGTCTCGGTGGCGCTCGAGCCCTGCACGAGCTCGACGTGGCTGTAGAGGCGCGCGGTGAGCGGGCGGTAGAGGCGCAGCTTGCCGTAGGAGAGCGGCACGTAGAAGTGCGTCTTCGGGTCGAAGCCGGGCACGATCTGTTGCACGCCGGCGGTCGCGAAATCGAGCAACGCGGGGTGCAGCGCGTAGACGTCGACGTCGCTCCGGAAGGCCTCGGGCAGCGCGAGCTCGAGCAGGGCCTCGCGCTCGCCGAGCTCGGCGCGCACGCGGTTGTCCCAGCGGGGGCCGAAGGCGACGAAGCGCTCCTCGGCGAGCGGGAACTGCTCGCGCTTCGAGGCCTTGCAGCGCGCGCGCAGGGCGTCGATCGAGAGGGCAGGCGGCGCGGGATCGACCAGGCGGCGAAGCGTGGCGCGCGTATGCTCGAGGCGTTCGGGCGCCGAGCCACCGCTGAGCACGGCCTGCCACGCGCCGTCGCTCTGCTTCGTGAGCTCGATACGCAGCTCGCGCAGCTCCTTCGCGCCCACGCCGAAGGGCGCGAGGAACTCGACGCCGGTGATCTCGCAGGGCACCGGCGAGGGCTCGCCGTTCTCGGCTTCGGCCTCGACGAAGGCGCCACGCAAGAGCTCGAGGAAGCCCGTGCCCGGGATGACGGCCTCGCCGCTCCTGAGCACGTGCTCGCCGAGCACCCAGTGCGTCGCTCGTGAGAGGAGCGAGGCGTAGACCTTGCGCTTCTCCGTGTCGTAGAGCGCGCGATCGAGCCAAGGGTGGCAGGTCGGGTGGCCCGCCGGGGGGCGGGGCGCGGTCTTCGCGACGCCGAGCTCGCTCGCGAGCGACGCGGCCATGCCCACGTCGCGCCAGGCGTTCCACGCGACCGCGTAGGTGGGCTGGCCGGTGCGCGCCAGGCGGGCCTCGGCGTGCGCGTCGAGGTAGGCGTTCGCCGCGGCGTAGTCGAACTGACCGGCGAGGCCGGTGAGCGCGCTCACCGAGGAGAAGTAGACGACGAAGTCGAGCTCGAGGCCCTCGAGCGCGTGGTCGAGCGCGCGTGCGCCCTCGACCTTGGGTGCGAGCACCTTCTTCGCGGCCTCGAGCGTCTCGAGCGCGACCACGCCGTCGTCGAGCACACCCGCGGTGTGGAAGACGCCGTGCACCGCGCCGAAGCGCGCGCGCGCCTGGGCGACGAGCTTCGACATCGCCTCCGCGTCGCTCACGTCGGCGCTCGCGACGAGGATCTCGGCGCCGAGGCGCTCCATCTCCTGGATGCGCCGCAGCTTCTCGCTCACCGGATCGTCGACGTCGTGGCTCTCGAGCCAGGCGTGGCGCGCCTCGCCCTCGGGCAGCGCGCGCCTCCCGACGAGCACGAGCTTCGCCCGGTGGCGCTTGGCGAGGTGCTCGGCGAGCACGAGGCCGATGCCACCGAGGCCGCCGGTCACGAGGTAGACGCCGCCTTCGCGCAGCCTGCTCAGGCCCTCGCCGGCCTGGCCCAGCGCGAGCGGCTCGTAGCGCTGCACGAAGCGCTCGTGGCCTCGCAGCGCGACCACACGATCCTCGCTCGCCGCCTCGATCTCCGCCGACAGGGCGCGGCCGAGCTCGGCGATGCGCGCGGGCGTCGCGGCGTCGATCACCGCGTCGACGGAGCGCACCGACAGGCGCGGGATCTCCTGCGCGAGCACCTTGCTCGCGGCGCCGAGCATCGCCTGCTCGGGGTGCGCGATGGCCTCGCCGGCCACCTGCGCCGCAGAGCTCGTGAGCACGACGAGCTCGAGCGCTTTGGAGAGCTCGAGCCTGCCGAGGGCCTGACCGAGCGCGAGCAGGGCGGCGAAACCACCGTCGCTCGCGCCCTCGGTGCCGGCGGCGAAGATCAGCACCTCGGGGCTGCGACCCTGGGCAGCGAGCTCGCCGAGCAGGCGCTCGTGGTCGGTCGCGGAGCCGAGGTCGACGCGGAAGAGCTCGGCGGTCGTCTGCTCGAGGCCCTCGCCGGAGAGCGCCACGGTGAGCGTGTGGCCCTCGGTGCGCAGCGACGCGGCGAGCGCCTCGGCGAAGGCGCCTCCGCCCACCAGCAGGATCGAGCTCGGTCGCGGCGCGCCGCGCAGGAGCGGCTGGCGCTCGAAGCGTGGGAAGTAGAACCAATCGGCGAGATCGGGCTTCTTGGCGAGGCTCGGCGTGGCCTTCGTGGCCTCGCGCTTGCCGGGCTCGATCCAATGGCGCTGGTGCTCGAAGGGGTAGGTCGGCAGCGGCACGCGGCGCCGCTCCTGGCCCTCGCGGTAGGCGGCGAAATCGAGCTCGACGCCGCCGAGCCAGAGCTTCGCGTAGACGGTGCTGAGGTACTCGAGGTCGCCGATCTGCTCCTTCACGTGGCGGAGCGAGCTCAGGCTCGTGGTCTGCTTGCCGAGCTCGGTCGCGCGGGCGCGGCCGAAGGTCGACAGGGTGCGCCCCGGGCCCACCTCGAGCAGCGCGCGGTTCGGCTCGGCGAAGACGGTGTCGAGGCCGTCGAGGAAGCGCACCGTGCCACGCAGGTGGCGCACCCAGTAGTCGGGATCGGTCGCCTCGCGCGCGGTGATGAGCTTGCCGGTGACGTTCGAGGCGAAGGGCAGCTTGGGCTCGGCGTAGCGGATGGTGCGCGTGAAGCGGCCGAACTCCGGCAGGATGGGATCGAGCATCTTCGAGTGCGCCGCGATCGCGATGTGCACGCGCTGCGCGTCGACCTCGCGCGCCTCGAGCCGCTTGGCGAGCTCCTCGATCGCGGCGTTGGGCCCCGAGGCGACCGTGAGCGAGCTGCCATTGATCGCGGCGATGCTGAGCTCGGAGCCGAGCAAGGGCTCGAGCTCCGCGGCCGAGAGCGGCACGCTGAGCATGCCGCTCGGCTCCACCTTCTCGAAGAGCTGACCACGCACGGTGACGAGCGCGAGCGCGTCTTCGAGCGAGAAGACGCCCGCGAGGCAGGCCGCGGTGTATTCGCCCATGCTGTGGCCGATCATCGCGACCGGCGGCGCGCCCCAGCTCATCCAGAGCTTCGCGAGCGCCCACTCGGTGGCGAAGAGCGTGGGCAGAGAGAGCGATGGGCGCTCGAGCTGTTTGCTCGCCGCCTCGCGCTCACCGGCGGCGGGGAAGAGCAGCGGGCGCAGATCACCCGTGCGCGGCTTCAGGATCTCGAGGCAGCGATCGAGCTCGGCGCGGTACACGGGCTCCTGCTCGTGGAGCTCGCGGCCCATGTCGGCGTACTGGGCGCCGCCGCCGGGGAACATGTAGACGAGCTTCTGGGCTTGCTCGGGCGCGAGCTGCGCATGGACGCGCCCGGGGTCGCGGCTCGCACAGAGCTGCGCGGCCTCCAGGGTGGAGCCGGCGACGAGCGCGCGCCGGTGCGCGAAGGCGCGGCGGCCGACCTGCAGCGTATGCGCGACGTCGGCGAGCGCGAGGCTCGGCTGCTCTGCGAGCGCGGCGCCGAGGCGCTCCACGGCGCGATCGGCCGCGGCCTGGCTGCGCGCCGAGAGGAGCAGCACCTCCTTGCTGCGGCCGGGCTGGCTCGGCCCGGGCTCGGGCGCCTCCTCGACGATGACGAAGGCGTTGGTGCCGCCGACGCCCAGCGAATTGACGCCCGCACGCCGAGGTTTGCCCGCGGCGCGCTTCCACGGCCTGAGCTCCGCCTGCACGTAGAAGGGGCTCGAGGCGAAATCGATCGAGGGATTGGGCGCCTCGTAATGGAGCGTGGGCGGCAGCTCCTCGTGCTCGAGCGCCGCGACGACCTTGAGCAGGTTCGCGACCCCGGCGGCGTTGTCGGTGTGGCCGAGGTTCGATTTCACCGAGCCGAGGCCGCAGTAGCCCTTCTCCTCGGTGCTCTCGCGGAAGGCGCGCGTGAGCGCGGCGACCTCGATGGGGTCGCCCACGGGTGTGCCGGTGCCGTGCGCCGCGACGTAGCCGATGCTGCTCGCGTCGACGCCGGCCAGCGCGAGCGCCTCGGCGATCGCGGCGGCCTGGCCGTCGACGCTGGGGGCGAGGTAGCCCACCTTGTTCGAGCCGTCGTTGTTGATGGCCGAGCCGAGGATGACGGCGTGGATCGTGTCGCCCGCGGCGATCGCGTCGTCGAGGCGCCTGAGCACGACGATGCCGACGCCGCTCGAGAAGATCGTGCCCTCGGAGCGGTGGTCGAAGGGGCGGCAGTGGCCGTCGGGGCTGAGGATCTCGCCCTCTTCGTAGCGATAACCTCGGTAATGGGGCATCTCGATCGTGACGCCGCCGGCGAGGGCCATGTCGCATTCACCCGAGAGCAGGCTCTGGCAGGCGATGTGCACGGCGACGAGCGAGGTCGAGCAGGCCGTCTGCACGGCGACGCTCGGCCCACGCAGATCGAAGGCATAAGAGACGCGCGTGGTGAGGAAGTCCTTGTCGTTGCCGGTGTGGCGCACGAGAAAGAAGCCCACCGACTCCATGAGCTCGGGGTTCGTGAGCAGGTTGTACGGCAGGTAGGCGTTGTGGCCGGAGCCGCCGAAGACGCCCACGTTGCCCTCGTAGCGCGCGGGGTCGTAGCCGGCGTGCTCGAGCGCCTCCCAGCTCACCTCGAGGAAATGTCGGTGCTGCGGATCCATGATGGCCGCGTCGCGTGGGCTGAAGCCGAAGAAGCCCGCGTCGAAGCCCTCCATGTCTTCGAGCACGGCGCCGCTCCTCACGTAGTGCGGATCGGCGAGCTCGTCGGCGCTCACGCCGGCGGCGAGCAGCTCGGCCTCGGAGAACTCACGCGTGCACTCGACGCCCTCGCGCAGGTTCTTCCAGAAGGTGGAGACGTCGGGCGAGCGCGGGAAACGCGCCGCCATGCCCACGATCGCGATGTGGTTCGCGCCGCTCATCGGATTCAGCTCTCTTTCGTGCCGCGCCGTCGAGCGAGCAGCTCCTGGCGCCTGTTCATCGACTCACGCCTCGCTTCGGCGCGGTTCGCGCTCTTCGCGAGATCGGCGCCGCCGCCCGCTCCGCCGTCGAGGAAGCCGACCAGGCTCTTGATCGTCGGGAAGCGGAAGAGGTCGGTGAGCGAGAGCTCGCGCTTCGCTTCGTCGCGGATGCGCCGGTGGGCCTGCACCGCGAGCAGGGAGTGGCCCCCCAGATCGAAGAAGTTGTCTTCGAGGCCCACGCGCTCGACGTGCAAGAGATCGCTCCAGATGTGCGCGATCTGCTGCTCGAGCTCCGAGGCGGGCGCCACGTAGTCGGCCGCGGGCAGCGACTGCACCGTCTCGGGGGCGGGCAGCGCCTTGCGGTCGATCTTCGCGTTGGGCGTGAGCGGCAGCGCCGGCAGCACCGCGATCTGCGAGGGCACCATGTACTCGGGCAGCCGCTCGCGCAGCGCGCTCTTGAGCTCGGCGGGCACGACCTTCTCGCCGGGCTTCTCGCTCAGGTAGCCCACGAGGCGTTTGTCGCCCGGGCTGTCTTCGCGCGCGATGACCACGGCCTCGCGCACGCCGGGGTAGGCGAGCATCGCGGCCTCGATCTCGCCGAGCTCGATGCGGTAGCCGCGGATCTTCACCTGGTGGTCGAGGCGCCCGAGGAAGACCACGCGCCCGTCGTGGCCCCAGCGCACCAGATCGCCGGTGCGGTAGAGGCGCGCGCCGGGCGTCTTCGAGAAGGGATCGGGCACGAAGCGCTCGCTCGTGAGCTCGGGGCGGTGCAGGTAGCCGCGCACCACGCCCTCGCCGCCGATGTAGAGCTCGCCCGGCATGCCGGGTGGCACCGGCTGCCGGTTCGGATCGAGCACGTAGACCTGCTGGTTGGCGAGCGGCCGGCCGATCGTGATGCTGCCCTCGGAGGGGTCGACGGCGTCGACCGAGGACCAGATCGTCGTCTCCGTGGGGCCGTACATGTTGAGGATGCGCGCCTGCGTGGCGCGGCGCAGATCGCTCGCGAGCGCGAGCGGGAAGGCCTCGCCGCCGATCATCACGCACTCGAGCGAGGAGAGCGCGGCGCGCGCCTCCGGGTCGCCGAGGATCATGCCGAGCATCGAGGGCGTGCACTGCAGGTGCGTGACGCGGTGGCGCGCGAGCTGCGCGGCGAGCGAGTGATCGGGCGCGTCGCCCTCGCCGATCGACGCGTTGGCGATGCGCTTCACGTCGGCGAGCAGGGGCATGTGCTCCATGATCATCGCGGAGGGCACGCCGTAATCCATGAGGCAGCCCACCTCGTCGACGTCGATCTCGCGCAGCTTGTTCGCGATCTCGGCGCAGGCCTCGGGGGTGCCGAAGAGGCCCGAGGTGCGGAAGTAGCGCTCGAAGGCGTGGTCGAGCAAAGCCTCGAGATCCTCGGCGCTGAGCTCCTCCTTCTCGAAGACGTCGGCGGGCGTCATGCCCTTCTCGTCGGCGCGCTGCTTGAACGTGGGGAAGGTCCACGCGGCCTGCTTCACGAGGTTCACCGCGCTCTTGAGGTAGCCCTTCATCGGGGCGCGCACGGTCTCCTTCACCTCGTCGTCGTCGTGACCGACGAAGGTGTGCAGCATGAGCGTGATCGTGCCGCGCCCGGGGTGCCCGGCGTCGCGCCAGGCCTTGCGGTAGATCTCGTTCTTCTTCGCGACCTCCTCGAAGGTCTGCCCGAGCAGGTGCGTGAGCACGTTGGCGCCGATGCGCCCGGCCTCCTCGAAGGTCTCCGGGTTGCCCGCGGCGGTGATCCAGATCGGCAGCTCCTTCTGGACGGGGCGCGGCATCGTGCGCACCTCGACGTCCTTGCCGAGCGGCGACTTCATCGTCACCGACTCGCCGCGCCAGAGCCTGCGCACCGTCTCGATGTCGCGGAACATGATGTTCTTGCGGTCGGCGAACTTCTCCGGCGCGATGACGAAGTCGTTGGGCTGCCAACCGGAGGCGAAGGCGATGCCGACGCGGCCCTTCGAGAGGTTGTCGACGAGCGACCACTCCTCGACGACGCGCGTGGGCGGGTGCAGCGGCAGCACGCAGCTGCCCGCGCGCAGCTGCACGCGCTCGGTGATCATCGCGAGCGCGGCGCTGGCGACCGAGGGGTTGGGGTAGAGGCCGCCGAAGGCGTGGAAGTGGCGCTCGGGCGTCCACACGGCGACGAAGCCGCTCTGATCGGCGAAACGCGCGCCCTCCATGAGCAGGCGGTACTTGTCGGCGACCGTCTCTCCTTCGTCGCTCGCGAAGTAGAAGAGGCTGAACTCGAGCGGTCGTTTGTGGCCTCGGCGAGGGGCCTGCGCGGCCTCGGCGGTGCGGTCGCGGTAGAGCACGACCGTGAAGCCTCGCGCGAGCGTCCAGAACAGCTCGAGCACCGAGATGTCGAAGGAGAGGCTCGTGACGGCGAGCCACACGCCGGGCTCGTCGTGCGGGATGCGCGCGTCCATCCCAGCGAAGAAGTTGAGCACGTTGCGGTGCTCGACCATCACGCCCTTGGGTTTGCCCGTCGAGCCGGAGGTGTAGATGACGTAGGCGAGGTGCTCGGGGCCCACCGGGCTCGGCACCGCGTCGGAGGAGAGCGCCTCGATGCTCGTCCAGTCGGCGTCGATGCGCACCGTCTTGGCGCCGTGCGGCGGCAGCTTCTCCACGAGCGCCGCCTGGGTGACGAGCACCGGGGCCTGCGCGTCCTCGAGCATGAAGGCGATGCGATCGGCCGGGTAGCTCGGGTCCATCGGCACGTAGGCGCCTCCGGCCTTCTGCACGCCGAGGATCGCGATCATCATGTCGAGGCTGCGCTCGACCGACACGCCGACGCGCACGTCGGGGCCGACGCCGAGCGACTGCAGGTGGCGCGCGAGGCGGTTGGTGCGCGCATCGAGCTCGCGGTAGCTGAGCTCTACGCCCTCGAAGACGACCGCGACGGCGTCGGGGGTGCGCGCGGCCTGCTGCGCGAAGGCCTGGTGCACGCAGAGCTCGCGCTCGTAGGGGCGCGTGGTGTCGTTCCAGGTGACGAGCAGGCGGTGGCGCTCCGCCTCGGTGAGCAGCGGCACCTCGGAGAGCTTGGTGTCGGGCGCGCTCGCGGCGCCCTCGACGAAGGCGGCGAAGCGGTCGGCGAGCGAAGCGGCCGCCTCCTCGCCGAGCGAGCGGTGGTCGTAGAGCCAGCCGAGCTCGCTGCCGTCGGGCGCGACGAGCAGAGCGAGGTCGGCGCCCTCGGGCAAGGAGCCCTCGCGCTCGCGGCCGATCTCGAGCACGACGCGGTGCGGGCGCGACGCGAGCTCGGGCGCGCGGCGGCGCCAGGGCAGATCGAGCCCGTAGCCGCCTCGCTTGTCGATCGCCTCGATCTCCGCGGCGACGGCGGCCTCGAGCTGGGCCACGGTGGAGTCGCTCGTCAGCGCGAGCGCGAGCGGCAGCTGCGAGGCGAAGCAGCTCTCGGCGCCTTCGGTCGAGCGTCGCGTCGCCTCGCTCGCGTAGCCGAGGTCGAGCTCGAGCTTGTCCGAGACGCGCGCCACGAAGCCCGCGGCGAGCGCGGCCGCGGCCAGAGCCGGCTGCGCGGCGCTCGTGACCGGGCGCGGCAGCGTCGTCACGCGGCGGCCGAGCGTGCGCTCGCCCTCGCGCTTGGGCTCGAGCGAGGGAAGCTCGGCCGGGTTGCGCTTGGCGAGGCGCTTCAGCCAGAAGGCGTCGTTCTTCGCGAGGCGCTCGTCGACGGCCTGGAGCGCGGCGCGCGCGCTCGCGTCGAGCGAAGTGAGCACGCTGCCCTCGCCGAGGCCCAGCGCGCGTGCGCAGGCGCCCGGCAGGCTGAGCGCGCCGTCGAGCTTTCGCGTGGCGAGGATCTCGAGATCGCCGGCGCCGGTCGCGACGCGCAGGCTCTCGCCGAGCGCCACGATCGTGCCCGGCGCGGCGCTCGGATCGAGCGAGGCGGCGTGCACGAGCGTGCTCGTCACGGCGCGCACGCGCCCTCGGCCCTCGGGGCCTTCGGCGCGGGGGTCGAAGCCACCCGCCGTGGCGAGCGCGAGCTTGGCGCAGCCGACGGGGTTGTCGGTCGGGCCGAAGTCGAGCGCGCGCACGAGCGCGTCGAGCTCGGCCGCGGGGCGCGACCAGTCCAAGAAGCCCGCCCCGGGCACACGCGCGTGCTTGCCGAAGTAGCCACGCGAGGAGAGGTCTTGTTTGCGGCGCGGGACCTCGCCTCGGCCGAGCTCGTCGACGAGCGCGGCGAAGCTCTCCATGCCGGCCTCGTAGCAGCGCGTATTGATCGTGTAGGAGGTCTCGCGCGGGGCGATCGCGAAGACGCGCTCGGCGAGCACGTCGCCCTCGTCGACGCCGCCCTCCATGAGGTGCCAGGAGATGCCGTGCGTGGCCTCGCCGCGCAGGATCGCCCAGGCGGGCACGTGCAGGCCCGCGTACCGAGGCAGCGGCCCGTCGTGGAAGTTGATCGAGCCGCGCTTCGCGAGCGCGAGCACCGGCTCGGGCACGATCGAGAGGTTGGTGATGCTGAAGAAGTGATCGAAGGGCTCGCGCGAGAGCTCGGCGTACAGATCGCTCTTCGGGTCGACGACGTGTAGCCCTCGCGACCTGGCCCACTCGACGATGCGCGCATCCTTCGCGATCACGCCGGCGACCGAGTGGCCGCGCTCGAGCAGCGCCTCTGCGCAGTGGATGAGCAGCGACTGCTCCCCCATCACGTAGCAACGCAGGGAGGTCTTCGCTTCGCCGTGTGCCATCGTCCTGTCCTCCGAAGACGCGTCGGGCCCGGCGCGTCGAGGGCGGCAGCATACAGGCTCCGCGGCGTGGATCGATGGACGCGCGTTGCGCCATTTCGCCACACGCGAAGGCGCCTCACCGCCCGCACGCGAGCGCGCGTTTCGCGGGCGTGTTCCCTTGCCCGAGGGCCTCTCGCTGGGCCTCGCCCGGCTGGCGCGCCTCAGGCGTTCGCGAGCGGCGCGGGGCGCGCGCTCGGGTGGCCGCCTGCGTGCCGCTCGAGGTAGGCGAGCGCGTCGGCCACGAGCAAGGGCTTGGCGATGAGGTAGCCCTGGATCTCGTCGCAGCCGAGCAGGCGCAGCTCCTCGAGCTGCTGCTCGGTCTCGACGCCCTCGGCCACGGTCTCGAGCCCGAGCGCCTGCGCGAGCATGACGACCAGGTGCACGATCGCCGCGTCCTCCGGGCTCGAGCCGAGCCCCATGACGAAGGCGCGATCGACCTTGAGCACGTCGACGGGCAGCTTGCGCAGGTGCGAGAGCGAGGAGTAGCCGGTGCCGAAGTCGTCGATGCCGATCTTCACGCCGAGCGCCTTCAGCGCGGCCAGCCGCTCGATGCTGCGCTCGGCCTGCCCGACGAGGATGCTCTCGGTGACCTCGAGCTCCAGGCACCAGGGGTCGATGCCCGTCTCGGCGATCGCCTGCCGCACCTCGTCGACGAAGTCGTCGCTGCCGAGCAGCTGCTTGCCCGAGACGTTGACGCTCATGCGCACGCCCGCGTGCTTCGGGTGCTTCGCCTTGAACTCGCCGAGCTGCCTGCAGGCCTCGCGCAGGACCCAGCGCCCGATGGGCACGATGAGCCCCGTCTCCTCGGCGAGCGGGATGAACTCGACCGGGCCCACGTGGCCGAGCTTCGCGCTCTTCCAGCGAGCGAGGGCCTCGAAGCCCACGATGCGCCCGTCGTTCGCGGAGACGCGCGGCTGGTAGACGAGGCTGAGCTCGCCGTCGCGCAGCGCGCTGCGCAGCGCCTGCTCGAGATCGTGGCGGCGCAGCGCGCGGTCGCGCATGGCGTCGTCGAAGATCTCGACGCGGTCCTTGCCGCGCTCCTTGGCGCGGTACATCGCGACGTCGGCGTCGCGCAGCACGTCTTCGGTGCGGGTCTGCTCGGGCAGCACCGTCGCGACGCCGCAGCTCACGGTCACGAAGACCCAGCGCTCGTCGACCTCGAAGGGCTTGCGCACCAGCTCGACGATGCGCTGCGCGAGCGCCGGCCCCCAGCTCGGCGCGACGCTGAGGCGCTGCGATGCGTCGTCGCCCTCGGTCTCGCGCACCGAGAGCACGACGAGCTCGTCGCCGCCGAAACGGTAGAAGGTGTCGCCTTCGCCGAGCTCGGGCCTTACGCGCTCGACGAGCGCCATCACGAGGCGGTCGCCGAAGTCGTGGCCGAGGCTGTCGTTGAGGACCTTGAAGCCGTCGAGATCGAGCATGATGAGCTCGGCCTGGGCCTCACCTCGCTGCACGCGCGGCAGGAGCGCTTCGACGTCGACGTGGAAGCTGCGCCGGTTCGGCAGCCCGGTCGCGTGGTCGTGCGCGGCCTCGTGCCGCAGCTGCTCCACCGCGCCCTCGCGCTCCTCGGCGATGGGCGTGACGTCGACGAAGGTGGCGACCACACCCTGGACCTCCGCGTGGTGCAAGAGGTTGGTCCCACGCGCGAGCATCCAGCGCCAGGAGCCGTCCTTGTGGCGCATGCGCACCTCGGCGGTGCCGGAGGCGCCTGCGCGCTCGCGGATCCTGCGCGAGAGGCGCTCGACGATCGGCAGGTCGTCGGGGTGCACGACCGACCAGTGTCGGGTCTCCTCGTCGTCGGGGCCGTAGCCGAGCACCTTGCGGATCGACGGGCTCACGTACTTGAGCCCGGCCTGCCGGCCGTCGGCGCCAGGCCCGGTGATCGTGATGACCTCGTTGCCCTCGTTCGCCACGGCCTCGAAGATCGCGCCCGCGCGCTCGGCCTCTCGGGTCGCGGAGGTCATGAAGCGCTCGACGGCGACGAGCAACACGACCAACACGCTCGCGGCGACGAGGTACGAGGGGTCGAGGTAGGGCGAAGCGCCGGGGGCGCGCCAGATGACGATCGCGTGGCTCAGCACGGTGACCGCGAGCATCGTCCTCGCGCCCGCCACCAGGAGCGCGAGCGCCGTGGGGAGGAGGATCGCCACGGCCGGCCGCACGCTGATCAGTGGCTCGACCAGCAGCATCGGCACCGCGACCGTCCAGCCGAAGACCAGCGCGTAGGGCGCCCAGGAGAGGCCGCGGCGGATCGCCACGGCCACCAGGCTGGTCACGACCACCGCCGCGGCGAGGCGCTCCGGCGGCGGGAAATGCATGCCCGGCAGGAAGGCCGCACCGAGGGCCACGACGCTGCCGGTGACGGCGATCCAACCAGCCCACGCCGCCGCTTGGCGCTTGGCTTCGACGAGCGTTCGCGGGCGAGGGGTCATGAGCCGGGGGCGGAGGACAGGCGAGGGATCGCCACGATTTCCGAAGGCTACCTGGAGCCTAGCCAGCCCGCAGCATCCGCGTCATGCCGCGGTGCGCCACGAGGCCCAGGGCACGGATCACGCGGGGATCGATCGATCGGGCCTCGCGGCTCCGTGATAGCTTGAAAGCTTCGCATGAGCGGCGACGCACTCCCTGTCGACCCGGAAGCGCCCGCGCGCTCGCGAGCCTTCGCGAACGTGCCGGTCGTCGCCGGCGACGTCATCGCGGGGAAGTACGTCGTCGAGAAGGTGATCGGCGCAGGTGGTGTGGGCGTCGTCGTCTCGGCGAGGCACACGCTGCTCGACGAGCGCGTCGCCATCAAGCTCCTGCAGCGCTCGGCCTGCACCTCCGACGAGAACCTCGCGCGCTTCGATCGCGAGGGGCGCGCGCTCGCGCGCATCAAGAGCCCGCACGTCGCGCGCGTGATGGACGTCGGCGCGCTGCCCACCGGCGAGCCCTTCATGGTGATGGAGCGGCTCGACGGCGACGACCTCAGCGTGGTGATCCGCCGCGACGCGCCGGTGCCCATCGAGCGCGCGGTGAGCTGGATCGTGCAGGCCTGCGAGGCCGTCGTGGAGGCCCACGCGGTCGGCATCATCCACCGCGATCTCAAGCCCGCGAACCTCTTCCTGTGCCGAGACGCGGGCGGCGACGAGCTCATCAAGGTGCTCGACTTCGGCATCTCCAAGCTCCTTCGCGACGCGGCGCCGCGCGACCACGGTCTCACGCAGGCGACGAGCATCATCGGCTCGCCGCTCTACATGTCGCCCGAGCAGATGGAGTCGCCCGCCGAGGCGGACGAGCGCAGCGACATCTGGGCGCTCGGCACGCTGCTCTACGAGCTCGTGTCTGGGGCCGCGCCCTTCGACGCGCCGACGATCCCGCTGCTCTGCGCGCAGATCTGCACCGGCTCGCCGCGCCCGCTCGGCGCGCAGCTGCCGGGCGTGCCCGAGGGGCTCGCGCGCGTGGTGCACCGCTGTCTCGCCAACCGGCCCGAGGATCGCTTCCAGAGCGTCGCCGATCTCGTCTTCGCGCTGGCGCCCTTCGGTCCGCCGAGCGCCTCTTACGCCGCCGAGCGCATCGCGCGCGTGGCGCGCAGCGCGGGGCTGCCCGTGTCCGACGAGCCCATCTCGCTCGGCGACGGCGCCGGGCCGGTGTCGACCGTGCGGCCTCGCAGCGCGCTGCCCGGCGCGACGGTGACGATCCTCGACGAGGACACCTCGAACGAGCCCAAGTCGTCGCGGCGCAAGTGGTCGTGGTCGAGCGCGCCGCCGCCTCCTCCGGCGTCGCAGCGCGAGCGCGCTCCTGTCGTGGTGGAGACCAGCGAGAGCCCGGGTACCTTCGCCAAGCAGATCCTCGGCGCGGCGCTCGCCGCCTGCGTCGCGCTCTACGCGGTCGCCTCCTTCTCGGCGAAGACCGCGCCGGCCGCGGAGCTGCGGCGCGGGGTCTGGCACGTGGCGCGTGAGGCCGACCTCGCGAGGCGCCTCGCCCACGCGTGGCACGGCCGCGATCGAGACGCGGGCGCAGTCGACGCCGCCGCCGGCCGGACCGCCTCGACCGAGAGCGCTGCCGCGCCTTCGGCCTTGGTGCGACCGCCCAGCGCGGTGCATCCTCCGCCTCCGCGATGAAGCCTCCGAAGCGTTCGTCTCCTTGCCCCTGCCGCTCCGGCGCGACCTACGGCGACTGCTGCATGCCGCTGCACCGGGGCGAACGAGAGGCCGCCGACGCCGTCGAGCTCATGCGCTCTCGCTTCTCCGCCTTCGCCGTCGGTGCGATCGATCACCTCGTGCGCACGCTGCACCCCGAGCATGCCGACGCGAGCGTGCCCGAGGCGACGCTGCGCTCCACGCTGCTCGCCGCCGCGCGCGCCTACAAGTACACGGGCCTCAGCATCGAGGCGCACGAAGCGAACGGCGAGCAGGCCGAGGTCGCCTTCCTCGCGAAGGTCTTCCAGAGCGGCGTCGACCACTCCTTCCGAGAGCGCAGCCTCTTCCGCCGCACCGAGGCCGGCTGGCGCTACGTCTCGGGCGAGACGCTGCCGCTCTGATCCGCGCGCGCCCCGGCGGTCCTCCGGCTCCCGGCCCGGAGCCGCGCCCCTCGGATGGGGCGTTGAGCGAGCGCGTGTGCGCTGCTAGATAGCATTCCGTTACGGAACATCGCGGCCTG
Organism: uncultured Polyangiaceae bacterium; assembly: GCA_938004785.1. Taxonomy (GTDB): domain Bacteria; phylum Myxococcota_A; class Polyangia; order Polyangiales; family Polyangiaceae; genus CALKVW01. Next base: position 27,584 of record CALKVW010000040.1, read on the forward strand.
GGCGCCGCGTTCCCGAACCCCGAAGGTGCTCCCCATGTCGCTCGACGCAGCCACGAAGACGCAGATCGAAGAGCTCATCCAGAAGAACCGCGTCGTGCTCTTCATGAAGGGCAGCAAGCAGTTCCCGCAGTGCGGCTTCTCGGCGACGGTGGTGAACATCCTGAAGGAGCTCAAGGTCCCCTTCGAGACGGCGAACGTGCTCGCTGATCCGGCGCTGCGCGAGGGCATCAAGGTGTACAGCGACTGGCCGACGATCCCGCAGCTCTACGTGGGCGGGGAGTTCCTCGGCGGCTGCGACATCGTGCGCGAGATGCACGCCACCGGCGAGCTCGCGAAGGCGCTCGGCGCGGAGTGGACGCCGCCCGCGCCGCCGAAGGTCACGCTCAGCAAGTCGGCGACCGAGGCCTTCCGCGCGGCGGCCGAGCCCGGCGACGACGTGCTGCGCCTCGAGATCGACCCGGCCTTCCGCGTCGACCTCTACTTCGGGCCGAAGAAGCCCGGCGATCTCCAGGTCGGCTCCGAGGGCGTCACGATCCACGTCGACGCGGCGAGTGCGAAGCGCGCCGACGGTGTGAGCATCGACTACGTCGAGGGCCCGGACGGCGCGGGCTTCCGCGTCGAGAACCCGAACGCGCCCGCCTCGGTGAAGGCGCTCGGCGTGAAGGAGCTCGCGAAGATGCGCGAGGCCGAGACCGTGCACCTCGTCGACGTGCGGCCCGAGGAGGAGCGGCGCCTCGCGCACATCGCGGGCGACCTCTCGCTCGAGGGCGAGGGGCGCGCGAAGCTCGACGCGCTCCCGAAGGACGCGCCGATCGTCTTCTACTGCCACCACGGCGTGCGCAGCCTCGCCGCCGCGCAGACCTACGTCGAGCGTGGTTTCCGCCGGGTGTACAACCTCTCCGGCGGGGTCGACGCCTGGTCGCGCGAGATCGACCCGAGCCTGCCGCGCTACTGATCCGCGCGAGACGCCTGTCCTCGCCGAGGGAGCTGGGTTAGTCCTCGTCGCGCGATGACGCGACGCAGAGGGTTCCGCCCGGGGGACTGGGAGTCGGTGGCGGGCCGCCTCGACGAGATCCTCTGCGCCCACGGCGGCGAGGATCCTCTCGAGGCGGCGCTCGCGCTCGTCGTCGCGAAGCTCGAGCACGAGGCGGCCGGGCACGAGCGCCCCTTCCTCGACCCACGGGGAGCGCTCGCCGAGCAGCGGCGCCTGCTCGAGTCTGCGGCGCGGCGCTGGCCCGGCGTCTTCGACGTCGCGCCGAGCGTGGCGCTCGGCGAGCTCGCGCTCGAGCGCTGCGCGGCGGTGCTGCGCGAGCTCGAGCTCTCCGCCGACGGCCTCGCCGGGCTCGACGCGCTCTTCGAGGTGCTCGTGCACGGCGCGCACAAGGGCGAGAAGGGTCAGTACTTCACGCCGCGCTACGTCGCGCGTGAGCTCGCGGCGATGCTCGCGCCGAGGCCGGGTGAGCGCGTCGTGGATCCGGCCTGCGGCTCGGCGTGTCTGCTCCGGCAGGCGCTCGCCTTCGAGCCTCGCTGCCAAGCCTGGGGCTTCGACGTCGACGCGCGCGCGGCGCGCATCGGCCGCGCGGCGATCGCGCTGAGCGGCCATCCGCCGGAGCGCCTGCGCGTCTGCGACTCGCTCGCGCGCGGTGCCGTGGGCGCGCAGGCGAGCATCGAAGCCACGATGCGCGCCGAGGCACCGGGCTTCGGCGGCTTCGACCTCGTGCTCACCAACCCTCCCTTCGCGGGCGACGTCGGCGCGAGCTACGCGCGCGGCTACGAGCTCGCGCGCCTCGGTCACGGAGAGCGCGACGTGCTCTTCCTCGAGCGCGCGCTCGAGTTGCTCCGCCCTGGTGGCAGGCTCGCCGTGGTGCTGCCGCACAACAAGCTCGGCGGCGCCGCCTTCGCCGAGCTGCGCGCCTGGCTGCTCGAGCGCATGCGCGTGGTCGCGGTCGTGGGGCTCGGGCGCAACACCTTCCGGCCGCACACGGGCCAGAAGACCTGCGTGCTCTTCGGCGTCAGACGCAGGGCGCGCGGCGAGGTCCCGCCCGACGAGCCGATCCTCTTCGCCCTGAGCGAGCGCGACGGCAAAGACGCGCGAGGGCGCGTGCTGCGTCGCCAGGGCGGGGAGGTCGATCACGATCTCGCGGAGCTGGTCGACGAGGTCGCGCGGCGCATGCGCGACGCCGCCGAGGAGCTCGCGCGATGAGCCGCCGCTTCCTGCGCACCGTGTCCACGCTGGCGCCCGGGCTGGTGCTCGCGCCGGAGCGCTACGATCCCGAGCGCGAGCTCGAAGCCCAGGGGAGCTTGCGCCTCGGCGATCTCGTCACGATCGCGAACGACGGCGTCTCGGCCGCGCGCCTCGCCGAGCTCGGGGAGCGGCTCGTGCTCGACACCTCGCACGCGCACGAGGGCGTCGTGCTGGCCTCGGCCACCGAGCTCGAGCGGGGCGCGCCGCTGAGCGCCAAGCGCCTGCTCGCGCCGGGCGATCTCATCATCTCGCGCCTGCGCCCCTACCTGCGCCAGGTGGCCTGGGTCGCCGCGGGCCTCTTCCTGCTCGCGCCCGCCGGCAACGTCGTGGTCGCGAGCGCCGAGTTCTACGTGCTGCGCCCGCGCGCCGGCCACGACCTCGCGGGCCTCGTGCCCTTCCTGCTCTCGGCGCCCGTGCAGCGCGCGCTCGCCGCAGGGCAGGAGGGAGGGCACCACCCTCGCTTCGCGCGCGAGCTGTTGCTCGAGCTGCCCGTGCCACGCGAGCTGCTCGACGGGCTCGAGCGGCACGCAGGCGCCGTACGCGAGGCGGTGGAGCGCGTCCGCGCGGGCTTCACCGAGCTCGCCCGGCTCTCGCTCGAGGCCGGCCGCGCGCTCGGCTGATCCGCGCGCGGGCCCTGCGCTCGGCGCCGTGCGTCAGGCGCGACCCTCGAGGCTCTGCTTCACGAGCGCCTCGAGGATCGCCACCGCCGTGTGCAGCTTGTTCTCGGCCTGATCGAAGATCTTCGAGGCCGGGCTGTCGGCGACCTCGTCGGTCACCTCTTCGCCGCGGTGCGCCGGCAGGCAGTGGAGGAAGATCGCCTCGCTCTTGGCCCGCGCCATGAGCGCCGCGTCGACGCGGTAAGGCGCGAGGATCTCGAGGCGCTCCTCGCGCTCCTCGGGAGGATCCCCCATCGACAGCCAGGTGTCCGTGTACACGGCGTCGGCGCCGCGCACGGCCTCGGCCGGGTCGCCGAGCAGGCTCACGGAGCCGCCGTGCTGCGCGGCGATCGCCGCGGCGTTCGCGAGGATCGCCTCGTCGGCGGCGTACTTCGCGGGCGTGCTCACGCGCACGTGCGCGCCGAGCAGTGCGCAGGCCTCCACGAGGCTGTGCACGACGTTGTTGCCGGCGCCGACGTAGGTCACGACGAGGCCGCGCACCTTGCCGAAGCGCTCCTCGAGCGTGAGCACGTCGGCGACGGCCTGGCAGGGGTGGTGGCCGTCGGTGAGCGCGTTGATGACCGGGATGCTCGCGGCGGCGGCGAAACGCGCGACGTCGGCGTCGCGGAAGGTGCGCGTCACGAAGGCGCTCGCGTAGCGGCTGATGACGCGCGCGGTGTCTTCGATCGTCTCGCCTCGGCCCATCTGCAGATCGTTCGGCCCCACGGTGACCGGCAGCCCACCGAGCCGGTGCACCGCGGTCTCGAAGGAGATGCGCGTGCGCGTCGAGGGTTTGTCGAAGTAGAGCGTGACGCTCTTGCCCGAGAGCAGCTCGCGCGCACGGCGAGGATCGGCCTTGTGGGCGCGGCTCTCGACGAGCAGCTGCCCGAGGTCGCGGGCGGAGAGGTCGGCGACACGAAGCAGGTGATGCAGCAAGGAGTCCTCCGGGATGGGCGTGGCGCTGCGGCGCGGGCCGCCACACGTGCGGCGGCGAGGGCTACGACGGCGCCTCGCGAGCGCCAAGCGAACAGCGCTCGGGGGCCGCGCCCGGGTTCCTGCGAGTCCAGGGTCGCGCTTCGGCCGAAACGACGCTATGTAGGTCGAGCCGGGACATGCCAAGTAGTGCTTCGTCGAAACGAGGGTTCGGGGGAACCCTCCTGCTCATCGCCATCGCAGCCCCGCTCGCTGCTTTGAGCCCGTGGATCGGATCGCTGATGCTGATCCTGGGCTGCGGCATCTTCGTGGCCTTCGAGTTCGCGCTGGTGAAGATCCCGGTGCGCAAGCTCGAGCGCGAGGCCGCAGGCGGGGTGCGCGGCGCCGAGATGGTGCTCGCGATGAAGCGCGACATGAACGCGATGCTCGCGGCGTGTCAGTTCGGCATCACGCTCACGAGCCTCGGTCTCACGCTCGCGCTCGAGCCGGCCATCCACCACGAGCTCGTGCGCTACCAGGCACCCGAGCGACTGTCGACCGCGCTCGCGATGACGCTCGGCGCCTTCTTCCACGTCACCTTCGGCGAGCTCGTGCCCAAGGGCCTCGCGCTCGTCGTCCCGGGCAAGGTGCTCTACGTCACGGCGCCCTTCATGCGCATGTTCCGCGTCGTCGCGGTGCCCTTCATCAAGACCTGCAACGGCATCGCGAACGCCGCGGTCGGCGCGCTCACCGGGAAGAACCCCGACACCGACGCGCACCACGACGAGGGCGTGAGCCTCGGCGAGGCCCTCGTCTACGCGCACGCGAGCGGCGAGATCAAACCCGAGCAGCTCGAGCTCATGCGCAACGTGCTCTCCTTCGCCGACCGCACGGCGCGCGAGGTGATGACGCCGATCCGCTACGTGGCGACGCTCGACCTGCAGAAGTCGTGGGAGACGAACATGGCCGTCGCCGAGGAGCAGGGCTTCAGCCGCTTCCCGGTGCTCGACGGCGACCCGCACAACGTCGTCGGCTACGTGCGCCGCGCCGAGCTGCTCAAGGCCGAGCTGCGCGGCAAACGCGAGCTGCGCCCGCTCCTGCACCCCATCGATCGGCGCCCGGAGACGGCCTCGCTCGGCAAGCTGAACCTCTTCTCGGGCACGCCGATGATCGCCGTCTTCGACGAGCACGACAGCTTCACGGGGCTGCTCACCGCCGAAGACGTCGTCGAGCAGATCGTCGGCGAGATCTACGACGAGACCGACGAGCGCGAGGCACCCGAGATCGAGCAGCTCGGCGACGGTGAGCTGCGCATGTCGGGCACGCTGCTGCTCGAGCGCGCCGCGGAGACGCTCGGCATCCCCGAGATCGCCGAGCACGACGACGTCGACACGATCGGTGGCCTCGTCATCAAGAAGCTCTCGCGCATGCCGAAGGTCGGCGACGAGGTGCGCATCGGCGCCTACCTCGCGAAGGTGGAGAGCGCGAAGGGCTTCCGCATCGCGAAGCTGCGCTTCCGCCCGGTGACGGCGACGATCCCGCCGACCGAAGAGCTCGCCGTCGAGGCCTGAGCCGCGGCCGCGCCGAGCGTCGCGCCTCCGACCCGCGCCCTCAGCGCTCGTCGTCGTGCGCTGGCGCGATCGCTCGGCCCGAGCCCTCGGCCACGCTGCGACCGCTGAGCTTCGACGGGCTGCTCAGCGTGCCGGCCCGCACGAGCGCGCCCTCGCCGAAGCGCGTCGAGGCGGCGAGCGCGACCTGCTCGAGCTTGCGGCGCCGCTCGGCAGCGAGGTCCGGGAAGAGGCCTCGATGGCGCTCGGCCTCGGCGCTGAGCCCCGACACCGACACGCCCGTGAGGCGCACGCGGCGCCGCTCGAGCGAGAGCCCGGCGAGCAGCTCGCAGGCCGCGCGGTGGATCGCGAGCGTGTCGCCGACCGGCTCGGGCAGGCTCTTGCGGCGCGTGAGGAGCTGGAAGTCCGCGAGCTTGATCTTGAGCACGACGACCTCGGCCGCGAGCCCCTCGGCGGCGAGCCTGCGCGCGACCCTCGCCGACTGCTCGAGCAGCGCGGCCTCGAGCTCGTCCTTCGTCGTCAGATCCTCCTCGAAGGTCTCCTCGGCGCCGACGCTCTTCGCGGGGCGATCGGGCTGGACCTCGCGTGGGTCGATGCCGCGCGCGAGCTCGGAGACGGCCGGGCCGAAGCTCTTGCCGAAGACGCGCTCGAGCCGCGACACGCTCGCGCTCGCGAGGTCGCCTACCGTGCGCAGCCCGACCTCTCGCGCCGCCTCGGCCGCTTTCGGTCCGATGCCCCACATGCGCTCGATGGGCAGCGGCGCGAGGAAGCGGCGCTCCTCCCCCGGCGCGACCACCGTGAGACCGTCGGGCTTGCGCAGGTCGGAGGCGATCTTGGCGATGAGCTTGCAGGTCGCGACCCCCGCCGAGGCCGTGAGCCCGGTCGAGGCGCGGATATCCGCGCGGATGCGCTCGGCGATGGCCTCGCCGTCGCCGAAGAGGCCCTGGCTCTGGCTCACGTCGAGGAAGGCTTCGTCGAGGCTGAGTCCCTCGACGAGCGGCGTGTAACGCTTGAGGATCGCGAAGATCTGCCGGCTGACCTCGGCGTAGTGCGCGATGCGCGGGCGCACGACGATCGCGTCCGGGCAGCGGCGGAGCGCTTCGGCCATGGGCATGGCCGAGCGCGCACCGGAGGGACGCGCCTCGTAGGAGGCCGTACACACCACGCTGCGCAGCGAGCGCCCGCCGACGAGCACGGGCCTGCCGCGTAGGCTCGGATCGTCTCGCTGCTCCACGGCCGCGTAGAACGCGTCCATGTCGACGTGCAGGATCTGACGCGGGCCCGACATGTCTCCAGAGCGTAGTCGATGGGCCGAGGGGGGCGGAGCTGGCCGAGACCGGCTCGCGGAGGTGTTCGACGGTTGACGCTCCCGAGGCGCGCAAGACGCGCGAGCGTGCATCGGCTGACGATCCTGGCGCCTCGCCAGGGTAGGTGCGCGTGGGTGTGGCGTCGCACCCGCGGCGGCCGCGGTCTCCGGAGCGCGCGAGCATCTCACGGAAACAACGAGACAAATGGCGGCGCCTGCCGAGCCGGCGAGCCGAACGGTGTTCGCGTTCTGATCGAATGGCCCAGGCCATGCAACGGAACGAATCGACGCTCACGTCGGCCTCGAGGCCGCACCCCAAGGAGACGGACCATGCACAAAGGGCTCTTCCTCACCGCGCTCGCCACGATGCTCACCCTCGGCTCCACCGCGCTCGCAGAGCGCGAGGGCAGCGACAGCCGCCGCGGCATGGACATCAAGCGAGAGGTCCTCCACGGGGTGAGGCACGGTGGCGGCGCGGAGCGCGTCTCCCGAGGCGACGCGGCGCGCCCGCAGCGCGAGGCGCTCGGCGATCGCGTGCGACCGCGCGGTGAGATGGTCGACCGGCAGGGCCTGCGCTCTTCGTCGGCTGGCTCGCGCGGCAAGAACATCAGCAGCACCTCCTCGGTGAACACGCCCTCCGAGGTCCGCGCGATGCAGAAGATGATCAACCCGATGCACGGCGCCTACCGCATGGCCGCGGGCGGCGGCACCGACTCCTACGGCAAGGCCGGCTCGCTGCCGATGACCTACACGACCGCCGACGGCAAGTCGGTCAACCTGAGCGCGAGCGCCGCGACGAACACGCCCAGGGAGATCCGCAGCATGCTCAAGATGATCAACCCGATGAAGTCGGGTGGCTTCGTCGCGGCGGCCGGCACCGACTCCTACGGCGGCAAGAGCCTCATCCCGCAGGCCTACGGCCGCGGCGCGAACGGCCAGCGCGCGAGCGCGACGACGCAGCACGTGCACTTCGTCGACGCGAAGGGCGAGGTCATCAGCTCGACCAAGGGCAACAGCGCCTACGCGATGAAGAACCGCCACCTGCGCGACATGCTCATGGGCAAGCTGCAGTCGAAGATGGCCGAGAAGGCCCGCATCTCGAACCGCTGAGCTCAGGCCCAGCAGCGACCGACGCCGAGCGCTCCACCGGGTCGCTCGGCGTCGCTCATCGCGACGCATACGAAGTGCTCGCGTCTGGCGGCGCCGCGAGCTCGACGAAGCTGCCTACTGGCAACGCCGGAAGGGCAGGCCCTCGACGTTCGGGCCGCCGGCGGCGGTGCAGGTCGAGCCGGTGGGGCAGAGGCCGTCCTTGCTGCAGTCGCGGCTGCACTTCTGCTGCGAGCAGTAGCCGAAGGCGCAGTCGCGATCCCGCGTGCAGGCGGCGCCCACCTCGCCCGTGCCCGTCGGCAGGCAGAGGCCGATGCGCCCTCCGGCGATCGATCCGACCGAAGTGCAGGCGTAGCCCTGACGGCAGCCGCCCTGGAAGCGGCAGCTGTCGACGCAGGCGTCGCCCGGCAGGCCGTCGGTCGTGCTCGCGGAGCCGCAGCTCACCGCGGGCGCAGGTGGGATCGTGAACTGGTCGAAGTCGATGTGCTGCGCGTCGTTGCACAGGTTGACGACCTGGTTCAGGCCGTTGCACGCGTACTGCGCCGGTGCGTAGCCTCCCTCGAGCGAGCCCTGCACGTCGGCCGGGCGCCGGCAGATGCCTCCGGCGTCGCAGGTCCACGGCGCGAGCCCGGCGGCGCGCTGCGGGCAGTCGGCCGCCGTGGAGCAGGTCGTGACGCAGCCGCCGATGACCATCGTAGGCGACAGATCGCAGGAGCCGGTGGGCACGACACAGGCGGAGTTGTCGACGCCGTCGCAGTACTCGGCGGCCTTGACGCAGACCTTCTGGCTCGCGACTTCCATGCAGCCCCAACCATTGGGGCAGTCGCCGCCCGTGGCGCAGGGCGCGGTGCAGTAGCCCGGGCCGAGGAAGCAGGCGTGGTGGCACTGGCTGGCGGTGGAGCAGCTGCGTCCGACGTCGCTCAGCACGCAGGCCGCGCTGCCGTCGCCCGGGTCGTGGCAGCGGAAGCCCACCGGGCAGACCGCGTTGCTCGCGCAGCTCTTCGTGCAGCGCTTCGTGCCGCCTTTGTCGACGATCTCGCAGCGCAGCGGCGAGCCGCAGTCGGCGTCGGCGTTGCACAGGTCGAGCTCCACGAAGGTCGCGCCTCCGCCGGCGCCGGTCGTCGTCGAGCTCGTCGTGCTCGCGCTCGAGGTGCTCGTCGTGCTCGAGGCGCCGCCGCCTCCCGCGCTCGTGGGGTCCTCGCCGCCGCCCGGCCCGCTGCCGCCGCCTCCGTACTCGCACCTGCCGCTCGTCGAGCAGAAGTAGCCGCGTGGGCAGTCGCGCTCCGCGTCGACGCAGTCGGTCTTGCACTCACCAGCTTCGGTGTCGCAGTAGGCGCCGAGCTGGCAGTCGCTGTTGATCGCGCAGGTGAAGGGCTCGCTCGAGGCGCAGGCGCCTGCGATGGCGAGCCCACAGAGCGAAGCGAGGCCGAAGAAGACCCGGGCGTAGAAGGAAGCGCGCACCGGGAGAGGATACAGCGCCGGCTCGGGCTCCGTGAGGCCCAGACGCACGAAGGGCCGAAGCCATCCGTGGCTCCGGCCCTCGTCGAGGCTCGAGCGCCTCGCTCCGGCGCTCAGTGGCGCCCGAGCCGAGGCTGCCTCACTGGCAGCTGTCGAGGCCGCACTCCTTGGCGGCGCTCACGCAGAGGTCGTCCCACTCGTTCTTGCAGCAGAAGTCGTCGCCCTCGCAGACGAGCTCGATGCAGGCGGTCATGTCGCCGTCGTTCGGGCAGGCCGTGGTGGCGAGCGCGGGGCCGGTGGCGCAGAGGTTCACGGCGCAGCTGCCGCCCTCCTTCACGAGCGCGTCGGTGATGAAGGCGTCGGGCGGGAGCACGAAGGCGGTGAGGCCCGGCACGTTGGCCTTGATGCCGCACTTGTCGCCGTTGGACTCGGTGCAGCGCACGAGCGGCCCGTTGAGGTAGTCCATGTAGAGGTCGTGGTAGCCGCGGAACTCCTCGCCCGCGTCGTTCGGCGCGAGGCCCGTGCCCCAGGAGTTCTTGATGCGGAAGAACTCGATCTTCGCCTCGGGCGCGAGCGCGGCCTCGAGGATCTTCGGATCGGTGACGAGCACACCCGCCTCGAGCGTGCCGTAGCCGGGCACGTCCTTGATTTGGTAGTCCTCGAGCACCGTCATGTGGCCGCCCTGGCGGCCCGGGCTCGCCGGCGGCGCCACGAAGCGGTTCTGCGAGTCCATCGCGGCGAAGTCGACGAACCAGGTCATCACGATGGGCATGCCGGCGTGCATCGCCTTCTGCGCGCGACGGAGGAAGTCGCGGCGCGCGGTCGCCGAGCTCGGGTAGTTGACCTCGTTCCAGGCGTACTTGCCCTTGCGCTGAAGGAAGCCCTGCGAGTACGTGCCCGCCGGCAGACCGATGGCGTCGGCGAGGCTGATGTTCTTGCCGACCGAGATCTCCTTCGTGTAGCGCAGGCCGCTGTCGACCGGGATCGAGAGGCCGTCGGTGTACATCGTGCGCGAGACGTCGGCGCCGAAGACCTGGTCGATCATCGCGGTGGTGCTCGCGCTGAGGCCCCAGGCCTTGTCGAGCTCCTGGCGCACGAGCTTGCGGTCGCGGCGCTTCTGCGGATCGCTCAGCACGCCGCTCTTGAGCGAGGTGTTGATGGCGTTCAGGGCGGAGGACTGGCGGCTCGAGCGAGCGGCCTCGGCCTCCTCGGGGATGAACTTGCCCTCGTCGATGACGCCGTAGCGGCGCATGAGCTCGACCGCGAGGCCGTGCCAGCCGCCGGTGGAGAGCTCGGGCTTGGTGCCGAGCTGCGAGAGGCGGAACTGCCCGGGAGGCGCGCCGGCGATCTGCTCGTACCAGTGCCAGTAGGAGAGCCACGACTCGGAGATGTTGAGCTGCTCCGCGGTGTGCGTGAGGTGGAGCGACTCGGCCCAGCCTGCGGTCGCGTAGACCCAGCAGTTGCCGATCGACTGGTTCTTCACCGAGCTGTTCTTGATGTCGGTGACGTCGTCCTCGTTGGTGTCGACGCCGTCGTCGCAGGCCACGGCGGTGGCGGCGAGCGCGAGCACGAGCGAGGTGGAGAGCCAGCGGGACCGGAGGGTGCGCAGGGAGAGGGTCATCACAGCGGGCCACTTTGGCAGGATCCGTGCCGGGCACCAAGCCCACAATTCGCCCGCAAAGCGCGTAGGCGCACCATGGAGTCGAAGCGCATGGATCGCAAACGATCCAGTCGGCCCGACCATGCAGGCGGGCCTCGGTCGGCGTGGCGGCGAGCGGCGTGGCCGGTCGATGAGGGGTTTCCGCCCGCGGCCAGCGCGGCTTGGATGCGGGCGATGGCGAAGCGAGACGCGAAGGGCAAGCGGGGGAAGCTGCTCACGCTGGACGACTACGAGCGGGCGGCGAAGGCCAAGCTGTCGAAGATGGCCTGGGACTACTTCCGCTCGGGCGCGGATCGAGAGCGCGCGCTCGCGCGGAACCTGCGCGCCTACGAGCGCCTGGTGATCTGGTACCGCGTGCTCGTCGACGTGACCGAGCGCGAGCTCTCCACGACGGTGCTCGGCACGCCGGTGCGCGCGCCGATCCTCGTCGCGCCGACGGCCTACCACCGGCTCGCGCACCCGGAGGGCGAGCTCGCGACGGCGCGCGGCGCAGCGCAGGCGGGCACGATCTACGTCGCCTCCACGCTCGCGACGACGCGCCTCGAGGACGTCGCCGAGGCGAGCGACGCGCCGAAGTGGTTCCAGGTCTACGTGCACAAGGACCGGGCCTTCACGCAGTCGCTCGTCGAGCGCGCCGAGGCCGCGGGCTACGACGCGCTGGTCGTGACGGTCGACACGCCGATGCTCGGCCGTCGCCTGCGCGACGAGCGCAACGGCTTCGCGCTGCCCGAGGGTTTGTCGATGTCGAACCTCGTGCCGCCGGGGGAGGGCGAGGCGCAGGGCTCGATGCTCGCGAGCTACGTCGCCGAGCGGCACGACGCGAGCTTCTCCTTCCGCGACCTCGAGTGGCTCAGGCGGCTCTCGCACCTGCCGCTCGTCATCAAGGGCGTCGTGCGCGCCGACGACGCGCGCCGCGCGCTCGACCACGGCGCGGCCGCGATCCTCGTCTCGAACCACGGCGGCAGGCAGCTCGACGCCTCGCCCGCGACGCTCGAGGCCCTGCCGGGGGTCGTCGAGGCGGTGGGGAACGACGCGGAGGTCTACGTCGACGGCGGCATCCGCTCGGGGGAAGACGTCTTCAAGGCGCTCGCGCTCGGTGCGCGCGCGGTGCTCGTGGGCAGGCCCTCCTTGTGGGGGCTGGCGGTGGGCGGCGCCGAGGGTGTGGCCGACGTGCTGCGCATCCTCTCGGAGGAACTCTCGCGCACGATGGCCCTCGCGGGCGCGCCCAGCGTGCAGGGCATCGATCGCAGCATGGTCGCCCCCGGCTGAGGCCCTCGGCGGCCACGCGCCGGTTTTGGGGAGCGGGCAGGGCGCGGCGGGACTAAGAAGCTCTCCGCGATGTCAGGCCGAGACGAGACCCTGCGTGTGATGACCGACGATCACGGCTTCCGCGTGATCGCCGCCGAGACGACCCGCGCCGCCGCCGAGGTGCTGCGCCGGCAGAAGGTCGAGGGGCCCGCCGCGAAGGCGCTCGCCGAGCTCGTCACGGCGGTGGTGCTCATGCGCGAGACCATGGCGCCCGATCTGCGCGTGCAGGGCATCCTCAAGGGCGGCAAGGGGCGAGGCACGCTCGTCGGCGACAGCTTCCCCGAGGGCGACGTGCGTGGGCTCGCGCAGCTCGGCAGCGTGCCCGCTGGGCAGAGCTTCAGCATCGGTGAGGGCGCGCTCCTGCAGATGATGCGCACGCTCGCCAACGGCAGCTTGCAGCAGGGCATCGTCGACGTCGCGGCCGCGGGTGGCGTGGGTGAGGCCTTCACCGCCTACCTGCAGACCTCCGAGCAGCTCGTCTGCATCGCGCGCGTGGGCGCGCGCCTCGAGGGCGGCGAGCTCGTGGCCTCCGGAGGCTACGTCGTGCAGGTGCTGCCCGAGGCGGAGCGCCCCGCCTCGCTCGTGATGACGCAGCGCCTCGAGGACTTCCCCAGCGTCGAGAGCCTGCTCGCGAAGGGCGACTTCTCGGTGCAGCTGCTCGTCGACGAGCTCGTCTACGGCATGCCCTCGACCGAGCTCGCCCGCGCCGAGCTGCGCTTCGGGTGTCGCTGCAGCGAGACCTCGATGCTCGGTGCGCTCGCTTCGCTGCCGAGGAGCGACATCCAGGAGATGATCGACGACGGCCAGGGGCTCGAGATCGCCTGCGACTACTGCGGCAGCGAGTACCAGCTCGCGGTCGAGCGGCTGCGCGCCCTGCTCGCGACGAGCTGAGCGCGCCCTGCTCGCGACGAGCCGAGCGCACCCTGCCCGCGAGGAGAGCGCGCCCGTCGGGGCTCACTCCCCTTCCGGCGTGCCCGTGCAGCGGCTCGGCGCGCCGACGCCGCAGCTCGCCGTGAAGGGCTCGCCGGCGAGGCGAGCCTGGAGGAAGGCGAGGATCTCGGGCAGCGCCCAGAGCGTCGCTTCGGTGTGCGAGGCGCCCGCGCACTCGAGGTAGGTCGTGGGCAAGCCGCCCGCGCAGAGCGTCGCGAAGGCGGCGCGCTCGGTGGGTGTGTCGACGAGGTCGTCGCCCTCGCCGGTGACGAAGAGCACGCCGTAGCTCGGCGGGTCGGCGGAGATGCGCGGGATGCTCGTGCTCGTGAGGCCGTTCTCGCGCAGCATGCAGCCCCAAGGATCGAGCTCGTCGAGCGTGGAGCTCTGCGCCGCCGCGAGCAGCGCGGGCTGGAAGACCTGCGCGACGTCGGTGAACTCGTCGATGGCGTCGCCCGGGTCGCAGCTCGCGGCGAGCGCCGAGGGCACGTCGACGTCGAGCGGCGGCACGAAGACCTCGTCGAGGCGGTTCGCGAGGCCGTACCAGGCCGCGCTGGCGCCGTAGAAGGCGACCATGTTGCCGGTCGAGGAGCGCGCGGCCTGCAGCGCGAGCGTGCCCTGCGTGACCATGTCCGAGGGGGGGACTGTGGTTGCGACGCCGACGATCTCGAGCTCGCGCGCGTAGTAGGGCGCGAGCAGGTCGACCCAGAGCGCCGCGTGGCCGCCCTGCGATCCACCGACCACGGCGATCCTCGGCGAGGGCTTCGTTCCGCCGATGCCGCGCGCTTCGAGGCCGCGCAGCGCGCGCACCGCGTCGAGCGAGGCGAGCGCGGTGGCCTCGCCCACGAGGTAGGGGTGCGGGAAACCCGTGGGCGGCGCGGTGTTCTTGAGGCCGATGTAGTCGGGCGCGACGACCACGTAGCCCGCCGACGAGAGCGCCGCCGCGAGCGTGGCGACCTCGCCCGAGGTGCTCGGGCCGCAGCCGTCGGTGAAGCCGCTCGTGCCGTGCAGGACCATCAGCGTCGGCAGCTCGCCCACCTCGGCGGGCACGTCCTTCGGCCAGACGACGAGCGTCGTGGCGTCGACGAGCTGCCCTCGGTCCTGCGTCGTGTAGGTGACGAGGTAGCTCGCGACGTCGAAGCGCATCGGAGGTACGTCGATGCCTGCGGCGTCGACGAGCGCCTGGAGCAGCGAGGCCGTGTAGGTGTCGCGCTCGACGAGCTCGACGACGGCGCCGAGCTCGGCGCCGCGCTGCCATTGGTAGGTGGCCATGCCGCAGCGGGCGGGCGCGTCGGCGAGCGCGTCGGTCTCGGGGGTGCCGGCGACGATCGGCAGCGGGAAGCTCGAGCTCGCGCCGCCTCCGGCGCCGCCACCGCCCGAGCCACCGGTGCCGCCGTCGTCGCCGCAGGCGGCGAGCGCGAGGCCGAAGGAGAGCAGGAGGGCAGGGCGAGCGAGTACGGAAGCGTGAAGCATCCCGTGCGCTTAGCACCGCGGTGGCGAAGGCGCCCGCGCTTCGGTGCGGCTCAACCCATGCCGCGCTTGGTGCTGCGCAGGTGGGCCGCGTTGGGTGGGCGGCTCGGGAACTTCCCTGCGGTGGTGCGCCCCTCGATGATGCCGCCGTCGGCGGTCATGCCGACGACCAGGCCGGGCTCGGTGAAGAGCGCGACGATCGGCGCCTTCCACTGATCGTCGCTCCACATGAGCTCCCAGCGGCCGATGGGAGGCAGCTTGCTGCCCGTCTGGTTCGCGGTGCGGTGGTGCATCCAGATGCCGCCCGCGCTCGCGACCCAGCCTCGGCTCGAGGCGTCGATCGAGGCGGCGGAGAGATCGGGGCGCTCTCCCTCGCGCTCGACGAGCTCGTGGCGCACGCCGGCGGGGTAGGTCCACACGACCGAGCCGCTCGCGCCGACCGCGAGCCCCGTGCCGGCCGTCTCCTCACCGCAGGCCGCTAGGAAGGCGCGCACGAGCGGCGTCTCCACGCGCTCGAGATCCCACTCCATCGGCCTGTAGATCGCCGCGTAGCCGCCGCCGTCGCGCGAGCGGCCCACGATGAGCCACTTGGCGTCGGCGATGCGCGCGAGGCCCGAGATCGCGGCCGCGTCGTCGACCGGCAGCGGCTTGAGCCAGCGCCGCCCGCTGAGGCAGCAGAGCAAGGGCGGCCTGCCGGGCGCGCTGCCGAGCATGACCGCGAGATCGTCGAGGTCTCCGCTCAGGAGCTCGTAGCGCATGCCTCCCGCAGGGAAGCGGCGCACCTCGCGTGGACCCTCGCTCGAGACGAGCGCGAAGGTCGCTTCGTCGCCGCCGACGAGCCACTGGCCGGGCCCGGTGCGGCGCACGAAGCGGATCGACTTCGGATCGGCGATGCCCTCGTGGCTCACGTCGATCCAGCTCGAGCCGTTCCAGAAGGCGAGGCCCTGGTTCGTCGCCGCCATGCAGCGCCCGTCGCCGTCCCAGGCGACGTCGCGCACGATCTTGCCGAGCGTGCCAGGGTGGCGCAGCGGCGCCCACTGCCAGCCGATGAGCTGCGTGGTGTCTTCGTTCTCCTCGAGGTGGGCGCGGCGTCGCACCACGGTCGACAGGCGAGGCGCCTCGGCGCGCAGCCAGGGCGCGATCATCATCGCGAGCGCGTCGGCGCGCTGGGGGCGCACCTCGACCTTGCCCGAGGTGCCGCAGGCGAGCGCGTAGTCGATGGCGCGGCAGGCCTCGGCGTTGGCGCGCAGATCGGGCGAGAGCCAGGGTGAGTCGCGGATGCTGCGCCGCTCGGCGGCGAGCGCGGTGAGCAGGGCGTCGGAGGGCGTGCGCACGTCGAAGTAATCGGCGCCGGTGAGCACGTAGTAGATGACCGCCGCCATGCTGAAGACGTCGCTCCAGGGGCCGACGGCCTTCGCGTCGAGCGTCGCGAGCTCGGGCGCCGCGTAGCCGAGCGTGCCCACGATGAAGCCGCCGAAGGTGGCGGCCACGCCCGCGGGCCTGGCCACGCCGAAGTCGGCGATCTTGAAGAGCTCGTCGTGGCCGAAGCCGCAGCAGAGGACGTTGTCGGGCTTGATGTCGCGGTGGATGACGCCCACCTCGTGCACCGCACCGAGCCCCTGGCCGAGCGCCTCGACGACGTTCGCCGCGCGGTGCGGATCGAAGGCGAAGCCGGTGGTGCGCACCGCGTGCATCACGCGCTGGCTGAGCGTCGTGCCCTCGGCGCCGCCGTGCACGTACTCGACGACGAGCCAGGGCACACGCACGCGCACGCCGCCGCGGCCGCGCACGTCGACCGCGCCCGTGTCGATGAGGCGCACGACGAAGGGCGTGGGTGGCACGCGCTCGTTGAGGCGGCCGAGCGCGACGGCCTCCTTCTGCACGATGAGCTCCGCGGTCTTGCCCCACTGCTGGCAGAACCAGGGCTTGAGCATCTTGACCACGACGCCGCCCTCGCCCTCGGGCGAGATGCGCTGCGCGTAGAAGGCGACGCCCATGGCGCCCTCGCCGACGCGCGAGAGCAGGCGGTAGATCGTGTGCGGCGTCGTCTCCGAACGCAGCTCGGTCCCGACGAGGGCGTCGAGATCCCCGTCGGTGGAGGCCGGAGCGAGCGACACGGCCGGCATCTTACACGCGCAGGCGGCGGCTGTGCCCCGCGCTCGAACGCGGCACGCAAGATCGACGAGCTCGGGAGGGCGCGGCACCGGAGGCCGCGCGAGCCGCCGGGGCGAGGCCGCGCGGGAAGGAGAATGTCCTAGGACATTCTGCGACGCTCCTCAGTCGCGCTCGCGCGAGGCAGATTCCGGGGCATGCGTACCTCGACCTCCGCACAGCTGAGCCTCTTCGAGCTGCCCGCCCCCACGCGCCGCGAGCCCCGCCGCGCCGACCGCGCCGAGCGGCTCGCCGAGACGGCCCGCCACTGCAAGGCGCTGCTCGCCGAGCTCGACCGCGTCGTGCAGGCGCCGCGCGACCGTGCCGAAGAGCTCGCGCAGCTCTACGAAGCCGCGCTGCGCTCGACCGGGTCGGCGAACGACGCCGAGCGCGCGCGCTCGGGCTCGGGCCGCTGAGAGGGCCGCGGCGAGCGGGCACGCATGGGGTGCGTCTCGCTCTGCTTTGGCGCAACGCCTGCGCTCGAGGCTCTCGCTCGACGGCCTTCCGCTCGGAGTGCGACGCGCACTCGCTCGCGGCACGCGCGATGCAGAGGGGCGAGCATGCGCAAGGTCGGGAGAGCCTGGGCGGCGCTCGGCGTGGCGTTCGCGTTGCTCGCGTCCGTGCCTGTGGGAGCGCAGGCCCAGCAGCTCGAGCCGGAGCGACGCACGCCGGTCGTCGAGCCCGAGCTGCTCGAGCTCCGCGCGCTGGTCGAGCGCTATCCGCAGGACTACGCGCTGGTGCTCGAGCTCGCTTGGCTCGAGTTCCAGGCCGGGCGCTACGCCGAGGCCGAGCGGCGCTACCGTGCGGCCTCGGCGCTGTCTCGAGGCTCGCGCGACGCACGTCTCGGGCTCGGCTGGGCGCTCGCCTACCTCGGACGCTGTGACGAGGCCCGGGTCGAGCTCGAAGCGGCGAACGCGCTCGACCCGAGCGATCGGCGCGCGCGCGAGGGCCTCGAGGCCTGTGGGGCGGGCGGCTGGCTCGCGCCGCCACCGGCGATCGCGTGGTACCCGAGCCTCTCGCTCACGGGTCACGTCTACGCGGGTGCCGCCGAGCGAGACCTCGGCGTGGGGCCCGCGGCTGGGCTCACCGCGGTGCTGTCGGACCACGCCTTGCTCGGGGCCTTCTATCGGCTGACCGACCTGCCGGTGCGCCTGAGCGGTGGGCAGGGCAGTGGTGGCCGACGCACCCACCTCTTGCAGCACGAGCTCTGGTTCGGCGCGGGCTTCACCACCGCTCCGGTGGGGTTCGTCGCTCGCTACGGGGCGATCCTCGATCGCACCGGCTACTCGGGGACCTCCCACGCGCTCGGCGGCAGCCTGCGCTGGAGCTTCGGCTGGGACGCCTACGCCGCGGGCGGGCTGAGCCTCTACGACGCTTCGCTCTTGACAGGGGCCGCCGTCGTCGGCAGCACCGCCGTGGGGCTGCGCGTCCCGCTCGGCCGCTACGTCGCCGTTCGGCCCGGTCTGCGGCTCGGCTTCGTCGATGGCGAGACCTACGGCGCCTTCGTCGCGACCGCGGGCGTCGATGCCGGCGAGGTGGAGCTCTACCTGGGCGGCACCCTGGGCCGCGAGCGCCTCCCGGTGCACTGGTCGATCCCGGTCGTCTACAACCTGCCCGAGCGGCTCGGCGAAGGGCTCATGGCCGGCGCGGGCCTCGAGCTCGGGGAGCGCTGGCGCGCCACGGCCGACTACCAGCTCCGCCGCCTCATCGACGACGTGGACGGCGCCGAGAGCGGCATGCACCTGCTCACGATCGGAGTCCTCCGAGCGCTCTGAGCGAACCCTGCGCGCCCACGGCGCGCTCCATGGAACGTAGCCATGAACGACATCGACCGACTGCGCGACCTCGCCCTGAGCGAGACGGGCTTTCTCTTCGACCCCTACTCGGGCGCGACCTTCTCGCTCAACCCCACCGCCGTCACGATCCTGCGCGCCCTGCGGGGCAGCGCCGATCGAGTCGCCGTGCTCGAGACCTTGAAGCGCGAGTTCGACGTGCAGAGCGCCGATCTCGAGCACGACCTCGACGAGTTCATCGCGCTCTTGCGAAGGGAGGGGCTCGTCTCGCGCGAGTTCGGCCTGTCATGAGCCGCGACGCGACCACGCTGCGCGTCGCCGTGACGGCGCTCAACGCCACCGACAACCCGGCGCCGGGCGTGTCGGTGCTGCGCGCGCTGCGCGACGCTCCCGGATTCCGCGGTCGGCTCATCGGCCTGAGCTACGACGCGCTCGACGCCGGCCTCTACGCGCGAGGGCTGGCCGACGCGGTGTACCTCGTCCCGTACCCGTCTCTCGGCCCCGCCGCGCTGCTCGAGCGCCTGCGCGCGATCCATGCGCGTGATCCCTTCGACGTCGTCTTGCCGAACGTCGACTCGGAGCTGCTCTCCTATCTGGAGATCGCGCCCGAGCTCGCCGAGCTCGGCGTGGGCATGTACCTGCCCACGCGTGAGCAGCTCGAGCTGCGCTCCAAGGTCCATCTCGAGGCGCTCGGCGAGCAGAGCGGCATCAGCGTGCCGCGCGCCGCGACCGTGTCGACGGCCCAGGAGCTCTTCAAGCTCCACGACCGCATCCCCTATCCCTTCTTCGTGAAGGGCACGTTCTATGGCGCGGTGCTCGTGCACTCGCTCGACGAGGCCCTCGCCGCGTTCCACGCGACGGTCGCGAAGTGGGGCCTGCCGGTCATCGTGCAGCAGCGCATCGACGGCGAGGAGTACGACGTGGTCGCGGTCGGCGACGGCGAGGGGGGGCTCGTGGGCGCCGTGCCGATGAAGAAGACGATCCTCACCGACAAGGGCAAGGGCTGGGGCGGCGTCGCCGTGAAGGACCCCGGCCTGCTCGACATGACGCGCGCCTTCATGGAGGCCACGCGCTGGCGTGGGCCCTGCGAGGTCGAGGTGATGAAGGACCGCGACGGTGGCTACCACCTGCTCGAGATCAACCCTCGCTTCCCGGCCTGGGTCTACATGAGCGCGGGCGCCGGCCACAACCTGCCCTGGGCGGTGGCGCAGCTCGCCGCCGGGCTCCGGCCCGAGCGGCTCGAGCCCTACCGCGTCGGCACCATGTTCGTGCGCATCGCGCTCGATCAGATCGCCGACATCTCCGACTTCGAGAAGATCGCCACCGCCGGGGAGCTCGTCCGTGAACCCTCGGGCGAGGAGGAGCCGTCATGACCACCAAACCGCTCTACGAGCGCCCCGTGCTCGTGCGCCACCAGCTCGGCCACATGAACAAGATGGGCGCGATGCAGGTGAACCGGCCGCTCACGCACATCGACGGCGTGCCGGTCGAAGAGCTGCTCGCGCGCTACGGCTCTCCGCTCTTCGTCTTCTCCGAGCGAACCCTGCGCGAGCGCCACCAAGAGCTCACGAGCGCGTTCTCGCGGAGGTGGCCCAAGCTGCGCGTCGGCTGGTCCTACAAGACGAACTACCTCGGGGCGATCGCGCGCATCTTCCACTCGGAGGGCTCGTGGGCCGAGGTCGTGTCGGGCTTCGAGTACGAGAAGGCCGTCGCGCTCGGCGTGCCGCCGGACCACATCCACTTCAACGGCCCCTACAAACCCGAGCCCGTGCTCGAGCGCGCCTTGGTCGACGAGGCGATGGTCCACATCGACCATTTCGACGAGCTCGCGCTGGTCGAGAAGATCGCCAAGCGCCGCGGGATCCGGCCCAAGGTCGCGATCCGCGTGAACCTCGTGGCCGAGGGCATCCCCGCGTGGTCTCGCTTCGGCTTCAGCCTGGAGAACGGGCAGGCTCGTGACGCCGTCGCGCGCCTCGTGGCCGGCGACGCGATGGATCTCGTGGGCCTGCATTGCCACGTGGGGACCTTCATCCTCGAGCCCCAGGCCTACCGCGATGCGGCCACGAAGCTCGCCGGCTTCGCCAACGAGCTGCGCTCGCGCTTCGGCATCGCGCTCTCCTTCATCGACCTCGGCGGCGGCTTCGCCTCGCACAACACCCTGCGCGCGCAGTATCTGCCGGGCGGCGTCGCCACGCCGAGCTTCGAGCGCTACGCGGACGCCATATGCGACGGCCTCGCGACGCTCGACGTGCGCCCGCAGGAGCGCCCCACGCTCGTGCTCGAGACGGGCAGGGCGCTCGTCGACGATGCGGGCTACCTGCTCTCGAGCGTGGTGGCGAACAAGCGCCTCGCCGACGGTCGGCGTGGCATGGTGATCGACGCGGGCGTGAACCTGCTCTTCACGTCGTTCTGGTACAAACACGAGCTCTTGCCCGGCGTGGAGACGCGAGGCATGCCCGAGCCCACGGTCGTCTACGGCCCGCTCTGCATGAGCATCGACGAGCTGCGCGACACGATGCTCTTCCCGCCGATGAAGGTCGGCGACCCGGTCGTGTTCAAGAACGTCGGCGCCTACAACGTGACGCAGTGGATGCAGTTCATCACCTACCGCCCGGCGGTGGTGCTGATCGGCCGTGACGGGCGCCACGCGCTGATCAGGCGCGCCGAGCAGCTCGCCGACGTGATCGGGCCGGAGGAGATGCCGCCGTGGCTGGAGAAGCACTGACGACGCCGAGCGGGCTCGTGGACGAGGCTCGCCTCTTCGCGCGCGCGCTCGTCGCGAGCTACGCCCAGATCGTCTTCTCGCGCTCGGCGTGGGTGGGCGGGCTCGTCATGGTGGGCCTCCTGCTCGAGCCCCGTGCGCTCGCGCTCTCGCTCGTGGGCTCGCTCGTGGCCGCCGTCTCCGCGTGGCTGCTCGGCTTCGATCGAGCGCGCATCGCCGACGGGATCTACGGCTACGCGGCGGTGCTCGTGGGCTTGGGCGTGGCGGCGTCCTTCGTCGGCTGGGAGCTCCCGCTGCGCATCGTGGTGTTCGCCTCGCTCGCCGCGATGATCGTGACCGCCGCGAGCGAGGCGACCCTCGGCGGCGTCTTCGCGCTGCCGGTGCTCACGGTGCCCTTCGTCGCCGTGCACTACCTCGTGCTCGCGGCCGCGCCGCTCGCGCGCCTGCCCGTCGCGACCTCGAGCTACGTGCCGCCAGAGTGGGTCGCGCTCGTGCCTGGGCCCGTGGCCGAGCTCTTGCGCAGCGTGGGCGCGCTCTTCTTCCTGCCGAGGGTCGAGGTGGGGCTCGTGATCTTCCTCGCGCTGCTCGTCTACAGCCGGATCGCCGCCGTCTACGCGAGCGCGTCCTTCGCGGTGGTGCTCGTGCTCGACGCCTACCTGCTCTCGCTGCCGGCCTTCGCGGTGTCGCTCCCGGCCTACGGCGCGCTCTCGGTGCTCGGCTTCAATGCGATGCTGAGCAGCGTGGCGCTCGGCGCGATCTGGTTCGTCCCGTCGCGCAGCTCGCTCGTCTTCGCGATCTTCGCCACCGTGGTCTCGGCGCTCGTCACGGTCGGCTCGATGCCCGTGCTCGCGCGGCTCGGCATCCCGGCGCTCGCGCTGCCCTTCAACGCCACGGTGCTCGTCCTGCTCGCGGCGATGCGCGTGCGCAGGCGCGAGGCTCTACCTCGCGCGGTCGACTTCGCGCTCGGTTCGCCCGAAGAGAACCTCGCCTACGACCAGAGCCGCCGCGCGCGCTTCGGCGCGGAGCTGCTCGTGCCCCTTCGCCTGCCGGTGCTCGGCACCTGGCATTGCACGCAGGGTGTCGATGGCGCCCACACGCACAAGGGCGCCTGGAGGCACGGCTTCGACTTCGAGATCCTCGACGCCGACGGCAAGCCCCACCGAGGTGACGGCACGCGTCTCGAGCAATACCTCTGCTATCGGCTCCCGGTCGTCGCCTGCGCGCCCGGTACGGTCGTGCGCGTCGTCGACGGCATCCGCGACAACAAGCCGGGCGACATGAACGTCTCCCAGAACTGGGGCAACGTGGTCGTCGTCGCGCACGACCTCGGCCTGTACTCGGTCACGGCGCACCTCTCGCCTGGCTCGATCAAGGTCCGCGAGGGTCAGGTCGTCCAGGCAGGAGACGAGCTCGGCCTCTGCGGCAGCTCCGGTCGAGCGCCGACGCCTCACGTGCACTTGCAGATGCAGGCGACGGGCCTGCTCGGCGCGGCGACGCGGCCCGCCACCTTCGACGACGTGATCATCGAGGGCACCGACGGCGTGAACGAAGCGCGCACCGGGTGGGTGCCCACGAAGGGCAGCAAGCAACGCAGCGTCGAGCCCACCGATGAGGCCTGGGGCTTCGTGCCCTGGCGCCCCGAAGAGCAGCTCGTGGTCGAGGTGAACGGCCGTCGCGAGCGCCTGCACAGTGAGGTCGACTTGCTCGGTCGCAGCTCGATCACGAGCCCGTCGCACCACGCGGCGCTGCTCGGAGGCAAGCGCCTGGCGTCCTTCGTCTTCTTCGATCTCGTGGGCTCGAGCCCCGCGCTGCGCGCGCTCTTCGCGGCGCTGCCCCGCCTGCCGCTCGAGCTCGACCGCGAGCTCCGCTTCGTCGACCGGCTGCCCTTACAGCGTATCCAGCGTCGCTCGAGGCGCTTCCTCTACGATTTCGTCTCGCCGTTCCTCTCGGTGAACGACGTGGAGGTCGTCTACCAGGCCAAGCGCGAGGGCTCGACGCTCGTGGTCGAGGGCAAGAACCGGGAGGGGGCACGCGTCGAGGTCGTCACGCGCATCGAGGTCGACCGCAAGCGCGGTCTGCTCGCAGCCGAGGCGCGCATCGGCTCGGAGACGCTCGAGTTGCGCAGGATCGACGAGGCCGAAGGGGCCGACGGGCGAGAGCCCGCTGCTTCGACGAAGGGAGCTACGTGATGAAGCCCAGGCGTTGGTGGTGGTTCGCGGTCGTGGTCGCCTTGGGTGTGGCGCCGTCGCTCGCACACGCAGAGAGCCCGGCGGCCAGGCTGCAGCAGTCCTATGAGCTCGAGGCGGTCGGCAAGACCCAAGACGCGCTCGCCGCGCTCGAGCGCATCGAGCCCTCGGCGCGTGGCTACGTGGTGCATCTCCGTCGGGGCTGGCTGCTCTACGTGCTCGGCCGCTACGGCGAGGCCGTCGCACCCTACGAGCAGGCCATCGCGGCCGCGCCGAAGGCGATCGAGCCGAGGCTCGGCGTCATGCTCCCGCTGATGGCGGAGCGGCGCTGGCTCGACGCCTCCGCGCATGCCCAGAAGGTGCTCGAGCGCGACCCTGGGAACTACCTCGCGAGCTCGCGCCTGGCCTTCTCCCTCTACAACCTCGGGCGCTTCGGCGATGCCCTGCCGCACTATCTGCGCATCGTCGAGGCCTACCCCTCGGACGTGGAGATGCGCAACGGTGTGGGCTGGACTTTGCTCAAGCTCGGGCGAGGCAAGGAGTCTGCGCAGGCCTTTCGCGAGGTGCTGCTCATCGCGCCGAAGAACGCCTCTGCGCTCGAGGGCCTCGCGGCGCTCGGCGTGCCGCTCTGAGCGAGGCTGCGACACGTCGTCGCAGCGTGCTTCGGGGCTGAATCCCCGCGGCGCTCGGACGCATCTACGAGGGCGGAGGCTCGACATGCGTAGACGTACGGCTCTCGGTCTGGTGCTCGGTCAGGTGATCCTGCTCGGCTGCGGCGACGACTCCACCGGAGGCGGTGGCGACGCGCCGGGCGGGGGTGGCCCAGGCGGCGGCGGCCCGGGCGGCAGCGGCACCGGTGGCGATGGCACGGCTGGCGGCGCCGAAGGCGGCTCGGGCGGGGGCACGTCGAGCTCGGAGCTCACGCAGGCCGAGATCGACTCGCTCTACTTCATGCGCGAAGAGGAGAAGCTCGCGCGCGACGTCTACATGGCGCTCGATCAGTATGGGAACCCCTTCGCGAACATCCAGAACAGCGAGCAGAGCCACATGGACGCGATCCTCGCGTTGCTCCAGAGCTACGGGCTCGACGACCCCGCCGAGGGCATGGCCGTGGGCGAGTTCACCGACCCCGCGTTGCAGACGCTGCACGACGCGCTCGTGGCCAAGGGCCTTCCGAGCCAGATCGCCGCGCTCGGGGTCGGCTGCGAGATCGAGGAGCTCGACATGCGCGACATCGAGGCGGCGAAGGATCACATCGACAACGCCGACATCCTCACCACCTACGACAGCCTGCTGAAGGGCTCGCGCAACCACCTGCGCGCTTACTACGCGAGGCTCGTGCAGGTCGGCGGCAGCTACACGCCGCAGTACATCACCCAGGCCGAGTTCGACGCGGTGGTGAACTCGCCGAAGGAGTAGCGGGCGGAGCGCGCAGGCCCGCCCCGAGCCTCCGCCTCGACCCACCTGGCGCGCCCGTAGTATCCACCCGGCATGCGCCTCGCCTGGCCCGTCTCGGTCGGTCTCACGGGCCTCGCCCTCTTCTGGCTCGCCTACGCGGCGGAGCTCACGTGGCTCCGCCTCGCGGCCAAGCCCCTGCCCGTGCTCGCGCTCGCCGCCTACTGCATCGTGCGCAGCGCGCCGCTCGCAGGGCCGATCGCGCTCGGCCTCGTCTTCGGCGCGGCGGGCGACGTGCTCCTCGAAGCGGGCTACTTCCTGCCGGGGCTCGTCGCTTTCCTTCTCGGGCACGTGGCGTACGTCGTGGGCTTCACGCGCGCGGAGCCCAGGCTCGAGGCCGTGCGGGCCCTGCCCTTCGTCGTCTTCGTGGCGCTCGTGCTCGTCTTGCTCTGGCCGACGCTCGGCGCGATGCGCGTGCCCGTCACCGCGTATGCGCTCGCCATCGGCGCGATGATGTGGCGCGCCTCGGCGCGAGCGCGCGACGACGACCCGCGCGCGCTGCTCGGGCTCGCGGGGGCGATCGTGTTCGCGCTCAGCGACTCGCTCATCGCCCTCAACCGCTTCCGCGCGCCCATCGAGGGCGTGCGCGTGCCGATCCTGCTCACCTACTGGAGCGCGCAGACCCTCGTGGCGCTCTCGGTGCCACCGCGCCCCTCCGAGCCGAGCGTCGACGCCGCGCACCGAGGCTGAGCGCCCGGCGAGCCGCGACGGACAATGTCCTAGCCTGGAGCTCCTGAGCGTGTCGGCGTGCGCGCACGTGGTAGCGTCGACCACCCCAGGGGGCCACGCATGACTCTCCACGTCTACCGCAGTCAGCGCGCCGAAGAGCTGGTCGCCTCGCTCGCCTCCGTGCTCGAGCGCTCCTGGCCGGCCGACCCCTTCGAGCCCCTGCCCATCGTGGTCGGCAGCCGAGGCATGGAGCGCTGGCTGCGTCACGAGCTCGCGACGCGCCTCGGCGCGCTCGCGGCGGTCGACTTCGTCTTCCCCGGGGCGGCCTTCGAGGGGGCGGCGGCGTGGCTGCTCTCGAGCCCCGAGCCAGGATCGCGCGAGCTCTACTGGCGGCGCCCACGCAGCGCAGCCTCGCCATGGTCGGGGGCGCGCCTCGAGCTCGCGGTGCTCGCCAAGCTGCGCGCCCGGCTCGGCGAGCCCGACTTCGCGCCCATCCGCCGCTACCTGCGCGAGGGCAGCGAGCTCGTCACCGCGCGCGAGCTCGGCTTCGCGCGCGAGGTGGCGAGGGCGATCGAGCGCCTGCTCCGCGACCGCGCAGCCGACGCCGTCGCCTGGGCCGATGGTGAGGCGCCCGAGGAAGCGCGCCACGCCTGGCTCGCGAGGCTCGTCGCGGATCTCGACGCCGACGCCAGCGAGCCGCTGCCGGCGCGCCAGCTGCGCGCGCTCGAGCGCCTCCAGCCCGCGCCGCGCGACAGGCCCCTCGTGGTCTTCGGGCTCTCCACCTTGCCCGTGGGCGACCGGCAGCGTGTGGCCGCGCTGGCGCGTCACCTCGAGCTGCACTTCTTCACGCTCGCGCCTTCGTCGGCGTGGTGGCAGGACATCCACAGCCACCGCGCACGCGAGCAGGCTCGCGGCGCGGGCGAGAGCGCCGAGCTCGAGGCGCTGCTCGCTCGCAATGCGCTGCTCGCGGCGAATGGCGAGCCGAGCAGGGAGCTGCAGGCCTGGCTGGAAGAGAGCCCCTACGTCGACGCGCTGCCCGAGCGGGAGGCCGGCGCGCCCAGGCAGCTGCTCGAGGCGCTGCACCAATGGATCGACCGTGCGGGCGACAACCCTCGCCACGTGCAGGGCGAGCCGAACGACGAGGCGCGCGCTTTCGACGGCCTCGTCGCCTGCGAGTCGATCCAGCTCCACGCCTGCCACGGTGCGCTCCGCCAATGCGAGGCCCTGCGCGACGAGCTGCTCCGGCGCTTCGCGGCCGACCCCACGCTCGAGCCGAGGCACGTGCTCGTCATGACGCCGGACGTCGCGACCTACGGTCCGCTCGCCGCGGCGGTGTTCGCGCGCTCGCAGGGCGCGCCGGCCATTCCGCTGCACGTCGCCGATCTCGGCATCCGCGCGACCAATCCGGTGGCCGAGGTGCTGCTCGGGGTGCTGGCGCTCGGCGCCGAGCGCGTCACGGCCTCGGGCATCGCCGCGCTCTCCTCGCTCGCGCCGCTGCGCGCCCGCTTCGAGCTCGACGACACCGACCTCGGCGAGCTCTCGTGGATGATCGAGGCCTCGGGCATGCGCTGGGCCTGGGACGCGGAGGATCGCGCGGCACACGAGCAGCCGCGCGTCGAGCAGAACACCCTGCGCTTCGGCCTCGAGCGGCTCGCGCTCGGGGTGCTCATGCCCGACGAGGGTGGGCTCGAGGTCGCGCCGTCGCCGGGCGACCCGGAGCGAGGGCCGATCGTGCCGCTCGAGCTCGCGACGCGTGAGCGGGTGGAGCGCTTCGGGCGCTTCGCCGAGCTCTGCAAGGCGGTCGAGCTCGAGGTGCGCACGCTGCGCGAGCCGGGCACGCTCGCCTCGTGGCAGGCGCGGCTGTCGAAGTCCCTCGATGCGCTCACGCTGGTGTCCGGCAGCGCCGCCTGGCAGCGCGTGCAGGTGGCGCAGGTGCTCGCGGAGCTGCTCCCGGTCGACGCCGAGCCCGAGCTCCGGTTCGAGCGCGGGGCGATCGAAGCGGCGCTGCGCGGCGCCTTCGAGCTGCCCCAGCGCGGCGACAGGCCCACCACCGGCGCGGTCACGCTGAGCGCGCTCGAGCCGATGCGCTCGGTGCCCTTCCGCGTCATCGCGATGCTCGGCCTCGACGATCGCGCCTTCCCGCGGGTCTCGCGCCCGCCGGCTTGGGACCCCTTCGCCAAGAAGCGCCCGGGTGAGCACGACCGACGCACGATCGATCGGCACCTGTTCCTCGAGTCGGTGCTCTGCGCACGCGACGCGCTGCTCCTGTTCGGCAACGGCTTCGAGCCGAAAGGCGGCGAACGCGCGCCGATGTCGGTGGTCCTGAGTGAGCTCGCCGAGCTCTTGGAGGGAGCCTTCGGCCTCGCGCCCGGCGCCTTCGTCGTGGAGCACCCGCTGCAACCCTGGAGCGAGGCAGCCTTCGCCGAGCCTTCGGCCTCGCGACAGGCGGCCGGTGCTTCACGCTCGACGCGCCCTGCGAAGAGCTACGACGCGCAGTGGGCGGCTTCGGCGCGCGCGCGCGGGAACGAGCGCCGCGCCCCCGCCGGGCTCGCGGCGACCGAGCTCGGGGCGCTCATGCCACCGGACGAGAGCGCCGCGAGCTCGCTCGACGCCTGGGAGCTCGCGCGCGCGCTCGCCAAGCCTCAAGAGGAGCTGGCGAGGCGCCGCCTGGGGCTCAGCCTCGCGCTGCGCGACGAGGCGCTCGCCGACCGCGAGCCGCTCGAGCTCGACGGGCTCGACGACTACGGCCTGCGCGAGCAGGCGCTCTCGATGCTCGCCGGGGGCGGTGAGCTCGATCTCGCCGCCTGGGAGGCGAGGATCGCGGGGGAGGGGCGCTTGCCCATGCGCGCAGGTGGTCGCCGCGTGCTCGGCAGGATCCGCGACGAGGCCCGCACGGTGCTCGGCAGGCTGGAGCGGCTCGGCGCGCGCGTGCAGAGCGGCCAGCTCTCGCTCGCGACGACAGCGAGCGGCGTGCTGATCGGGGCGACGGTGCCGGAGCTGCGTCAGAGC
Source organism: uncultured Polyangiaceae bacterium (assembly GCA_938004785.1). GTDB lineage: Bacteria > Myxococcota_A > Polyangia > Polyangiales > Polyangiaceae > CALKVW01. Next base: position 56,186 of record CALKVW010000040.1, read on the forward strand.
GCCGAAGGGCCGAAGCTGTGCTGGCCGACGGCGCGCAGATCGGTGAAGGGCTCGGCGCTCGCGCAGATGCAGGTCTGGGTGAGCTTGCTCGTGGCGCGGGCCTCGGGCCACGAGGTCGAGCGCGGGGTCGTGGTGGGGGTCGGCGACGAGCTCGAGCTCGGCCTGCCCGCCGGGCTCGACGCCCAGGCGGCGCTCGGCGCCCTGCTCGCGCTGCGCGCGCGGGTGCGCTCGGAGACCTTGCTGCTCTTCCCCAAGCTGTCGCTGGAGCTGGTGGCGGCGCGTCGCAGCGCGAAGCGCCGGCTCGAGGATCGTGCGCTGGTGCGCTCCAGACGCGGCGTGTGGGAGGGCAACGGCATGGACGCGGGCGACCGTGACGACCCCTGGGTGGGCGCGCTCTTCGGCCACCTCTCGATCGACGATCTCGCCGATCGCGCGACCGAGCTGCTCGAGCTCGCCGAGAGTGTGTGGGGCCCCGTCTTCGACGCGCGCCCGCAGCGCGCAGGCAAGGGCGGCAAGAGCACGGAGGGCACGTGAGTCACCAGGACTGGAGCGACACGGCGCCGCTCGGCGCAGCGCAGACCTGGCTGCTCGAGGCCAGCGCCGGCACGGGCAAGACCTACCAGATCGCGAGCCTCTACCTGCGGCTCGTGGCCGAGCAGGGCTTGCCGGTCGACGGCATCCTCGCCATCACCTTCACCGAGGCGGCGACCAGCGAGCTGCGCGATCGCATCCGCGCCCGCCTGCGCGCGGCGCTCGACGCGCTCGATCGTGGCGCCACGCAGGAGAGCGACCCGTCGATCGACGAGGTGCTCGGCCGCATCCTCGCCGAGCAGCCCGCAGAGGAGCTGCGCCTGCGCCTCGTGCGGGCGCTGCTCGACTTCGACCTCGCGCCGATCTCGACGATCCACGCTTTCTCCAAGCGCATGCTCGACGAGTTCGCCTTCGACTCGGGGCAAGAGCCCGCGCTCGATCTGCTGAAGGACACGAGCGAGATCCTCGAGCAGATCGTCGACGACGCGCTGGCGTCGCTCTACGCCGAGGCGAGCGACGAGCTCGTGGGTCTCTTCGCGAGCGCGGGCGTCGATCGCAAGACGCTGCTCGGCGTGGCGCGCGACATGAGCGGCGCCATCGAGCCGCGCATCCTGCCGCCGCCCGAGCTCGACCCGCACGCGCCGTGGTGGAAGGTGCCGGCCGGGCAAGCGAAGTCACACCTCGAGCGGAGCCGCGAGCTCGCCTCGTGGTGGCAGCACCCCGAGCACGGCCAGCGCTGCCTCGACGAGCTCGTCACGCGGAGCGAATGCGGCGCGTGGAGGGGTGAGCCCACGGCGAAGGGCAAGTCGTACAAGGTCGGACCGGCCACCGACACGATTCGCACGAGCTTCGAGGCGATGGGTGGGTGGATCGGTGCCTTCGGCCCGTCGAAGGGGGCGCCGAAGATCGGGGAGACGAAGAGCCCGCATCTGCTCCTGCCCGAGAACTGGCTCGACAAGACGAAGTTCCTCCTGCCGAGCGAGGGCCCTGCGCAGCCCATGAGCGAGTCCCTGCTGGCGGAGCTCGACTGCCTCGAGCCCATTCGAAGGCTCGGCGTGTACTTCGAGGCCGCGAGCGCGTTCTGGGCCGACTTCGCGCCGCTCGCCCATTTCGCGGCCCGGGTTCGCCCCCGTGTCGAGGCCGAGCTCGAGCGCAGGCGAGCCATCAGCTTCGAGACGATGCTCTCGCGTCTCGCCGAGCGCGTCGTGGCCGATGGCGGCGCCGACAGCCCGATCGCGAACCGCATCCGAGAGCGCTACCAAGCGGCCTTCGTCGACGAGTTCCAGGACACCGACGCCGCGCAGTGGGTCGTCTTGAAGAGCGCATTCCACGGCAAGCGCAAGCTCTTCTTGATCGGCGATCCCAAGCAGGCCATCTACGCCTTTCGCGGCGCGGATCTGCACGTGTACCTCGACGCGGCCGCCGAGGTCGGGCCCGAGAGCCGCTACACCATGCGGCGCAATTGGCGCTCCGACGCCGTCGCCGTGCGCGCCAACAACGCCCTCTTTCGCCCCGACTCGGACGCCTTCGCCAATGCGGCGATGGACTACGTGGCCATCGAGGCGCAGAAGCCCGACCGGCTCTCGCCTCCTGGGCCCGGGCTCGAGCTCCGTTGGGTCGACGGCAGGCTCGCGGGTGGTGGTGAGGGCACGAAGCTCGGCAGCAAGGACGCGGTCGAGGCACCGGAGCTCGCCACACGCGAGGTGCTCGCGTGGTTGTCCGGTGAGCGAGGCCGACTCCTGGTCGACGGCCAGAGCGTACCGGTCCTGCCGAGAGATCTCGCGCTGCTCGTGAGCAGCCATCACGAGGCACGCGCGCTGCGAGCTGCGCTCGAGCGTGCGGGTGTGCCCGTGGTCACGGCCTCGAAGGGCTCGGTCTTCGAGACGGAGCCCGCGCGCTGGCTCCACGCCTGGCTGCGCGCCGTGGCCGGAGCGGGGCGCGACCGCGCCGCGCGCGACGCCGCCACGACGCCGCTGTTCGGCTGGACCGCCGACGCGCTCGCCTGGGCGCTCGCGGAGGCCGACGACCCTGGTCTGGGCGCACGCCTCGGCGGTTCGGGGCGCGGTGAAGGCGAAGCCTCGGCTTGGAATGCCTGGTGCCGGCGCCTCGAGGAGGCCGCGTCGCGCTACGAGCGGCGCGGCTTCGCGCGTGCATTCTCACAGGAGGCCGACGAGCTCGGTGTCTACCCGAGGCTGCTCGGCCTGCCCGGTGGCGAGCGACACGCGACCGATCTGCGGCACCTCGTCGAGCTCCTGCACGTGGAGGAGCGCAGGCTGCACCTGTCGCCCGCGCGCCTCGCGGCCTGGCTCTCGGCGAGCGCCGAGGAGGGGCGTACGGAGGTGGAGCAGCGCCTCGAGAGCGACGCCGCCGCGGTGAAGATCGAGACGATCCACGCGAGCAAGGGCCTCGAGTACCCCGTGGTGCTGCTGCCCTATGCCTGGTCGACCCGAGGAGGCGGCGACGACGGCAGGCCGCGCCTCGTGCGCGACGCCTCACGCGCGGCGCTCGACGTCGCGTCCATCGCGAGCCCGGAGCGCAAGGCGCGAAGCGTGGAGCACCTCGCCGAGCAGCAGGCCGAGGAGCTGCGCAAGCTCTACGTGGCGCTCACACGCGCGAAGCACCGCACCGTGGTGTGGCTCGGGCCGGTCGGTCAGGACGGCGGCGCGATCGAGCGGAGCGCGGTGGGCCGGCTCGTCTTCCGCGATCCGGAGCAGCGAGGGCACGTGGGTTTCCCGCCCGCTTTCGACGACGCCACGCAGCCCGGTGCGGCCTACGCCGTGGCGGTCGAGCGGCTCGACGCGCTCGTGGCTCGCTCCGAGCGAGCCGTGCATTGGCGGCCCGAGCTCGGGGCCGAGCCGGCCGGCGATCGTCGGCGCTACGTGGCCACCTTGCAGGAGGCGGCGCAGGAGCTCGCGTGCGCCGCGTGGCCGGAGGGCCGGGCCAGCGTCGCGAGTCCCTACAGGAGCACGAGCTTCTCGGCGCTGGTGCGCCACGGCGCCGCGCAGGCCACGGGCGCCGAGCTCGGCGCGCCCGAGGCCGTCGCGATGCCGGCCGAGCTCGCCGAGCTCTCCGCGGCGGACGAGCTCGACGAAGACGAGCTCCGCGAGGCGCAGGCAGAGCTCGGCTCTGCGGCGACGGCGCCTGCGGCGGTGGAGTCCTTGCCGAGGCTCAGGCTGGGGCGGGGGACCGACTACGGCACCTGGGTGCACGGCGTGCTCGAGGCGCTCGACTTCGAGACGGGGCGCGGCCTCGACGGCAGCGACACCGCGCGGCTCATCGAGACCGCGGCGCGAGGCGTCGGCCTCGAGTCCGCCCGGGATCAGCAGCGGGAGCTCGGCGAGGTGCTGCCGGCGATCCTCGATACGCCGCTCGACCGCGCGGGTGGTGCGGACGAGCTCGGCCTGCCTGCGGGTTGCTCCCTGCGTGGCATCGCTGCGGCCGATCGGCTCGACGAGCTCGCCTTCGGGCTGCGGCTCGGAGAGGGCGCGGCCTACGTGCACGACGCCGAGCGCGAGAGCCCGAGTGGGCTCGCGACCCAGCCCGGCTGCGTCGATCCCGAGGCGGTCTACGCCGCGCTGCTCGACGGCCCCACCCACCGGCGTGGGGCGCCCGCGGCCTGGCTCGAGGAGCTCGCGCGACTGCGACGCGCCGGGACGCCGCTCGTCCCGGCGATGACGGGCCTGCTCGAGGGATCGATCGATCTCGTGTTCCGGGTGCCGGCGACGGGCGGCGCACACCGCTACTACCTCGCCGATTACAAGACGAACCGCATCCGCTGGGGCGCCGCCGAGCACTATGGCCAGCGCGCGATGGAGGCGAAGATGAGCGAGGCCGGCTATGCCTTGCAGGCGCTCGTCTACACGGTGGCATTGCACAGGTTCCTCGCGAAGCGTGTGCGTGATTACGACTACGACAGGCACCTCGGCGGCCATCTCTACTTGTTCCTGCGTGGCATGGCCGGGCCGCGCACGCCGCGCGATCCCGCCACGGGGCGCTGCCACGGGGTCTACGCAGGGCGCTTCGACGCCGCGCTGATCCATTCGCTCGACGCGGCCCTCTACGGGCGCGGCGCAGCCGACCAAGCGGGAGCCAGCCGATGAGCCATTCCTTCGACGAGCTCGCGCGTCCCTTCGTCGAGGCCGGGGTGCTCAGGCGCGCGGAGGTCCACGCCGTCGCGCTCGTCGCGCCGCGCTTCGGCGAGCACGACCCCGAGCGGTTGCTCGGGCTCGCCTTCGCCGTGCGCGCGCCTCGCCTCGGGCACGCCGGGGTCGACCTCGCGCGCGTGGCCGAGTCGATCGACGACGAGCTCGGCGCGGGCGCGCGTGGCAGCGTGCAGGTCGCCTCCGCAGGGCGCGACGCCGCGACCGATCCGGCGGCGCTGCCCTGGCCCGAGCTCGAGGGCTGGATGGATCGCTGCGCGGCCTCGCCCATGGTCGGCCGAACCGAGGATCGGAGCCGGCCCTTCGCCCTGCAGGAGCTCGGCGACGGTCGCTTGCTCTCGACCCGGCGCATGCTGCGTGAGCAGGAGCGCCTCGCCCAGGAGCTGTTGGCGCGCGCCCGGCTCGAGGCGCCTCGAGGCGCGCGCCTCGCCGACGTGGACCGTACGCTCGCGGCGCTCTTCCCCGACGACCCGAGCGGCGAGGCCGCGCAGGCCCTGAGGCTCGCCGAGGCGAGGTTGCTCGCGGTCGTCATCGGCGGCCCCGGCACGGGCAAGACCTATTCGGTGACGCGACTGCTCGCGGCGCTCGTGAGCGAGGAGCGCGAGAGCGCGCCGCTCCGGATCGAGCTCGCCGCGCCGACCGGCAAGGCGGCCGTACGCATGCACGAGGCCATCGCCGAGGCGCTCGACCCCGCGAGCGGAGCTCCGCTCAGGCTCGACGAGCGCGTACGCGCGAAGCTGCTCGGGCTCGAGCCGAAGACCTTGCACCGGCTGCTCGGCGTGCGCCCCGACGGCTCGACGCGCCACGACGCCACCCACCCCATCGCCGCCGAGCTCGTCGTGGTCGACGAGGTCTCCATGGTCGACCTCGTGCTCATGCGTCGCCTGCTCGAGGCGCTCGGCCCCTCGACGCGCCTCGTCTTGCTCGGCGATCGGGACCAGCTCGCGAGCGTCGAAGCCGGCTCGGTGCTCGCCGATGTCGTCGGCGACGGCTCGAGCGGGCCGCTCAGCTCGAACCAGCGCCTCTTCACCCGCTCACGTCGCTTCGCGAGCGCGCCCGACATCGCGCTCTTCGCGGCCTGCTTGCAGAGCTACCGCGCGGCGTCGCGAGAGATCCCCGAGCTCGAGGACGAGCGCGTCGAGCTCGCTGCGCGCATCGCGACCGGCGCGGCGCACGCCGAGGGCGAGTCCTACCCGGAGGCGCGCATCCGCTGGCTGGGCACACCGATCCGAGAGGGCGAGGCGCTCTGGGCCGCGCCGAGCGAGGCGCAGCTCGACCAGCTCGCCGCGCCCTACCTCGAGGGCTTCGATCGCTACGGCGAGCGGGGGGCGGTGCACGAGCGGAGCTACGTGCAGCTCTTGCTCGAGCACCTCGACGAGCAGGGCAGGTACGGCGCCGAGCTCATGGAGCCTCGCGTGCAGCGGGAGCTGCTCGAGGCGCTCGCGCGCTATCGTGTGCTCTGCGTGCACCGCCGAGGCCCGCTCGGTGTCGAGGGCCTCGAGCGCGCGCTCGCGGAGCGGGTGCGGCGCAAGCTCGGCGGGCGCAGCCCACACGGGCGGCACTGGCTCGGGCGCCCCCTGCTCGTCACCGAGAACGCCTACGACCTCGGCCTCATGAACGGCGACATCGGCCTCGTGCTGCCGAGCTCGGCCGGGCTCGCCGCCGTGTTCTCCGCCGGTCCGGGCGAGGCGCCGCGCGTGGTGGCGCTCTCGAGGTTGCCGCCGCACGAGGGTGCGCTCGCGATGACCGTGCACAAGTCGCAGGGCTCGCAGTTCGAGCTCGTCGCGCTGGTGCTCGCAGGCCGAGCCTCCCCGATCCAGACGCGCGAGCTCGTCTACACCGGGGTGACGCGCGCCAAGAACCGCTTGATGTGGCTCGGTGGCGACGACGAGCTGCGCGCCGCGCTCGCGCGCAGGACGCAGCGCGCGAGCGGCCTCGGCGCGATGCTGCGCGACGGCGCGGAGCCCGACGCCGCTCCGCGCTGAGGCGTGGACAGGCTGAGGGCACCGCTGGAGCGACGAGCGCGGTGCCGTCCGAGGGCGCCGCGCTGACTGAGGGCGCTGCGCTCCGTCGAGGCGCCAGCGCCGCGCGTCACCTGTCGAGCACGTGGCTCGCCTGGACCGACCTCGGCAAGAAGCCGTCGAGCTTGCCGAGCGTCCAGAGCACACCCGCGACGAGCAGGACCAGCAGCAGCACGTAGAGCTTCCACGGCGACTTCTTCTCGGCGAAGGGGTCGTCGAGGTCGCGGCTCGAGCCCTCGGGCAGCGCGCGCAGCGAGGTGAGCGCCGTACCGAAGGGCACGTTGATGCGCGCGCTCGCGTTCACGGCCCAGCCATTGGCGTCGAGGATCGGGCCGAGGTTGCGCCTGCGCAGCTTGAGCCAGGCGATCAGCATCGACGGCGTGGAGATCGCGAGCAGCACGGCGAGGATGCCGAAGGGCATCCAGATCCCGAGCCCGAGGAAGACGCCGATGACGCCGGTGAGGAAGGTCGCGAAGCCCGCGACCGCGACGCCGACCGCGGCGACCATGCCCACGTCGACCTTCTTCGGCGCCTCCGCGGGCGCGGCAGGGGGCGCGCCCGGCGCGGGAGCCGGCGTCTGGTCGGCCGTCGCGGCCTTGGCCGCTGCTTCGTCGATCTTCGCGGTGGATGCCTTCTCCTTCTCGGCGGCGCGTTTGGCGACCTGCTCCTCGATGAGGCGCACGAGGCGCTTGTAGGGCGTCCAAAAGGCCTGACGGATGCTGATGGGGTTCTCGATGATCGTCGTGATCGTCGCGTCCCAGTCCTTGCCGGAGCGGTCGTAGAAGACGCCATTGCGGCCGACCATGAGGTCGTCGGTGTCGCCGCCGGTGAAGGCCGCGACGATCGCCTTCTTCTCCCCATTGGGGCGCGTGATGTCGCAATAAGCGAGGTAGGCGCTCGAGAGCCCCGCGAGCTTCGCGTGCTTCGCGGCGTCGTTGACGTAGATGACCAGGTCGCAGCTGCGCGCGTCGAGGAAGAGCGTGCCCGCCTGGAATGTGGCGCCCTTGCGCTGGTAGAACTCGGAGAAGTTCACGAAATTGCGCAGGAGGCGCACGAAGTCGCGCCGGTAGCGCAGCGCCTGCTCGACGCTCGCGATCTTCGTGTAGTCCTCGCGCACCTCTTCGTCGGCCGCGATGAGCGCCGTGAGGGCGTCTCTCGCGCCCGCCGCGGCGAGCTCGCGCAGGCGGGCCTCACCGAGCTCGGCGACCTTGCCGCTCGGCTTCTTCGCCGCCCAGGCGAGGTGCGCCTCGAGCTTGGTCTTCACCTGGTTCCAGTCGGCCTCCGTGAGCGTGTGCTTCGGGCCGCCGAGCAGCGTGGCGAGGGTGTCCTTGGCGAGGTCGTGCACCCTCGCGGCCCAGGCAGGGTTCAGACCGTTGTCGAGCGGCAGCGGCTTTCCGGCCTCGATGCGCGCGAGCGGCAGGTGCTCGACGGCCGCGTCGCCGACGGTGAGCGCCTTCACGGCGATGGCGGCGAAGTCGGCGTCCTGGGCGTTGAGCCCCACGGCGGCCTTCGGGTCGAAGGCGGCGAGCTTGCAGCGCAGGAAGTAGTCGTCGACCTTCGCGGCGACCGCCGAATACGCGGCGGCAGCGGCCTCCGTCGCGTCGCCCGCGGGGCGGCAGGGCTCGGCTTTGCCTTCGTCGGCCCAGGCGACGAGCTCGCTCGCCTTGGTGAAGAACTCGTCGACCGCGGCTTGGTCGACGCCCTCCTTGCCGCTGCGGTCGAGCTTGCCACCCATGGCGGCGCGTACGTCCTCGATCGCCTTCTTCAGCGCTTCGTCCTCGGTGGCTTCGGGAGGCACGATGCCGTCGCCGTTGCAGGCGGCCTGGTCGAAGGCCTCGACGGCCTTGGCGGCGTCGTCGAGCGTGATCGAGTCGGCGTCGGCTTTGCCGAGCTTCTTCAGGATGCGCTTGGCGCTCGCGCGCACCGATTTGCCCTCGGGCGTCTCGGTCGAGAAGGCCGACAAGGGCAAGGGGCCGTCCTTGTCGAAGAGCACGTCGAGCTTGGCGAAGACCTGCTTGCACCAATCGATCGCGCCCAGGATCTCCGGAGGACGGATCCGGCCGTCGCCGTCGGCGTCGATGAGGGCGAGCGTCTTGTCGTCGAGCTCGGTGCCGGTGGTGGGGCAGGCGAGCGCCACCCACAGCTTCTTGTCGAGCGACGCGAGGTTCTCGACGTCGGCTGCGCCGCGCAGCGAGACCTGATCGACGCCACCGGCGCGGAAGAAAGCCCAAGAGTGTCCGTTGCGAGCCATGGTGCGCGGAGGCTACGCCACGCCCGGCCTGCGCCCAAGGGTCGAAGCTGCGCAATCGTCGCGGGCCTGGTGCATCTCGCCGAGGCCGTGGCTCCTCCGCTTCAGCGCTTCTTGGCGGGCCGCGCCTCGTCGAGCGCGTGCTGCACGACGCGGCGGAGCTTCTCGGTCGCGACGGCGCCCTCGACCACGTAGCCGTTCACCACGGTGATGGGTGTGCCTTCGAAGCCCATGGCGCGCGCGAGCGCGGCGTCGGCGTCGATCTCTCGGGTGTAGACGTTGGCGTCGAGCGCTTGCGTGGCCTTCGCCACGTCGAGCCCCGCGTCGCGGGCCTTCTGGAGCAGCCCCTCGCGGTCGAGCCCTCGCTGGTCGGCGAAGAGCGCGTCGTGCAGCTTCCAGAAGCCTGCGTCGCCCTTCTGCTTGCGCGCCTCGAGCGCGAGCGAGGCCGCGGCGTGGGCGTTCGGGTGGAAGGGCAGCGCGTTGTGGCGCAGCTCGACGCGCACGCTCGCCTTGAACTCCTTCTCGATGGCCGCGATCGTATCGGCGTGTTTCCGGCAGAAGGGGCACTGGAAGTCGGTGAACACGGTGATCACGACGGGCGCGCCGGGCAGGCCGCGCTTCGCGGTGTGGGCGTCGGCCGGAGGGAGCGTCACGCGCTCGGGCGGGAAGCTCGTCCGTCCGCCGGCGGTGATCGTGTCGTAGACGGCCTCGGGCCGCACACCCGTGCGCACGAGCGCCTCTGCCTTCGCGAGCTCTTCGTCGACCACGCCGACGAAGACCTCGATCGCCTGCGAGCCGCTCACGCGCCTCCCGTTCACGAAGGACTGCGGCGTGCCACGCGCGTCGACGTCGTCGGCGAGTCGCTCGTCGAGCTCGACGGTGCGCGCGTGCCTCTCGAGCTCCTTCGTCGAGGCGCGGCTCGCAGCGGGCACACCCGCCTTCACGGCGATCGCGTCGAGCGCGGCTTCGTCGAGCTTGCCCGGCGTCCAGCCGTCGAAGATGGCGTCGTGTGCGGCCCAGAAGGCCGCGTCGCCCTTGGTGGCGTGGATGCGCGCCAAGAGCTCCGAGGCCGGGCGCGCGTTCTTGTGGAAGGGCAGCGGGCGGTGCTTGAACACGAAGCGCAGCTTGCCCGGGTAGCGGCGCTCGAGCTCGCCCAGCGTGCCCGCGAGCTTGGCGCAGAAGGGGCACTCGAGATCCGTGAAGGTCACGATCGTCACCGGCGCGCTCGCCGGGCCGCGCGACGGTGAGCCGCCGACGGGGACCTTCCACACGGTCGAGTCGATCGTCGGCTTCGACGGTGGCGGCGGAGCGGCGGCCACTGCGGCGGCGTGGGTCTCGCTCTCGCGCGCGTTGTCGGCCACGCGCTTGGCGTACAGCGCCGTGGGCGGCACACCCCGCTCGAGCTCGGCCCGCGCAGCGGTGAGCTCGGCGTCGTGCAGGCGCACGAGCTCCTCGAGAGGCTGCGCGCCGCTGATGAAGACGCCGTTGAGGAACGAGGCCGGCGTGCCGCGCACGCCGAAGCGCTGACCGAGCTTCAGGTCGGCGTCGACCTTCGCCGAGCCGCGCTCCTTGGCCGTCGCCACGACCTGGTCGAACGCGAGCGGTGCGACGCGCGCGGCTGCGCCGAGCGCGCGCTCGACGAGCGCGTCCATCTCGCGCAGGTTCGCGCCGGGCGCGTAGATCGTGTCGTGGTAGGCCCAGAAGGCCGTGTCGCCTCCGAGCATGTGTACGGCGGCGCCGATCGCGGCCGCGTCGTAGGCGTCTTCGTGGAAGTCGAGCGGGTTGTGTTTGTAGGCGATGCGCAGGTTCTCCGGCCCGTAGCGGAGCTTGAGCGCGTCGACGTTCTGCGCGTGCCTCGCGCAGAAGGGGCACTGGAAGTCCGAGAAGACCACGAGCGTGAGCGGCGCGGCAGGGCTTCCCCAGACCGGGTCGGAGGCGCCGACCGGAAGCCGCCCCTCGTCGACGGCGAGCGCACCCGGAGGTGGCGAGGGGTCGGCCGCCACGAGCGAGGGCCCCAGGGCGACCGGTTGGGTGGCGGGCGCGCTCGGCGCGCCACCGCAGGCGAGCAAGTACAGCCACGCGAAGAAGGCGAGCGCAGGCCTCGCGAAGGAGTCACGAGCCCGGCCGGACGACTTCCGCATGGCGCAGACCTTAGCCCGTCGGCGGGCGGCGCGCGAAGCGGCATCGAGGCTCGGGTCGACCAGCGCGAGCAGAGGCGCGCTCGTGGTAGCGTTCGCCCTCATGGCTCGCTACGCGCTCCCGTGCACCTTCCTCTTCGCCCTCGCGCTCTCGGCCTGCGGCGGCGCCACCCCCGTCGACGCAGGCGCGACCCCGCCGCTCGACACGCCGTCCACGACGACCGGTGGCGGCGAGCCCGCGCCCCCCACGACGCCGACGGCCGAGCAGCCCGCCGCGAGCGCGAGCGCGGAGCCCGGGCCTCTGCCGAGCGCGAGCGTGGAGCCCCCCGCGCCCGGCGCCAAGACGCCGGCGGAGCTCGTCGCGGCGGCCGACGCGACGCGCGGCGAGAAGCTCTACGAAGAGGTGAAGTGCAAGGGCTGTCACGGGACGAGCGCCAAGCCGAGCACGAAGTTCCCCAAGCTCTTCGGCCTGAGCTGGGACGACAAACGCCTCCAGCGCGCCTTCCGCGTCATCAAGAAGGGTGAGAGCCCGATGCCCGGCTTCGAGGGCAAGCTCGACGACGCGCAGATCGCCGACATCGTGCGCTTCCTCCAGGACGGCTGAACGAGCGGCCCGCGCGAGGCCGGGAACTTGGTGCGTGGCCAGGCCTCGTCCTACCGTTCGCGGCATGCGTGACACGTCCACCGAACGCACCCGCTCGGACATCTCTGCAACGAACGGCGATCGTCGGAAGAGGCGCGCCGTGGGTTCGCTGCTCGCGACCGAGTACCTGCTCGACGCGCAACGCGAGCGCGCAGGCGCCGAGGCGGTGGTGCTCTTCGACGGCGGGGAGCTGCTCGCGTCCTCGGGCGCGCTCGGCGCCGAGCCGGGCGCGCTCCTCGAGCGCGACGGCGACGTCTACACGCATCGCCTCTCGCTCGATGGGCGCTCGATGGTGCTCGCCTCCCTCGGCGCGCGCGTGAAGAGCGTGCGCGTCGTCGAAGAGGCGCTCGCCCGCATCCTGGCCTGAACGGCGCCCGCGAGGAGCGGGCCCCACGATGCAGCGCGCAGATCTCGGGGTCGGCATCGTCGAGGGCTTCTACGGTCGCCCCTTCGACTTCGAGGCGCGCGCGCGGCTCGTCGCCGAGCTCGCCGAGCAGGGGCTCTCGCTCTACCTCGTCGCGCCCAAGGACGGGCCGAGGCACCGATCGCGCTGGACCGAGGCGCTCTCGGCCGAGGAGCGCGCAGAGCTGGCGGAGCTCTCGAGGCTCGGGCGCGTGCTCGGCGTGCGCGTCGGCTACGGGCTCGCGCCGGAGACCTGGTGGCCAGGCGGTGAGCGCTGGCTCCCGCGGGACCCGAGCGCGCGGGCCTGGTCGCGCTTCGACGCGCGGGTGCGCGAGCTCGCGTCGCTCGGGCTCGAGACGCTCGTCCTGCAGTTCGACGACACCTGGGCCACGCTCGCGCCCTCGCTGGCCGGGAGAGCCGGCGTGCACGCGCACGCGGCCGCCAGGGCGCGCGCGCTCTTGAGGGAGCGGTGTGGCGAGCGCGCGATCGTGGCGGTCGTGCCCGCCGTCTACCACCGGCGCGCACAGCACCTCGGTCGCTCGGCGAGGCGCTACCTCGCGCGCTTCGCCGACGACGCGCCCGGCGTGCCGCTCGCCTGGACGGGGCCCCGGGTCTTCTCTCGCTGGATCGACGCCACCGAGCTCGGGCGTCTGCGTGAGCTCGGCGAGAGGGCGCCCTGGCTCTGGAGCAACGCGGTCACCAACGACTGGGCCCCGCTCGCCACGGGCGCGACCCTGGGCTTGTCGGGGCGCGAGAAGCTGAGCTTCGGTCCGCTCGAGAGCCTCTCCACCGAGGCGCTCGCGCTCGCGAGCGGCGCGGTGCTCAACGCGGCGCGTGAGCCCACGCTCTTCGGCGTGAGCGTCGCATGCCTCGGCGAGCTCGTGCGTGCGGGGCGGCGCTACGATGCACGCGCGGCGCACGCTCGCGCGCTGCTCCGGGTCTACGGCTCGCCCGAGGGCGCGCGCGTCGGCGAGGAGCTCTACGAGCTCGTGGCGAGGCACCCGCTCTCGTCGCCCGAGCGCGCGGAGGCCGCGCGGACCCGCGAGCTCGTGCGCGCGGTGCTCTCGGGCCGCGGTTCGAGCGCCGCGCTCGACGACGAGCTCGCGCGCCTCGAGTCGCTCGAAGCACGCGCGCAGAGCTCGATCGCCTCGGCCTCGCTGCGCCGGGAGCTCGCCGGCACGCTCGAGGTGGTGCGCCTCCACGCCGCCTCGGCCCGCGCGGCGCTCGCCTCCGAGCGCGCCTCCGAGTTTGCCGAGCTCGAGCAGGCCCGGCGCGAGGCGCAGCGCTCGCGAGCGCTCCTGCGCGAGGCCCGCGCGCGCCCCTGGCTCGTGGGCCTCGGCTTCCTCGAGGAGCTCACGCTGCGCGCCGAGCTGCGCGCTCGCTGAGCAGATCAGTCGCCGGCGTCGCGCTCCACGCGTACGTGGTAGCGCCGGAAGATCGAGACGATCGGCGCCAGACCGGGGTCGTCGGACTTCGCGAGGCGCAGCGCGCGCCCGTCGGCGAGCTCGAGCCACAGCCAGAGCGGCGCGAGCGCGTCCGTCGCGGCGACGATGCGCAGCTTCGCGCCGTCGAGGCTCGCGCTGAAGGGATCGCCCCGCCTCGGCTCGGCGTCGACACGCTCGGTCTCGAAGTCGACGAGCACGCGTCCGTGCTCGCGCCTCCGCTTCCACGCGATGGCGAGCGCGAGCGCCACACCCACGAGCCACGCGAGCACGATGAGGCCGAGCAGCCTGGGCACGATGCCGAGCGCCACGATGCCGCCGAGCGCGGCCGACAAGAGCAGCGCGAAGCGCGTGATGCGCCGGACGGCGAGGTCGAAGGCCTCGCCCTCACAGACGAACACGAGCCGGAAGGGCGCCTCGTGGTGCACGCTGCCGTCGAGGTTCGACAGGAGGCGGCGGGAGCTCTCGAGCGAGCTGTCGATGCTGGACTGCACGGGTCGAGCGGAGGGGTGGTTCTTGGGCCTGCGCGAGCCTCGGAGCCAGGCCGCGAGCGCTCACGGCTCGGGCCCGGTGGAGCTCAGCCGGGTTCGGTGACCATACCGCTCAGCTCGGCGCCGTCGAGCGTCGCCACGGTGAGATCGGTGCCGACCACGCGGGCCCGCGTGAGCGTGGCGCGGTTGAAGCGCGCGTCGTCGAGCTTGGCGCGCGAGAGATCGGCCTCTCGCAGCGAGGCCTTGGTGAAGCTCGCTCCGACGAGCTGTGCGCCCACGAGGCTCGCTCCGTCGAGCACCGCGCGATCCCAGAGCGAGTCGTCGGCGGTCGCGCCGTCGAAGCGCGAGCGGCTCAGCACCGCGCCGTCGAGCCTCGCGCTGACGAGCGTGGCGCGCACGAAGCTCGCCTCCTCCGCGCTCGCCTCGTAGAGGCGCGCCTCCGGCAGGAGCGCGGCGTCGAAATTCGCGGCGTCGAGGTGCGCCTCGGTGAAGTCTGCGCCGTCGAGCGAGGCGTTCGTGAAGCGCGCGCCCTCCGCGCGCATGCGCGCGAAGATCGTGCGCTGACCCGAGGCCTGATCGAAGCTCGCTTCGTTCGCGATGGCCGTGCTGAGGTTCGCGTCGGTGAGGAAGCAGCGCACGAGGCTCGCGCCGCTGAGATCCGCGCCGACGAGGTTGGTACGCTCGAGCATCGCGTCGTCGAGCTGGGCGCCACGCAGGTTCGCGCCCTCGAGCGACACGCCGCTGAGATCGACGCCGCGCAGGCCGCAGCCGCTGAGGTTCGCCCGGTCGAAGCGCGCGCCCACGAGCTTGCGACCCGAGAGATCGAAGCCGGAGAGATCCGTGTCGCTGAGATCGAGCCCCTCGAGGCCTTCGCCCTCACGCACGCGGCGCTCGACCTCCTCGCGCATGTCGCTCCCGGAGATGACCGCGGGCCTGCCGCGCAGCGCCATCGTCGGCGGCCCCTCGTCACCGAAGTCGGGATAGCTCGGCAGCGGGGCGCGCACGATCGAGGGCGGCGCGGCCTGCGTGAGCGCAGCGACGAGCTCGGCCGGCACGGTCGCGATGCGGGTGCTGCCTCCGTCGTCGTCGCCTCGGGCTTGCGCGGCGCTCTGTGCGGCGCTCTCGGCGGCCATCCGGAGCAGCTCGGCCGGCACGTTCAGCTGGCGCGTCGAGTCTTCGTTGCGCTCGGGCTGCTCGAGCGCCTCGAGGCGCGCGCCGAGCGGGATCTCGGCCGTGGGCGCGCGTGTGGTGGTCGGCGGCTTCGACGAGGCCTGCAGGCCTCGGATCGTCGTCTTCATCGGGCGCGCGTCGAGCGGCCTCGGAGGTGGCGGGGCTTGCGGCTCCGGCCGCGCGGGCTTCACGGCGACGGTGGCGGGGGAGAGCGACCCCTCGCGCGTGGAGGAGGAGAGCGACTCGTCGGTCGTGGAGGTGACGATCGGCACGTCGACGGTCCTCGTCGAGGGCTCGTCGAAGGGCTGGCCCGCGTGGGAAGGCACGGCCGCCGCCGTGTGCAGCAGCCGGGCGATCTCGCTCGCCGGCGCGGAGATCGTGTTCTCGCTGATCCCCCGCACCAGCGGCATGCTCGAGGAGACCGGAGCCTCGAGCGGCGGCAGGGCCGGGGCCGGGTAGGCCGGGACCGGGGGAGGCGCGCCGTGGTTCCCCGGGCTCGGCGCGCTCCAGCCGATCGCCGGCGCAGGCTGGGGGTTCACGCGGATCGCCGTGACGCTCTCGCGATCCATCGGCTCGATGTAACCGAAGGACGACGAGCTCTCGGGGGTGCTCGAGGGCCTCGCGTCGCTCACGTACTCCACCGTGGCGCGGATCTTGGCCGCGAGCTCGAGGGCGGCTGGATCGGACGACGCCAGCGTATTGCCGAGGCGCGCGCGGCCCATCGGCGGGGCAGCGGCCGCGGCAGTGGGAGCCTGCTCGACGCCGAGCGCCTGCGCCATCGGTCCTGCCACGTCGATCGGGCTCGGCGTGAGCTGCGGCGAGAGCGGGAGCGGAGGGCCCGTGACCGCGCGCTGAGGAGCGATGTGCGTCATCGACTCGGGCGCGTGCGCGTGCACCTGCGCCGCGGGCGCGTACTGCGCGGGCGAGGCGGGCGCGTGCGCGTACTGCGCGGGCGAGGCCGGCACAGGCGGGTAAGGCGCAGGCGAGGCAGGCCCGGGCGAGGCTGGCGCGGGAGAGTAGGGCGCGGGAGAGTAGGGCGCGGGCGAGGCGGGCACGGGAGTGTGCTCCGGCATCGCCGGCCCCGGGATGGCGCGGGCCGGTATCGAAGAGGCGCGGCGTGCGCGCTCGCCGGGCCAGGGGATGGGCCTGCCTGGCAGCTCGAGCCCCGCGAAGACCTGCGAGCGCGCCAGCTCGGCGTCGCTGCCCACCTCGTGGTTGCCACGCCAAAGCACGCACACGATGCCTCGGTCGCCGTCGATCCACATCGTGTCGGCGTTGAGCGTGAGCTCGGTGTGGCCGCTCCCCTCGGTGTCGTAGATGCGCGCATGCGCGCGCGCCCCCGGAAGATGCGACTCGAGGTGCGGGTGCTCGGCGTGGAGCCCGTCGAGCACCACCCACTCGCGCCCCTCGAAGAACGAGCAGCGCTGATCGATCGGCGCAGCGTGGAAGTAGCTCCACGCGAAGGCGTCGGGCAGCTCGGGCTCGGCGCCCTCGACGAGCGAGGGGTCGAGCCCACGCAAGAGACGCAGGCGTGAGGGCCAGCTCGAGGGGATCGGCCCGTAGCCCGCGGGGGCCTCGGGATCGCTCGGGTCGATGATGTTCGGCACCGGTTGCCCGGCCGCGTAGGCCATGCCGGAGGGGTTCTCCTCGTAGCCCGCGAGACCTCGGCTCGCTCGCTCGTAGCGGAGCGGGATCCTCGTGAACGGCACCGGCTGCGTGACCTGGCCGTCGTCGAGCCACATGCGCTCGCCGTAGACGTAGAGCGTCTTGTCGACGAGCTGCCGTTGGCCCACGACGGCGAGGCGCACGCTCATCTCGGGGACGGGCCGCTGCGCGTAGGCGTGGCCGATGAAGCTCACCTCGGCGCGAGGCAGGTAGGGCGCGAGCTCGCCCGCGGTGACGAGGCTGCGCTCGGGCTGGTCGTCGCCGTGGCGGTCGCTCACCACGACGTCGAGCGGCGCCACGAGCTGCATCGCCCCTCCCGGCACCATCGCGAAGCTCGCCTTCACGACCACCGTGAGCCGGCGCTTTCCGCCGGCGCGCCACAAGCGTGCGCCGCACGCCACGTCGTGCGTGGCGATGATCGCGATCGGCCAGTCTGCGCCTTGGACCACGCGTTACCCGTCGACATGCTTATCACGCCCGCGGGTCAGGGCCGACAGTGCTTCCTGGGGCTCGGAGGATCCCTCGCTCGTTGGATCGCTGCTCGCCCGTGACCTCAGGGCGCGATGGAGGTCTCATGGCTG
The DNA here is from genome assembly GCA_938004785.1 of uncultured Polyangiaceae bacterium. Classification (GTDB taxonomy): domain Bacteria; phylum Myxococcota_A; class Polyangia; order Polyangiales; family Polyangiaceae; genus CALKVW01. The sequence continues at coordinate 73,678 of CALKVW010000040.1, forward strand.
CGATGCGACTAGCTCGAGTGCGCGGGTCCGGGAGCGGGGTCCGTCGAGGACCTCTCCGCTCGATGAAGGCCCTCGCGGCGCTGCTCGCGCTGTCCAGCACCGCGCTGACGAGCGACGCCGCCGCGCAGACCTTGCTCGGAGCAGCCGACATCGCGCCGCTGGAACAGCGGATGGCGCTCGCGGTCGGCCCGACCCGCACGACGCTCTGGGCGAACCTGCGCTTCGCCGCCGCACCGGGCGAGGTCGCCTTCGTGGTGCCGCTGCCGGCCGGGGCCTCGGTCGACCAAGCGAGCCGAGCCTTCCTCGAGTCGCTCGAGGAGGCCACCGCGCCGCGTGTGCTCGTCCCCGAGGGGGGGCCTCAGGCCTGCCCGGGCGATCCTCCGCTCCCCCCCGTGGTCGAAGGCGAGCTCGAGCCGAGCTCCACGATCGCGCCGCTCGAGCTGCTCGTGCTCGACGACCTCGCGGCGCTCTCGAGCTGGGCCGACGCTCGCGGCCTCGTGGTCCCGGCCTCGGTCGAGGCCGCTCTCAGCCTCCAGCCCGCGGCGCGCTTCCTCGTCGCGCGCTTCGTCTCGGTGGGCGCGCCGGCGCTCACGCCCACCTTCCGCGTGAGCACCCCCGCTGGCGCAGCGCGTTTCCCGCTCGTGCTCACGCGAGCGACGAGCGAGCCGCTGCGCGTCGTGCTCTTCACCATCGGAGAGGGGCGCGCAGAGCTCGGGCCCACGCCGGTCGCGCTCGGGCCCGCGCCGCTGCGCATCGCCTTCGAGCCGCCCAGCTCGAACTACGAGTCGCTCGTCGCCGAGGCGCTCTCGTCGCCGGGCTCCTACCTCGTCGAGGCGTCCAGCCACGCCGCGCTGCGCGACTCCTTGCCGATGGGCAACGGCACGGTGCGAGGCGTCGCGAGCTCCTACTTCGAACGCGCCGCCGCCTACGGAGACGCGGTCGGGCAACCCGCGACCTGCGCCTCCCAGGCGGCCGTCGTGCTCGGGCAGAGCGCCGTCGTCGGGACCGCCTGCCCCCGTGGCGACCTCGCCGTCGTGCCGGGCGGAGCCTCGTGCACGGGCGATCTGGTCGAGCCGGGCGAGGTCTCGCCCGAGCTGCTCCGCTGCGGCGGCATCGCCGACGACCTCGCGCTCGCGCTCGGCGACCTCGAGCCCAGCGAGGCCTGGCTCACGCGCGCGGTGCAGATCGTGGGCGCCGGCAGCACCGGCTCGGATCGCGCCGTGGGCTTCGTCGCGGGTCCACGCATCGATCCGGTGCTCGTCGCCTCGCAGGTCGACGTCTCGGGCTGCGAGGGCGAGGGCGGCGCGGGCGCTTCGGGCCCGAGCGGCAGCGGTCCGAGCGGCAGCGGGCCGAGCGGCAGCACGGGCGCGGGCTCGGGCAGCGGCGCGGGCGGGCCGGACTACGTCGAGGTCCCGCTGCGCAGCTACGAGGGCTGCGGCTGCTCGGGTACCTGGGTCACGGTCGACTACCTCGTGGTCGACGCCGCCGAGGAAGAGCCGCCGGAGGCCTACTACGTGGAGGACGACGGCGGCTGCACCGCCGACTCCAGCGAGAGCTACGAGAGCGACTCGTACAGCGAGGAGCCCACGTCGGAGAGCTGCACGAGCGACACGACCGGCACGGTCGAGACCGACTCGAGCGAGTCCGGTGAATCTTTCGATTCGTCTGGCGACTGCGGCGGCGACACGAGCGACGGCTCGAGCGAGAGTGGTAGCGCCGACGACTGCAGCGGCGACACCTCGAGCGACTCGGGCGACGACTGCGGCGGCGACACCTCGAGCGATTCGGGCGACGACTGCGCCATCTCGACGCGACCCGGGCGCGGCAAGGGGCGCGTCCGCCTCTCGGTGGCGACCTACCTCTTCTTGCTGTGCGCCGTGCCGCTGCGACGCTGGTCGAAGCGGCGCTCGTCGAAGCGGAGCACCGGGCGCTGAGGTCCGGGCCTCAGCGCGGTCGCCAGGCGAGCACGCGCTTCACGTTGTCGCCGTAGATCTTGTGCACGTCGTCCTCGGAGAGCCCGCTCTTCCGCAGGGCCGCGGCCAGCGCGGGCAGGCGCGAGGCGTCGGCCAGATCCGCGGGCGGCGTCGCGCCGTCGAAGTCGCTGCCGAGGCCCACGTGATCGATGCCCGCGACCGCGATCATGTGCTTCGCGTGGCGCACCACGTCGTCGAGCGTCGCCTCGCGGCCGCGCGCCAAGAAGCCCGCGTGGAAGTTGAGCCCGGCGACGCCGCCGCTCTGCGCGATGCGACGGAGCTGCGCGTCGGTCAGGTTGCGAGGGTGGTCCGCCACCGCGCGCGCGTTCGAGTGCGTCGCGACGATCGGCGCCCCGACGCGCTCGGCCAGCTCGGCGAGCCCGTCGAAGGACGCGTCCGACATGTGCGAGACGTCGACGAGCGCGCCCTTGGCGTAGACGCGCTCACAGAAGCGTTCGCCGATCTCGCTGAGCCCGAGCGCGCCTCCTGGCTTCTTCTTCTGGGCGTCGCCGGTCGCGCTCGTGGCGAGGCGGTTGTCGCGCGCGTGCACCGGGCCCACGAAACGCACGCCACGCGCGACGAAGCGGTCGATCGCCTCGACGTCGTCGGCGAAGGCGCCAGCGCCTTCGATCGACTGCAGCACGAGCACCTTGCCCTCGGGCGCCGGGCCTCGCGAGGCCGGCCAGAGCAGCGGGTTCTCGCCGACGATCGCGTCGAGCGTCTTCGCGATCGCCTCCGCGTCGGAGACGCGCGGTTTGCCCCCGTTCAGGTAGTCGGGGATGTAGATCGGATAGACGACCGCCTCGTAGCCGCCCGCACGCAGCATCGCCGAGGTGGCCTGCCCCTCGGGTAGGCTCGCCGCGCGGCCCTTGAAGTGCACCTGGTAGGGTGTGTCGACGTGCATGTCGATCGGGCGCGGCGCGCCGCGAGCTGTGCTCGGGCTCGGCGCCGGGCTCGGCGTCGCGCTCGCCGCGGCCGAAGCGGGCGCGCTCGCGACGGCGCTCGCCACGCCCACCGCCGCTCCTTCGCTCGCCGCGGGCGAAGCGCTCGACGGGGCCGAGCGCCCGGGCGCCTCGGTCTCGACGAGCGCCTCGGAGGCGCGCGGCTCGCCCGCGACGCAGCCGGCGAGCGTCGACGACGCCAGCGCGACGCACGTGGCGGCCCACCACGACATGGCCCGACCCTGCACGCGCTCAGGCCTTGATCTGCTTCGCGTTCGCGACGAGCTGCCGGAGATCCTCGAAGTGCGCCGCCTCGGGCTGCTCGAAGCTGTCGGCGTTGAGCAGGAGCTTGATCGACGGGCCGAGCTCGCGCATCGCGCCGGTGATCGAGCTCGCGGTGTCGGCCTCGAGCTTGGTGGAGAAGGCGATGACGTCGCTCGGAATCGGCCCCGCCGTGGCGAGGATCTTCACGTCTTCGTTCTTCGCGTGCGCCTCGAACCAGCCCGCGCTCACCGGCTCGGCCTGGCCCTCCGCGAAAGAAGCGTAGGTCGCGCCGAAGTCTGCGTCGCCCGCGAGCACCGCGCGCGCGACGGCCTCGTGGGTGCGACGGAAGCTCTGCTCGCCGAGATCGGCCTCGGGGTCGATCCCTTCGGCGAGCAGCTTGAGCCTCGGCACGACGTAGCCGGCCGAGCTCTCCTTCGCCACCCACGCGCCTCGTTTGCCGCGCAGGTCGCCCAGCTTCTCGATGCCCGACCCCGCCTTCGTGAAGATCACGCTCGTGTAGTCGGTGCGCCCGGCACGCCGCGAGCACAGGCGGATCTTCGCGGCGTCGTCGCGCTCGAGATCGATCGCCACGAGCGGCGGCGCCCAGGCCACGTGCACCTCGCCGTCTTTCATCTGGCCGGCGAGCTTGTCGTAGGAGCGCAGCACGAGCGGCGTGATCGCGAGGCTCGTCTTCTTGTTGAGCTCCTCGCACACCGTCTCGAGCAGGGCGCCTGCGGCTGGAGCGCTGGAGACGATCGCGAAGGTGACGGGCTGAGGCATCGGCGCAATATAGCGCTTGCCGCGCCCCTCGCGCCCGTGACAAGAGCCCGAGAGACGATGGATGCCTTCCTCGCTGCCGTACGCAACGCATGCCCCGTGGGGCTGTGGTCGCAGGGAGTGCGACTCGCTCGCGAGGGTGCGGTGTCGTCGATCACGCGCAAGGGTTCGGAGCTCGAGGCCCGCGTGCGGGAGAAGGGGCGCGCCGTCTCGCCCACGGTGCTGCTCTACGTCGACGACGAGGAGTGGGACTGTGACTGCGGAGGAAAGGTCTCACCTTGCGCGCACGTCGCGGCCGTGGCGATCGTCGCCGCCAAGGGCGACGAGGCGCCTCAGGAAGGCGCCGCCGCCGACGAGGCCAAGCCCGGCGCGGCCCCCGCGCCACGCGCGCGCGAGGTGCACGGCCTCCGCTACCTGCTGTCGATCGAGCACGGCGCGCTGCAGCTCCGCCGCGAGCTCGAAGGCCCCTCGGGCGTCGCGACGCCGCTGACGCTCTCGCTCACCGACCGCATCGCGCGCGGCATCGCCGAGCCGCCGATCGAGCCGACGCACGACGATCTGCGCGTCGACCGCCTCTTCCCCAAGCGCCCGCACGGCGACGTGCCACTCCAGTTCCTGGGCGATTTCCTCGAGGCGCTCGTGCACGCGAGCTCCGTGAGCTTCGAGGGCGCGCCCGTGCGCTGCTCGCCGGAGCCCATCGAGCCCGACGCGGTGCTCGTCGACGGACCCAAGGGAGGCGTGACCCTCGAGCTGTCGATGCCGCGAGGCGCCTCGGTCGTCGCGCTCGGCGTCGGCCGCGTGGGCGACACGCTGCGCCCGCTCGCGCAGATCGATCGCTACGCCGCGCGCTTCGAGCGCCTGCCGATCCGCCGCGTCTTCGCGCCCGCCGAGCTCGGCACGCTCGTGGGCCAGGTGCTGCCCGAGCTCGAGAAGCGCGGCCTCGTCGAGGTGCGCACGCGGCGCTTGCCCTCGCGCGACGCACGCGCGACCGCGCGCCTCAGCTTCGACGTCGTACACGAGGGCCACGGCGTCTCGGTCATGCCGCTGCTCGTCTACGGCGACCCTCCCACCGCGCGTGTCGACGCGGGCAAGCTCGTGCTGCTCGCGCCGCCCGCGCCGGTGCGCGACGAGGCGCGAGAGCGCGCCCTGCTCGATCGGCTGCGCGACGAGCTCTCGCTCGTGCCGGGCCGGCCCGTGAAATACCTCGGGCGCGAGGCTGCGGCCTTCATCGACAAGCTCGAGCGCTTCCGCCACGCCGTCGAGGGGCGCCGCCCCGAAGAGCGCCCCGAGCTCGTCGCCGCGATGCACCGCGACGGCGACCGCGTCGTCGTGCGCTTCGAGCTCGCACGCGAGGCGAGCGGCGACGAAGTGGGCGGGGGCGGCGAGGCAGCGCCCACGCGTGGCGTGGGCCTCGCGCAGGCGATGGAAGCCTGGCGCAGCGGCCTCGGATTGGTCGCGCTCGACGACGGCAGCTTCGCGAAGCTGCCCGCGGCCTTCTTGCAGAAGCACGCGCAGGCGCTCTTCGACCTCGTCGCCGTGTCGAACGACGACGGCAGCGTGCCGCCCGCCGCCGTGCCCGTGCTCGCCGAGGTCGCCGACTCGCTCGGCCTCGGGCGCCCGCCCATCGCCGAGAAGCTCGCGCCGCTCGCAGAGGGCTTCGAGGGCATCCCCGAGGCCGCGCTGCCCGCCGATCTGCGCGCCGAGCTGCGCCCCTACCAGCGGCGCGGCATCGACTGGCTGAGCTTCCTGCGCGAGGCCTCGCTCGGCGGCCTGCTCGCCGACGACATGGGCCTCGGCAAGACGCTGCAGACGCTCGCCGCGCTGCGAGGCCGCTCGCTCGTCGTCTGCCCACGCAGCGTCGTGCACAACTGGGCGGCGGAGCTCGCTCGCTTCCGCCCGGGCCTGCGCGTCGCGCGCTACGACGGCCCCTCGCGCAAGCTCGATCCCGAGGCCGACGTCACGCTGCTCACCTACGGCATCCTGCTGCGCGACGTCGACCTGCTCCGCAAGACGACCTGGGAGGTCGTGGTGCTCGACGAAGCGCAGGCCATCAAGAACCCCGACAGCCAGGCCGCGCGCGCGGCCTGTGCGCTCGAGGCGAAGGCTCGCTTCGCGCTCACGGGCACCCCGGTCGAGAACCGCCTCGAGGAGCTCTGGAGCCTCATGCGCTTCGCGTGTCCTGGCCTGCTCGGTCCACGCGCCGACTTCGTCGAGCGCTACGCCAAACGCATCGAAGCCGGCGAAGCCGGCGTCGCCGAGCGGCTGCGCGCGCGCATCCGGCCCTTCGTCTTGCGCCGCCACAAGAGCGAGGTCCTCCGTGACCTGCCTCCGCGCAGCGAGTCGACCGACTACGTCGAGCTCGACGAGACCGAGCGCGAGGCCTACGAGCTCGTGCGCGCGGCGACCAAACGCGAGGTCGTCGAGAAGCTCGCGGAGGGCGCGAACGTGCTCGCGGTGCTCGAGGCGCTCTTGCGGCTCAGGCAGGCCGCGTGTCACCGCGGGCTCTTGCCGGGCCAGGAGGCCGCGAGCTCGTCGAAGGTGGAGCGTGTGCTCGACATCGTCGAGGAGCTCGCCTCCGAGGGGCATCGCGCGCTCGTGTTCTCGCAATGGACGAGCCTGCTCGACAAGGTGGAGCCCGGCCTCGAGAGCCGCGGCCTCGGCTACTTGCGCCTCGATGGTCAGACGCGCGATCGCGAGAGCGTGGTGAACGCCTTCCAGGCCGAAGCCGGGCCTCCGGTGCTGCTGCTCAGCTTGAAGGCCGGTGGCACCGGCCTCAACCTCACCGCCGCCGATCACGTCTTCCTGCTCGACCCTTGGTGGAACCCCGCCGTCGAGGAGCAGGCCGCCGATCGCGCGCACCGCATCGGCCAGGATCGCCCCGTGCTCGTGCACCGCATCGTCGCCAAGGACACCGTCGAGGAGGGCATCCTCGCGCTCCAGGAGAAGAAGCGCGCCTTGGCGCAGGCCGCGGTGGGCGACGCCTCGGGCGCCGCCCAGATCACCCGCGACGATCTGCTCGCGCTGCTCGAGGCTTGAGCCTCGGCGCACGCGGGTCGAGCCGTGGCGGCGCTCAGAGGCCGTAGCGCTTGCGCAGCGCGGCGGCTTCGGCGCGCTGTGCGGCGGAGCTGCGCGCGCCCCCCTCGAGCAGCTCGATCCGCCGGAGCGCGAGCACGCGCGCGTCGGCGCCGAGCTCCTTCGCGCGCTCCGGGCGCAGCGTGCGCAGCGCGCAGGCCACGAAGGCCTCGTGCATGCGCTCGCGCAGCGCCGAGGGGTCCTCGACGTACACGCGCGGCGCGCCCTCGAGCATGTCGGCGCCGTAGAGGCAGAGCCACGGCGTACGCGAGGGATCGGTGTCGCCGTGGCCCATCGAGCTGGTCCTCTCGATGCTCGCGCGCACGGCGGCGCCGAGCGAGCTCGCGAGCTCCCGTGGAGGCGCCGGGCGCCCCACCAGCGCGGGCAGCGCCTCGAGGAGCTTCGCCGATTCCTCGAGCGACGCGAGGGCCTGCCCGGTCTCTCCCTTCTTCGCGTGCGCCACCGCGGCGTCTTGCTTGGCGCGCAGCGAGCTCGAGAGCTTCGACGCGTCTCCGAATTGGAGCTCCGCGACGAGCTCGCGCACCTCGAGCTCGTAGAGCACGCCTCCGTAGGGTAGGCGCGGATCGGTGGGCTGGCTGCCTCGCAGCTCCGCGGGGACCTTGGGCGCCGCGTCGGGATCGACGATCGCGAGCAGCCTCGCCAGACCGCGCAGCCTCACCGCCACCGGTGAGAAACGCACCTCGCTGCGCTTCGCGCCGCCTCCGCCGAGCCAGGTCGCGAGCGTCTTCTGTGTATCGCCGTCGCTGCCGATGTCACCCTGCGTGGGAAAGTCCGTGTGTTTGCCGAGCGCGCGTTCGAGCTCGCCCATGCGTTCGCCGCGCAGCACATAGCGCCGCGCGCCCATCTCGTAGTGGGGCACGTCGAGGTAGAGCTGCCCGTCGAGGCGCACGAGGTAGCCCGTGACGTCGAGCGCGCGCGCGTCGGCCGCGCTCGGGCCTCGCTCGCTCCAGCGCAGGCTCTCCGGATCGATCGGCCAGAGCCCCAGCTCGGGCGCGGGGGCGAGGTTCATGGGGCGTTTGGCCGCGAGCAGGTACAGCGTCTGCTCCTCGTCGCCGACGCCGCTCTGGAACCAGAGCTGGTGCCGCGGCAGCGCCTTGCGCAGCGCTGCGAGCGAGGCGTGGGCGGGCGAGGCGGTGAAGCGCAGCCCGAGGACCGCGCCCTCGCCGAGCTTCTTTCCGGCGCCGATCGCCGCCGCCACGAGCTCGCCTTCGGGCCCGCCTTCGAGCGAGGCGTCGAGCACGACCACGTCCTGCGGCGCGCGACCCTCGTGGGCGAGCCCCTGGAGCGCGTCGTAGGCCTCGGCCGGACCCGCGTAGCCGAAGTGCGCTCTCGCGTAGTCGATCACGAGCGGTTCGCGCTCCATCACTTCGAGCGCGGGCCACCTCGCGAGCATCGCGCGCGCGCTCTGCCCGGTGCCGAGCCCGACGAGCAGCGCCGACCTTGCCTCGGGCCGCACCCGCGCCACGAGCTCCACGAGCGGATCGGTCGGCGCGCTCGCCTCGCCGACGCGCATGGCACCCTGCACGACGCCGCCGATCCTGAGCAGGCGGAGGCCGTCGCGCTCCTCGACGCGCACGATGCCCGCGATGCCACCGGTGATC